>NZ_QUDF01000008.1:0-209914 GCF_003477535.1 Eubacterium sp. AM05-23
TTTTCAGTATTATCTTTTTTCATTTTCTCCTTGACTTTTTATTTGCAGGCTTTTTAAAAAACGCCCAGACAGGTTTTAAAACGCTTGCTGTTTTCACATCCTGTCCGGGCAAGGGGTAAACGTTAGATAAATAATTCGTCCTGTAATTTGCGCAGTTGTACAATCAGGTTATCATTGTTCAGAACAACATCGTCATAGGTGATGACTTCCCCGGCTTTTTTATCATGGACCAGCTGTGTTTTCTTATCAACAAGACCCATCGGAAGCGCATTCTGTCTGTCCGCTTCTGAAGCAGCCATAAAGGTTCCCCGGATAGTGTACCCGCCAATACCATCTAACATTTCGCCGGCTTTCATATCCTTTTTAGCGACAGCAATGGTTTCAGCCACACGTCCACAGCGTGGTACAATGGTTGGTTCATGATCAATGCAGGCCTTTGCCACAGACATTGGCGTTTCTAAAGAAGTTAAGTGATATGGACGGTACAGTGTATAGTTTGGTCCAGGTCCCATGCTCAGATAAGTGAGCTCTGCTGCAATATCCGGCTGATCTGTTCCGATGATTACAAACACGCCAGGCGCCACGCCATTGATATATTCAATAACACCATAGTTGTCTAACACACCGCCGCGGCCTTCACTCTTAAGGCTTAATACATCATTCAGATGGGCGACATCGCTTTCTGCACCGTGTGCACCGGTAACATCTGGTACAAAACCAGTGGCGTTGGCCATAGCTGTCATCTCAACCATGGTTTTAGTGCCGTCCTTAAAGGCGCAGATCATCTTTGGAGAAGCGCCTTTTTCTTTTGCGATTTCTGCTACGGTTTCTGGTGTGCAATCCAATGCCAGTGGATTGTTCTTTCCTTTACCAACAACCTTGACATCAAATCCAAGACCTTTTGCATAATCATACATTTCTACAACAGCCCCGGGTTCATCCCCTGCGGAGCCTGTGTAGACAACGCCGGCATTGTTGGCCAGTTTGTATAAAAGATGACCAATGCATACGTCGGTTTCAACATTTAACATACAAATGTGTTTACCGGCGTTGATGGCGTCCATCGCAACCTTGGCCCCGACTTCCGGTACACCCGTTGCGTCGACAGCACAATCAATAATATCGCATTTCGTTGCGATTTCATTATTTTTTGTAACGATAAACTTGCCCTGTGCCAAAAGCTTATTGGCTTCTTCGACCGTTTCTGCTTCTACAAAATCTTCGCCTTCTTTATAACCGGAATCCAGGTATGCACGTTTTGCATTTTCAAGCACAACGTCAACCACAACAACCGGGTCCATCCCTTTCATGACTGTCATTTGAGCGGCCATGCCACAACCCATCTGGCCTGCGCCAACGATACTGGCTTTAATTGGTTTGCCTTCGTCTTCCAACTTCTGCAGCTTGTACATCATGTTAATCATTTTAAATACCTCTTTCTATATTAAAAATTTGTTAAACAATTTTTATCTGGCAGATTAATACGAATCTGTTCTTTTTTGCCAGATTAAGTGAATAAAATTTCAAACTGATCTCCAGGCTTTATTTCCGGGATATCCCCGCCAGACAGTTCAATCTGCCCTGGCAGTTCCACATTCTCTCGTCCTGTAAATTTAAAAGAACAGTGCCCCATAGCCTTTAAAGTATGGTTTGCTTCCTCACCTACTGCGGTAACAATATATTGATTATTGCCAAAAATGACCACATCTCCTGGCTTAATTTCCTGATCCATTTCACAGATAGTATGAAGAATGGACATCTCTGCCAGAGATTCCGGCGCATTTTCATTAAATACGATTATAAAATTTCCTTCTGCCGCCATTTCCTCTACCAGCGGTCCAATGGTTGTTACAGTACTTTTATAGTCCATTTCATCCCTGCCTTTTAATATAACCCAATGCTGAAAGCATAAGCGATCAAAACAGCTACAGGACCTGTTATCAAGCGTTCAAACAGCACAGCGGGCACACCGGCGTCAATGGTTTCCGGTTCTGCTTCTCCAAGAGAAAGGCCAACTGGTACAAAGTCACAGCCTACCTGTGCATCAATGGCGAAGAGCGCTGGTAATGCCAGAGACGGATTGATGGCGCCCACGCCAATCTGCTGGCCAATTAAAACGCCGACCACCTGGGCAATAACAGCGCCTGGCCCAATAATTGGAGAAATGATTGGTATGGCACAAATAATACAGATAACCAGCAAACCTGGGAGTGTATTTGCAAGCGGCGAAATAGTGTTTGCGATCCAGTCACCAAGACCGGTTCCCTGAATAATCCCGATAAGCATGGCAACAAAGGCCATAAACGGGAGAATATTACGGATCACCATATCAATGGTATCACGGCCTGCCTGGAAGAACTTACCTACGACGCCGCCAACGCCTTTACCAAGCCGCACGATAATGCTTTCTTTCTTTTCTCCTTTAGCGCTTTCCTTCTTTTTGCTTTCTTCTTTCTTCTGCTTTTCCTGCTGGATTGTTTTCTCTGTGGCGATGGGTGCTTCAGAGCCATCTGCCAGCTGAATATTGTCCGGCTTTACGCCCGACACATAAATATCCTCAGTGATAAACTTAGCTAATGGGCCGCTCTGACCTACTGAAGTAATGTTAATAGTCGGTATCTGCTTTTTAGGGTAAACACCGCATCGTGCCGTACCACCACAGTCAATGACCACGCAGGCGAATTCATCATCAGGAACACCGGTCGAGAAGCCGTCAACTGCCGTCGCTCCGGTTAGCTCCGCAATTCTCTTCGTAAGCGGGTCAATACCGCCGCCTGTAACAGAAACGATCTTACTGCGCTTTTCGGTTGGCTGGATAACCAGCGGGCCACCCCAGCCTGAAGAACCCTTTGATACTTTAACGGCTTTATACATTTGCGTTTTCCCCCTTTTTCATAAATTTAATGGTCAATCTTTCGCAGATAATCCCGCGGATCAGTATTACGATAACACCAACGATAAAGTAGCGAATCGCCAATGGTCCAAGATCTTTGCCTAAGGTTGTGAGCCCTGCCGCAATCCCGCCGTAAACAAAGTATTCACCAGCGTTTGCATGGGGGAACAGACCTGTGATTGGATGACAGAAGGACACTGCCGCATCATAAAATGCAGGCTTGTATTTTTCATCCAGGAAACGCCCCATTGTGTAAGCCATTGGGTTACACAGGAAAAACATTGACAGGATTGGCAGCAGCGTATACCTGAGTAAAAAGTTTTTACTGCAGATAATTCCCAGCTTATCAACCTTGTCCTGGCCGATGATCGCGATCAGAGCATTAACCGCTGTGATCAGACAAACAAGCGTTGGAATGATTCCGGTGATGTAGCCAACAAACTGTTCACCCCCGATTTGAAACAGCCCAATGAATGAAGTCGCTAAATTTGATAAGAATTCCATAATTACCTCCTCGTTCTTTTCTTTTTTAATAATCGCTGTTATGTAAGCGGAACTACCGTAATCTACATACAGCTCATTATTTACATTGACTCTTTAGCCGTAAGTTGTCCAGTACATTCAAGCATTCGTTTTTTATTCTCCGTTTGTGTATCTTCTACAGCAAGTCTTTTCTCGATAGACTCTACAGCCTGAATCAGGGCTCCCTTTTTTTTAGTCATTTCTTCCGGATCATAGGGATGTCTCCGTCTTCTACGCCGAAATTCTTTAGCATCTTCTTCCAGACCAATTCTTTTTAAATCTGACAGACTCTTTCCGAGCATGATTTCTTTTGTTTTAAACCCTGCAAAGATTGTAAGCCCCTTCATCTGACGGTAAGCTACTACCTGGTTTTTACGCCTGCTATAAGACACAATCAAAATTTGTCCTGCCTTCAGCCCTCCTTTCGTATGCCCAATACCAATGGTACCGGTCCCTCTTAGCTTACCCAGTTCCCGTTGATAGCGCTTTATCTGAAATAGACTGAGTATCATCTGAAGCGCCATCAACGCAAATACAACTAAAAACAATAAATTCCTTTGCATTTTCCTTTACCCCTTTTTTGTTTTTTAAGTCCAAATGCCTTTATTTTTGTCTTTTGTTCCTGGCTTTAGTTGAATTATATAATGCACATTTGTAAATGTCAATCAGTTATTTTGTTTTTGACAGCATCTTTGTTTATCAAAATTTATATAACTTTGGCTTAATTTAGCCGAATGTACTCGTTTTCTTTCGCATTATTTGTCTTATTTGTTAAAATAATGTCATTTTAGATTAGTGTTTTATAATTTACAAATGATAATTTAAAGATGTTATTTGTTTAACAATCATCGATAATTTACAAAAACAAAAAACACTTTATATAAATTTTGTTCTTAACTGTTTTAGGAAGAAAAAAAGCGCCACATTCTCATCAAAACAGAGAACGTGGCACCTCTTATATTTTATTAATAGCTATTCGCCAATCACGCAGACCTTACATTTTCTTGGTCTTGGGCGCGAGCAGTCAAAATCAACAAAATAAGCATATCCCGTCACACCAACGCCAAGATTTCCTTTTTCCACATCAAAAACCTCACTTGAGCCGATAATCGTCGCCTTCAGATGAGCATCACAATTGAAAAGCTGTGTCCGGTCACCTCCCGGAAGATAAGTTTCAGCATTCGGCCAGGATTCAACCTCTCGATAATGTTCTTCACCCGGATAAAGATACTGGTCCGCTGTTTCATGCTTCGGAAAAATTTTATTAAGCCCGTTATTCAGATCGACCTGCAAAAATTCATCCCCTTCTTCGGTATAATCGTGGACAAACTCCTCAAAAAAAACGGCACAGGTTGTATGCGGTGAGGAGACAGCACAGATACCGTCCTGAATACCACTCTCCTGAATAATTTTTTTTAGTTGTGGCGTAATGTCAAAATAAGTTGGTCTGCCACCGTGAGATTCCAGTTCAATTTGTTCTTTATACATCTTCATTGCATTGTTCCCCTTTCTTCTCTTTATCGGCCTTTGCCATGGCTTCTGCCATATCGCGTACCATCCGGGTCGGATCTGGCGCGCCGATAATCCCAGAAGTCGCACCGGTACCATCCGCGCCCAGCTTAATAATATTGTAAACATCCTCTGGAGAATTAACGCCTGAGGCGATCATGATCATAATTTCCGGATTCACGGCATGAATCTGTTCAGTTGTTTCCAGCACATAGCTGTCATCCGCCGTTTCTCCAGTGCCGATAAGGTCTGTTGGTTCAGACAATAAAATATCAGGCTTCATTTCCGCAATCGCCCTTGATTCTACAACCGAGTCCGCACAGACAACCGTGAGCATCTCAAGTTCTTTTGCACGGTTCATTGCAGCGTAGAGCTCTGCCACTGTACAGCTGTTCTCTGCGTGATTCAAAAAAACAGCTTCTGCTCCCGCAGCTTTTAAAGATTCTGGCAGCACATGTCCCATACCTCTTCCCGGACGCAGTGACTCCATATGCTGAGCTGTCACAATAATATTTTTGGTATTTTCTGCAATATAGCGAATATCCGCAAAGGGACAGGTAAAGAAAATTTCAACTCCGGTATCCTCTGCCACCTTGTCGGCGGCTTTGGCCAATTCTAAGCTTTTTTCACCATAAAGGTAGGATTTTGGGTTCACGATCAAAAAAGGCGTTCTTACTTTTCTCATTATCTATACCTCCACTGTTTTAGTCTCAAAAACACCATAATAATGCTCAAGGGTCTTCTGCATGCCCTCTTTGGAAGCCCTTTTAACATCCAGATAATTATCAGGTTTTTGTTTATTCAGGTTTTCCATAGCGCCGGCCAGAAAGTCAGAAAAAATGTTAATCTTAGAAATGCCGCTTACGGCGCACTTGTTCAAATTATCATCGCCAGACGAGGAACCGCCATGAAGAACCAGGGGTGTGCTTACTGCCGCAGCTATTTCTTTTAAACGGCCGAAGTTAATCTCAGGAATTCCTTTATACATGCCGTGGGCTGTCCCGATCGAAATCGCCAGGGAATCAACATTTGTCGCTTTAATAAAGTTTTCAGCATCCTCTACCGTGGTATATTTTGAGTCTGTTTCATCATGATTCTCATAGTTTTCTCCAGCGCCTACATGTCCGATTTCTGCCTCTACTACCACACCTCTCGGGTGCGCGTAATCAATAATCTCCTTCGTTCTTGCAACATTGATATCAAAGCTTTCCATCGAAGCATCAATCATAACTGAAGAAAAACCCAGATCAATCGCTTTTTTAATTAATTCCGGTGTCGCACCGTGATCCAGATGTAAAACCACCGGAACACTTGCAGCTTCGGCATATTTTTTGCCAACAAGGGCTGCATCCTCCAGATTAATGTCTTCTCCCAGATGGCTTTCCGCCAAAGCCAGAATAAGAGGAAAGCCTAGTTTTTCCGCTACCTCCACATGCCATTTCAATGATTCTAAATCAATAAAATTAGCTGCTGGTATTGCAAAATGCTTCTCTTGAGCTTTTTTAAACAATTCCTTTGATGTTACTAACATAATTAATCCCTCCATAGAATAAAAGCTGGCGATATCCGCCGCTAAACAGGCAAAAGGTGAGCTCTCCTTTTTTATAACATATGTTCCTGTAAGTCTTTTTTGTTCTTGCCTACTTATGATTATATGTGTTTTTTATTTTTTGTCAAATTTTAAACTCCAATTAAAAATTATTTTAAGAAGCGACATCTATTTTTTACATTTGTTATTTATTTCTTTTTTGATATTTCTTTTTTTCTAATCAAACACCTGATTTTCCTTTTATATAAGCCAATTTTCAAACAAATATGTTTTTTCTTTAAAAATAAAAAATATATCTTTATTAGCAATCAGAACGTTTGTAAAATATTTTTAGTTTTTATTTTTACGATTTTAAATTATTTTAACTTTTCTTTATTTTCTTTTTATCGTTTATTCTATTTAAAACATTTGTTAAATTACAACTAAAAACAATGGTTTTTCTAAGGAAGCTGTGTTAAAATTCAAATGAACTGATACATAGAATCGAGGAGTTTTCAATGAAAAAAAACATTATTGAGGATGAACGTATGATGCTGCGCGTCAGCGATATGTACTACAATAAAAACATGAGCCAGCAGGATATTGCCAATAAGCTATCCATTTCCCGTCCTACCATTTCCAAACTGTTAAGCGCTGCCAGAGAACACGGCATTGTTACCATTACCGTATCGGACACCACTGGACGTAAATACTTTCAGCTGGAACAGCTATTAGAAGAAAAATATGGATTGAAAGAGGTTTTCATTGTAGAAACCCTAGAGGACACAGCCGAAACCAAAGCGCTTATGGGCAAAGCCGCCGCTCAATATCTTTCACGAATTATACGTGACGGCGATGTTATTGGCGTTACCATGGGGACTACAGTCGCGCAGATTGCGCCTCACGCCAATAATTCCTACCACTCTAACCTTACCTTTGTCCCTTTGATTGGAGGCATTGGCACTGTCGCCACTGAACTACACAGCAACTATATTGCTGAATCCATGGCCCGCGCATTTGGAGGTATTTATTATCCGCTTCATGCTCCTGCCATGATCTCCAGAAAAAACACGAAAATTGAGTTGATGAAAGAAAACAGCATTCAGCGCGTTTTTAAAAAGGCTAAGCGCATGGACATCGCGATTTTAGGTATTGGCGCACCTACCAGCAATTCTACCATTATAAAAACCGGTTACTTTACCCCAGAAATGTTTGAAGAGATTCGCGAACAGAAAATGTGCGGTGATATCTGTATGGTTTTCTATGACGAAAACGGTAATATCGATAAATTTGAATATAATGAAAAAATGATGTCCATTGACCTGGGCGTGCTCAAAAACACGAAATACTCTATCGGTGTCTGCGGCGGGGTTGACAAGCCGGTTGCCATTTCCGGCGCCATTAACGGCGGTTATATTAATGTGCTGATTACCGATTATGCTTGTGCACAGATTCTGGACCGTATGAAAAGTGAATAATTTTTTACAACATAAAAGGGTGACCGCCCGAAACGGGCGGTCACCCTTTTATCGCTACTTCCTGTAACGCGTATGGATATTACGGATATCACTTTTAATTTGGGCTACCAGATCGCCGAGATTATCAAATTTAATTTCACCACGAACTCTCTCCTTAAAAGTCAGGGTAACGTAATCACCGTAAATATTCTCATCAAAATCATAAATGTAGGTCTCAATACTATAGGGATGCTTTTCAAAAGTGGGATTAAACCCTAAATTAGTAAGCCCATCGTGTTCCTGGCCACGAACCCTTATCTTTGTATAGTAAACACCACTGCTGGGAAGAATGACTTTTTCTTTCATTTTCAAATTGGCAGTAGGAATATCAAAGGTATGCCCAAGACCTTTCCCTTTTACAATGGTCCCCTCAATGCTGTAATCCCGGCCTAAAAAAGTCGATACTTCATTTACTTTTCCCGTGCCGATGAGCTCCCGAATCAGGGTGCTGCTAACTGATTGTCCGTCGATAATACACGGCGGAATAACGGTCACCCCAAAGTTAAAACGCTTTCCAAACTCTGTGAGCATCTGGATATCCCCTTCGCCTTTAAAGCCAAAGCTATAGTTAAAACCGACCACAATATGAACAACATTATACTTTTGCAGCAAATAGTCCCGTATAAAAGCTTTTGGACTGTAGCACATCAGCTGATCATTAAAAGGATTCAAAAAAACATAATCAATTCCCAAGTCTTTCATAATCCGGACTTTTTCTTCATTCGTGGTAATAAGCCACGGTGAGTATGCTGGGAAAATATGGGTCAGCGGATGCTCTGCAAAGGTCATGACACCACTGGCACAATTCAGCTCTTTTGCTTTTCTGATGGTGGCATTAATAAGCTCCTGATGCCCCAAGTGCACACCATCAAAGAAGCCAAGAGCCAATACAATTTTTTCATTTGGATTAATTTCGGTATTCATGGTTATTCTCCCTAAAACATTTTAATTGGTTGAACATAGGGTTCCTCGCCAGCGCAAAACCGGCCAATACCTACAAATTCTTCCTGGTCATAGAGACGCAGAATTTCACTGTCTTCAAAGTCCGCAAAATTTTCTACAGCATTCCACTGATACAAACGGTTGCCGCTCCTCAGAAAACGGCCGCCCCGTTCGTTGGCCGCTACCATTCTGAACTTTTCCAGCGCATACTCTGGCTCATGAAAAAAGCACTGGGCACGGCCGACCAGCATTAAATTTTTAAGCTGGGATAAGTGCAGTGCATTCTCTATTCTAAAATCCCCAACCCTTTTACGGTAAAGGTCTCCCATACAGGCTGCCGTCCCCAATTTTTTACCGATATCGCGGCAAAGAGAACGGATATATGTACCTTTAGAGCATTCTACAACAAAACGTGCCTTATAAGGCAGTTCACCCATCTCTATTGCTTCTATCCGGCTGATATGGATGGACCGCGGCGGTATTTCAACCTTCTCACCCGCTCTTGCATAGTCATAAAGCTTACGCCCATTGATTTTTAAGGCTGAATAAATGGGCGGTACCTGCATACTGTCTCCCTCAAAAGATTTAAGTACTTTTAAAAATTCTTCTTTGGTGAAGTGTACCGGCTCCTCTGCGGTCACCGTCCCCGTGCAGTCACAGGTATCCGTTTCCTGACCGAACAAAATTTCCGCCTCATAAACCTTATCAAGATCATTTAAATATTCTACCGCTTTAGTGGCTTTACCCACACATAAAACAAGCACTCCCTGGGCATTAGGGTCCAGCGTCCCCGTATGTCCGATTTTTTTAGTGTGTAATATCTGCCGGGCCTTAAAAACAACATCGTGTGATGTCATTCCTTTTTCCTTATAAATATTGAGATAACCGTTTAGCTCACTCATATATCTTCTTCATGCTTCCTGTAGTACTCGATCACTTCGATCAGTTCTTTTTTCAGCGCTTTCAGGTCTCCTTTAAAGGTAAATCCCGCGGCGCGCATGTGGCCTCCGCCTCCGTATTTACGGGCAATCAATGAAACATCAATTTTAAATGGCGTCTTTGAGCGGAGTGAAACACGGTAAATACCGCATTCTACTTCTTTTACTGTCGCAGACAGCTGAACGCCGATAACATTCATACCAATATTGGCAACATCGTCCGTTATCTGGACAGGGCCCCCATATTTACAAATATCAGCATAGCTTAAAAAGATCCATGCCAGGGTATTGTCTTCATACAACTGTAACGAGTCTACCGCCTTGCCATACAGCTTCATTTGGGCATAATTTTTCTCGCTGTGAAGCCGTTTGGACAACACCGCGAAATTATCCCGCTTTTCATAAAGACGGCTTAAAATCTGATGGGTCTCGGCAGTAACATTGGCAAACTGAAAGCTGCCGGTGTCGGTAGAGATACCAGTAAAAACAGCCTCAACCATCTCAGGATCCAGTTCAACGCCCAGAGCATCTAAAATACGAAAGACCAGTTCAGCAGTAGCGGCAGTTATCTCTAAAAAATTAATGTCGCCATACCCCTGATTGGTGGCGTGATGGTCTATGACCATGGTCGTCCGCGCATCCACCATCGGGACTGGCTTAAACGCATATTCTATTGTTGAACAGTCCAGAAAAGTTACAACGTCATATTCATCCCGAAGCTCATCTTCAAAATAGCGGCTTTCACTGAAAAACTGAAGCTTATCCTCTAAAGGCGTTTCGATGTAATAATCGACGTTCTTCCCCAGGGCTTTAAGGCCTTTTCCAAAGGCAATAGCAGACCCGATGGCATCGCCATCGGGTTTATTATGCACGAGAATCAAAAAGCTCTGATTCTCTTTTATACAATCAAGAATCTCTGTCGGTACCTTCTTCATCCTCAGATGCTCCTTTATCTTTTTTCAGACTTGCTAAAATACTGTCGATATGCATGCCATATTCTACAGAATCATCTAATTTGAAAGTAAGCGCCGGAATGGAGTGAACCTTAAGCACTTTCCCAAGGTTTGCCCGCAAAAAGCCTTTTGCATTATCTAAGAGTCCCAGGACTTCTTCTTTTTCTTCAGGCGTTCCGAAAATACTGACATAAACCGTTGCAGTTTTGAGATCAGGCGCCGCCTTAACATTTGTAATACTAAGCGTATCACGATTAAAACGGCTGTCCTTCATTTTTTGTTGAATGATCAGACTCAGCTCACGTTGAATCTGACCATTAATTTTTTCTATACGATGTGATGCCATAATAGCACCCCCTTTATTTTACAGTTCTCTTGCCACGGCTTCCATGACAAAAGTTTCGATAACATCACCGATCTTGATATCATTGTATTTATCAATTCCGATACCACATTCGTACCCACTGGCAACCTCTTTGACATCATCCTTAAAACGTCTTAAGGACGCGATTTCGCCTTCAAACACGACGATACCATCGCGAATAATCCGAACCTCATCGTTTCTGGATATCTTACCATCCGTGACATAGGAACCGGCAATCATGCTGCCATTAGGTATCTTAAACACTTCTCGGACTTCGGCATTCCCGGTAACTTTTTCAACAAATTCCGGTGCCAGCATCCCTTCCATGGCTTTTTTGACATCTTCGATCGCATCGTAGATGACACGATATAAACGGATATCCACTTCTTCGGTTTCTGCCGCCGCCAGCGCATTTTTATCAGGACGCACGTTAAAGCCAATGATAATTGCATTGGAGGTAGACGCCAGCATAACGTCTGTCTCGTTAACCGCGCCAACTGCACCATGGATCACATTAATACGTACATCATCTGTGTTCAGTTTTTCAAGCGACTGCTTGATCGCTTCAATGGAACCCTGAACATCCGCCTTGATAATGATATTGATATCCTGAATCTGCCCTTCCTGAATCTTTGTAAACAGGTCATCCAGAGACAGGCGCATCTTAGCCTGACGGGCATCCTTTTCCATTTCACGGCGTTTTTCTGCCAGCTGTCGTGCTTCTTTTTCATTTTCGAGCACGATAAAGTCATCCCCTGCCACAGGAATATCCGACAAACCGGAAATTTCAACCGGAGTGGATGGACCAGCTTTTTTAATGCGCTTGCCCTTATCATCGATCATAGTACGAACTTTACCATAGGTCATACCTGAGATAATGGAGTCTCCCACGTGCAGTGTCCCCTGCTGTACCAGAAGACTGGCAGTTGCGCCCTTTCCTTTTTTAACCTGAGCCTCAATAACGCTTCCACGGGCTGCACGCTTAGGATCTGCTGTCAACTCGCCCATTTCGGAAACTAACAGTACCATTTCCAGCAGCGTATCGATATTTTCGCCCTTCTTGGCTGAAACCGGCACAGCGATAACATCACCGCCCCATTCTTCGACTACCAGATTATGCTCTGTTAATTCCTGTTTAACACGCTCAGGATTGGCGCCTTCTTTATCAATTTTGTTAATCGCAACAATGATCGGAACGCCGGCCGCCTTGGCATGGTTAATGGCTTCCACAGTCTGGGGCATGACGCCATCGTCAGCCGCTACCACCAGAATGGCGATATCGGTCATCTGCGCCCCTCTGGAACGCATGGCGGTAAATGCCTCATGGCCTGGTGTATCGATAAAAGTGATGGATTCACCATTGATGGTAACCGTATATGCACCAATATGCTGGGTAATCCCGCCAGCTTCACCGGCTGTAACATTTGCTTTACGGATACGGTCTAAGAGGGAGGTCTTACCATGGTCAACATGACCCATAACAGTAACAACCGGCGGACGCTTAACTTCGTTTCCGGTATCTTCTTCGTCGTATTCTTCCAGAATTTTGGTGACGACATCCTCCATTTTAACAGCTTTAACTTCATAGCCCAGCTCAGACGCCACAATTTCAGCGGTTTCATAATCAATCTGCTGATTAATGGTCGCCATGGTACCTGCCATCATTAAAATTTTAATAATTTCGGTCGCGCCAACATCCAGAATTTCTGCCAGCTCTCCAACGGTTACCAATTCAGGAATCTCAAAGACCTGATTCTTCATCTTTTCAGTCTTCTTCTCATCCTTCATCTTTTTGTAAACACTGCGGGCCGTTTTCCCTTTTTTGCTGTGATCTCTTACTTTAGCGGGCTGATTATTATTGTTATTATTTCTTTTCTGGTTTTTATTTTTGCGGTCTGGCTTGCTGTTATTGGGCACAGTCTGGCCTTTGGCATTATTGGGACGATTGTTATTATTGCTTCCGTTGTTTCCCTGTCCGCTGATATTTCTCTTTTGCTGGTTCTGGCCGTTATTCCCATTTCTCTGGCCATCTGCTGGATGGCGGTTCTGAGGTGCATTATTGTCCCTTTGCTGAGGCTTTCTTTCCTGCTGCTGAGGCTTTCCCTGCTGAGGTTTGCGCTCTTGCTGCTGAGGCTTGGACTGCGGCTGCGCTTTAGGCTGGGACTTGTTGTCCTGCTTGGACTGCTGAGGCTTGCGGGCCTTTGCTTCCTGTTTCGGCGCTGCTGCTTTAGGTGCTGCTTTTGGCTGTTCCTTAGTATCTTCACCTTTTTTGTATTCTTTTCTGAAATCAGTTACCTGTTGTTCTGTTAACACACTCATGTGATTTTTTACGGGAATATTATGCTTATTTAAGATATCGACAAATTCCTTACTGGGAACGTCGTATTCGCTTGCTAATTGATAAACTCTTAACTTTGACATATAATTCCTCCCTTCAATTGTTTTTATTTGTTCATAGATCTCTCCATAGCTGTATTTTTCATCTGCCGTTATGGCCTATGACAGCTGTTCTTTTATTTTTTGACGCACTTCTTCGACGGTATCTTTGTCGATTGGCCGTTTAAAAGCTTTTTCAAGAATATTTTTACTCAGAAAAGCGTCCAGACATTTGGGGTCATCACAGATATAGGCACCCCGCCCGTTGGCTTTTCCCGTTGGATCATAGAATATTTCATTGTCTTTATTGCAGACAATACGCAATAGATTTTTCTTCTCAATTTTTGAATGACAAACCACGCAGGTTCTTACGGGCATTTTTTTCATTGCTTCCTCCTGCACACATTATAATATTATATCACAGAGATATGGGATAAATCTTTACTTATTCAAAAAAGTCATCCAAATCCTCTAATTCGTCCGTCATTACCAGATCGTCCAGTACATTATCGAGGCTTTCGGCATTATCTTCATCAATCTGAATGTCCAGTACCTCGTCCAATTCATTTTTCAGCTCATCCAGAATATCCTCTTCTTCTCCCACGTGTGTATAATCCGCGTCAAAGTCAGGGTTTTCTGCCAGCATACGCTCATAATCACTTTTGCTCTTGATATCAATTTTCCAGGATGCCAGCTTTGCCGCCAGCCGCACGTTTTGCCCCTCTTTGCCAATGGCCAGTGATAATTGAAAATCATCAACAACAGCAATAGCGGTTTTTTCGGTTTTATTCGGCAGAATCCGGTAAATCTTTGCAGGACTCAGGGCGTTAGACAGGTATTCACGTACATCATCGCTGTATTTAATAATATCAATCTTTTCACCGTTCAGCTCATTAATAATGTTCTGAACCCGGATTCCCTTTTGTCCAACACAGGCCCCAACCGGATCAACCGACGAATCATTGGCTTTAACGGCAATCTTGGTTCTCGAGCCTGCTTCTCTGGAAATAGACACAATGTCTACAATCCCATCATAAATTTCCGGCACTTCGGTCTCAAAAAGCCGCTTGACCAGACCCGGGTGTGTTCTCGACAATCTGAGCTGCGGCCCTTTAGTGGTCTTGCGTACCATGAGCAGATAAACCTTCAGACGCTGTCCTGGGTAGTATTTTTCTCCAGGAACCTGTTCCATTGGCGGCATACAGCCTTCACTGTTTCCAATATCTACAAATACATTGCCACGCTCAATACGGTTGATGATCCCGGTCATTACCTCATCCTGGCGTTCCAGGTATTCATTATAAACCATATTGCGTTCAGCTTCCTTGATTCGCTGAACAATGAGCTGCTTTGCATTCTGAGCTGCAATACGTCCAAAATCTCTTGGGGTGATAACCTTACGGTAGACATCTCCAACTTCATAGGTCGGATCAATCTCACGCGCCTCTTCGAGGGATATCTGTGTTTCCAGATTTTCGACATCTTGGACAATATCGCGGGTTGCATAAACGGTAATTTCTCCCGTATCACGGTCGAGCTTTACATCCACATCCTGCACATTGCCATAATTTTTTTTGTAGGCGGATTCGATGGATACCTCAATGGCGTCGATCAGTTCCTCCTTGTCGATGTTCTTTTCTGCTTCTAAAGCATCAAGAGCTCTCATAAACTCTGCATTCATAATTATTCGCCTTCCTAAAATTCAATTTCCGGAGCAACCTTGGAAACAGCAGACATTTCCAGCTCCATCATTTCTTCAGAGTCAAGCTGTAGGGTCAGCGTTGCACCATTGTAACCTTTGAGGATACCGCTTAACTGTTTACTGCCATTCACCGGCGCATAGAAATTGACCACAATGCGTTTATCCATATTGCGGACAAAATCCTTCTCCTTTTTTAAGGGACGGTCAATTCCCGGAGACGAAACCTCCAACAGGTAGCTCTGCTCAATGGGGTCTTTTTCATCCATCAGGTCACTGAGCTTACGGCTGACCGCTTCGCAGTCATCCAGCCCAATGCCGTTCGGCCCATCTATGTAGGCAGTTAACACCCAGTCTTTTCCGGCCTTTTCAAAGGTAACATCAACGCACTCATAGCCCTCAGCTTCCACCACCGGTGCAATGAGTTCCTCCAGCATTGATTCCTTGGATTGTTTTTTCATATATTCTCCTAAATTTTAATAAGCTTCAGAAAACACACAAGAGTGGGTTTCCCCACTCTTGTGAAAGACTTATTTAGTTTCACAAATAAAACCAAGATGGTTTCAGTTGACAATCAAATCACTTCTGGCTAAACTGCCATGATCTCCGCTTCTTTTTCCTTCAGCACACCCTCGATGTTTTTCACTTCATCATCGGTTAGCTTCTGAATTTCCTTTTCGCCCTGGTGCAGCTCATCCTCACTGATCAGGCCTTCCTTTTCAGCGTCTTTCAGATCCTGTACGGCTTTACGGCGTATATTACGCATGGCAACCTTACATTCTTCACCATATTTCTTGGTTAATTTAACCAGCTCTTTACGGCGTTCTTCTGTCAGTTCCGGCACAATCAGACGAATGATTTTACCGTCATTCGATGGGTTAAAGCCCAGATCCGCAGTCAAAATAGCTTTTTCGATCGCAGAGATCGAGGTGCTGTCATAGGGCTGAATGGTGATCATACGCGCTTCAGGCACTGCCACGCTTGCCAGCTGGTTGATGGCTGTCGCCGCTCCATAATAATCAACCGTAACTTTATCAAGAATATGAGGGTTCGCACGGCCTGCTCTCAGACCTCCTAAACTCTCATTTAAGTTATTCAGGGCTTTCTGCATTTTATCATTGGCTCTGTCTTTAATTTCGTTTAACATTATTCTGCCTCCTCGATAATTGTTCCGATGGTTTCGCCGCGAACGGCTTTTAAAATATTTTCCGGCTGGTCCAAGCCGAAAACAAGGATTGGTATTTTATTATCCATACACAGGGTAATGGCTGTGGAATCCATAACCTTTAATCCCTGGTTAATAACGTCAATATAAGTCAGACGATCATATTTTTTAGCGTCTGGATTCACTTCCGGATCGGAGTCATAGACTGCGTCCACACTCTTAGCCAAAAGGATCATCTCTGCATCTACCTCGGCTGCACGCAACGCCGCTGTGGTGTCCGTTGTAAAGAATGGATTGCCTGTTCCGGCTGCAAAAATAACCACGCGTTTCTTTTCCAGATGTCTGACTGCTTTGCGGCGTATATAAGGTTCAGCTACTTCTTTCATTTCGATGGCGGTCTGTACCCTTACCGGCACACCCATCTGTTCCAAAACATCCTGAAGTGCCAGCGCGTTGATAACAGTGGAAAGCATTCCCATATAATCGGCAGTCGATTTATCCATTCCCTCGCCAAAACGGCCTCTCCAGAAATTGCCGCCGCCTACAACAATCGCGATCTCAACATCCTGCTCAAAAACCTCTTTTACAGATTCACAGATACGCTGTACCGTCGGTGGATCAATGCCAAAGCCAATCTTACCAGACAGGGCTTCGCCGCTCAGCTTGATAATAATTCTTTTATATTTCGTCTCCATATAATCCCCCTTTTATTCTTAGTTTGATTATACCTCAGAAGCCCCTTTTTTTCAAGACAGGCTCAAGAATAACCCAAACTGTAAAAAAAGAACACTTTCGTGCTCTTTATCACAAATCTATTCAGGTACCGTTTGTATCGGCTTACCTTTATGCCAAAGAGCCGACGCAATCATAAACTGTCTAATATACAGTCATAATGAACATTTATATTATAACTTAAAGCAGGCGCTTGCGTCAAGCTTCTTTCACAAGAAATTAGCAAAAACAGCTTCATCATTTATCAGCGCTGTTCTTTTTGAAAAATACTGCAACGAGATGAGAAAGGCCGTTTACCAATGTCCACCTTTTTTCCGTTATCATTCCTGACACATTTTGTTAAAATACGCTCTATGCCAAAGGCAATCACCAATACTACCCCAAATAGCAGAAGCGCCCCGGTATTCAGAGCCATCTCCAATCCCAGCAGATGGCTGAATAAAAAGACTGCTCCAAAATAACCCGCCGCCATTGTGACCACAACAAACAAACGCAGCTTTGTAAAAGGCATGTTATTTTTTATGACAGCCTGCATACTGAGTAAGCCTGCCAGTAAATAAAGTATGGTTATTTTCTCGACCATTCCGATTTGAACCACACCCAACACTGCTGCGAAGTTTATCAGCAAAAACGCCGCAATAATGGCCACTGCATTCGGCAGAGCTTTTCGCAAAGCTGATGGCAGAAACCGTTCCCTGATCCTCCGTCCATCTGCTTCAAAGGCTGTTACAAATGAAGGATAAGCTTCTATCGCTGCATCGATCAGTGTAATCTGGATCGGCAGAAAAGGAAACGCAATGTTAGTCAAAACGCAAATGAACGTCAAGACCACCGAATAAATCGTCTTGATAAAAAAAACCCCCGCGGCACGGGTAACATTATTCACCACACGCCGCCCCTCCAACAAAAGTCCTGGCAGCGCCGAAAAGTCTGATTCTAGCAAGACCACCTGTGCAGCCTGCCTGGCCGCATCGCTTCCATTTCCCATAGCAATGGAGCAGTCAGCTTCTTTCAAGGCCAAAAGGTCATTGACGCCGTCGCCCGTCATTGCGACAGAATGCCCTTCAGCTTTTAATGCCTGAACCAGTTTCTTTTTCTGCTGGGGCGTGGTTCTTCCAAACACCGTATATTTTTCTGCAATTTTTCTAAAATCTACATTTTCACCCACAGACATCATGTCAATCGCTTTGTCATAATTCTTTAGCCCGGCGTCCTTCGCAACCATGGATGCCGTTACTGGGTTGTCGCCGGATATTACTTTAACGGTGACGCCTTGTTTTCTAAAATAATTTAAAATTTGGGGTGCGCTCTGGCGTATGCGGTCCCGAATAACGATCCCTGCTATGGGGATCAGCTTTGTTTCAGATAAATTTGTCTGGCTTGTCATTGTACCCTTTGCAATACTCACGACAAGCACCCTCCTGCCTCTTTTTATTTCTGTCTTTAACGCATTGGGTATTTCACCCTGTAACACTTTTTCCGGTGCGCCGATAACCAGTGTATCTCCCTTTTCAAAAGTCATCGCAGCCCATTTTCGTTCAGAGGAAAATGCGACGCTTGAGTATACAGCATAAGTGCTGCTCTCTTTAAAATATGCTTTTAACGCCTGAAAGGTCGCATTATTATCAATACTGTGCTTTAAAAAAGAACCCATTAATGGCTCAAGTTTTACCTTTTTTGCAATGGTGTTTTCAAAAGGCAGTATCCTTTCTACCTCCATTTTCCCTTCCGTTAATGTGCCGGTTTTATCGAGGCATAGTACGTCTACATGGGACAATGTCTCTAAAGAAAACATATCCTGAATCAATATTTTATTTTTTGCCAGCTTAATGACGCCGCCGGCCAATGATACGCTGATCAATAGCACCAACCCTTTTGGCAGCATTCCTAACAGGCCAGCAGAAGTGGATACTACCGAAATGAAAAGCGGATCGCTCCTCAAAACAAATGCTTCCAGAAACAAGATAATTCCTAAAGGAATAATAAACAAACTGGTAATACGGGTTACCTTACGCATGGACTGCATGAGCTCAGAACTCTGTTCCTTTACCTGTTTGGCCTCCCGCGCTATTTTAGACGCGTAATTATCTCCTCCAACGTGAGTGACCTTCGCCAGGCACCGGCCGCTGACCAGGCTGCTGCCAGACAGCAGATCGTCGCCGGTTCTCTTTCCAACAGCGTCCGCCTCACCTGTCAGGAGTGCCTCATTTACCTCGGCGTCGCCAGAGAGCACTATCCCGTCACAGCAAATCTGCTGACCTGCGCTCAAAACCATAACATCTTCTTGAACAACCTCATCAGTCGCAATCGTCTTTTCTTTTCCGTCGCGCAGCACAGTAACAGAAGGAACCGATAGAAGCGATAGTTTTTCGACGGTTTTCTTAGCCTTGATCTCCTGTGCAATACCAATGATCATGTTTAAAATAATGATCCCAATAAACACCATATTGCTGTAAGCACCCACACAGAAAAGCGCAGTAGCGATCAATAAATTCATAAGATTAAACAAGGTGAAAACATTCCGCCTGATGATCTCACCCGTTGTTTTTGTCATGACGCTTTGGGCCAGATTCTGCTTGCCCTTCTGCACACGCTGTGTTACCTCTTTTTCAGAAAGCCCATTTATAAGATTTTTTTCAGTCATTGACAGCCTCCATTATTTTGCTGTCCTTATTGTAACGAGACTTTCTAACCTGCTTATAAAGAAATTATTAAAAGTTTATTAACAATTTGCATCCTTATACACATACTTAAATATATAAAAGGCCGCTTTCTCATTTACTGTCTTTACTTAAACAAATCAAAACACTTAGTATTCTGTGTAACTTAGCCGTAGTTTTGATTCCATCTTTTACACAAATTTTTTGTTGTGTGCTACACAAAAACATATGCACCTCCACACCAATGTAAGCAGGTTTATGCGATGTCCAAAAAACAACTGTTTTAAAAGAAAAAACCGTCCAAAAACAGTACTGTTCTTTACTATCATAAGTAAAACAGTGTTTTTGGGCGGTTTATCATATCTATATTTAGTTCAAATAAATACTAAAGGTTTTTGTGAACAGATATTTTCTTTATTTCATCTGCGCAGCTACTTCTTCTGCAAAGTTTTCCTGTTTCTTTTCAATGCCTTCGCCTAACTGGAAGCGGGCAAAGCGTCTGATTTTTACATTTTCACCGATTGCCATGATCTGTTCTTTCACAAGATCTTCAATGGTGATATCTGGGTTTTTAACAAAAGGCTGTTCTAGCAGGCAGATTTCCTTGTAAAATTTACCGATACGGCCTTCAACCATTTTGTCGACAATTTTTTCGGGTTTGCCTTCATTTAATGCCTGATGTTTCAGGATTTCTTTTTCATGCTCAACTTCTGCTTCCGGCACTTCTTCTTTAGAAACATAGGTTGGGTTAGCAGCCGCAATATGCATTGCAACGTCTTTAGCAAAAGCTTTGAAGCCATCGGTTTTAGCAACGAAATCTGTTTCACAGTTGATTTCTACTAAAACACCGATCTTACCGCCCATATGGATGTAAGATTCTACAACACCTTCAGCAGCTACACGGCCAGCTTTTTTGGTGGTAGCAGCTAAGCCCTGTTCTCTTAAGTATTCCATTGCTTTTTGGATGTCACCATCGGTTGCAACCAAAGCTTTTTTGCAGTCCATCATGCCTGCGCCGCTTTTTTCTCTTAATTCTTTAACTAATTTAGCGTCCAAGTCTGTATCCTCCTCTAATCAAATGTCAAGCTGCTTATTCAGCAGTTACTTCTACTACTTCTTCCACAACTACGTCGCCGGAAGCATCTTCAGCTACAACAGTTTCTTCTACGACAGCTTCTTCAAACTGTTCGCCCTGTTTTCCTTCAATAATAGCATCTGCTAATACACCAAGGATTAAAGCAACGGCACGGATTGCATCGTCGTTTCCAGGAATAACGTAGTCAATTTCGTCCGGGTCACAGTTGGTATCGACAATACTAACAATCGGAATACCCAGTTTATGTGCTTCTGCAATGGCAATTCTTTCTTTCTTGCTGTCGATAACGATCATTGCGCCTGGCATTTCTTTCATGTCTTCAATGCCGCCTAAGAATTTCTGCAGTTTTTCACGTTCTCTTTTTAATTTGATAACTTCTTTTTTCGGTAACAGTTCAAAAGTTCCGTCTTCTTCCATCGCTTTTAATTCTTTTAAGCGTTCGATACGTTTGCTGATGGTGGTGAAGTTTGTCAAGGTACCACCTAACCAACGATGGTTAACACAGAAGCTTCCACTTCTTTTGGCTTCCTTTTCGATGCTGGTCTGAGCCTGTTTTTTGGTGCCGACAAATAAAATGCTTTCGCCGTTTGCTGCTACTTCTTTAACGAAGTTACAGGCGACATCGATTTTTTTCACTGTCTGCTGTAAGTCAATGATGTAAATACCGTTTCTTTCAGTGAAAATGTAAGGGGCCATTTTAGGGTTCCATCTTCTGGTCTGGTGACCAAAGTGTACACCCGCTTCTAATAATTGTTTCATTGTTACTGCTGCCATAATAATTCCTCCTTAGGTTTTTCCTCCATTTTTCTCTCCGGATTCGGCCCACCTGCTCTGCAGGCACCTGCCGCTCCTCGAAAAATGTGTGTAATAACAACATACTGCCCTATAATAACATAATTACAGGGCAGTAGCAAGTACTTTTCTTAAATTTTTTAAAGCAAAAATCTGGAATAGCTGCGTTCACGCTCTGTCGGTTTAAAAACAGAGTTGACGTATTCTTTGTTAACCACAAAGGTGTCCGCATCATAGTCAGACGCATAGAAAGATACCTCTTCCAACAGCTTTTCAAGAACTGTATGCAGCCGTCTGGCGCCAATATTTTCCTGTTCCTCATTCTGGGCAAAAGCAATCTGCGCCAATGTTTCGATGGCATCGTCCTCAAAAACCAGATTGACATCCTCCGTTTTCAGGAGCTCCTGATATTGGCGGATGGCAGAGTTTTCAGGCTGGGTAAGAATCTGTTTGAAGTCTTCCTCTGTCAGGCTGTCCAGCTCAACGGTGATTGGGAAACGGCCCTGAAGCTCGGGAATCATATCGGATATTTTAGCCACATGAAAAGCGCCTGCGCCGATAAACAGAATAAAGTCGGTTTTCACCGGACCATATTTGGTGGTGATAGTACTGCCCTCAACGATTGGCAGAATATCCCGCTGCACACCCTCGCGTGAGACATCCGGGCCGTTATTGTTGCCGTTCCCGATGATTTTATCAATTTCATCAATAAAAATAATCCCGTTCTGCTCTGCTTCGCGCAGGCCGATTTCCTTGACCTCATCCATGTCGATCATTTTTTGAGCTTCCTGATTTGTGAAAATCTTACGGGCGTCCTTGACCTTGACATGACGTTTTTTCTTCTTAGACGGCAGAAAGTCACCGAGAATGTCATTGATGTTAATGCTCATATCATCATTCATCCCTGCCATGACGCCAATGGTTTTGGATCCGTCATCCTCCACCTCGATCTCAATAACCTCGTCCTCCATCCTGCCGTCAGCCAAATCCTGGGCGATGGCTTCACGTTTAATCTGGAGATTTTTTTCTTTTTCAGCTTTTTCCGCTTCCTTAACCGGATCTGGTGTTTCTGGCTGAGCCGGCTGTTTATTACTCTTCATAAAAATATCGAAGGGCGTCTTGATGGTTTCTTTTTTCTTTTTCATGGGTACCAGGATATCCAGGATCAGTTTATTCGCCCGTTCTTCGGCCTGCTCGTAAACTTCCTTCATTTTTTCCTGCTGTACCTTACGGATGGAGGTGGTCACCAGGTCGCGCACCATGGATTCCACATCGCGTCCGACATATCCCACTTCCGTGAATTTAGTGGCCTCTACCTTAATAAAGGGAGCAGACACCAGCTTGGCGATCCTTCTTGCAATCTCGGTCTTCCCTACACCGGTGGGTCCCATCATAATAATGTTCTTTGGTGTAAACTCATCCCGCATTTCCTCTGACAGAAGGCTTCTGCGGTAACGGTTTCTCAGGGCTACAGCCACAGCCTTTTTTGCCGGTTCCTGGCCGATAATATAGCGGTTTAGCTCTTCGACAATTTTTTTAGGCGTTAAATCTTTCATTTCCATAAATTTTACCTCAAATTTACTCTAATTCTTCGACACGGATATTATCATTCGTGTATACACAGATTTCAGATGCGATCTTAAGGGATTCGCGGGCGATTTCCTTTGCGCTTAAATTCGAATGGCGTTTTAAAGCTCTGGCAGCAGAAAGCGCGTAGTTTCCGCCAGAACCAATGGCGGCGATGTCGTCGTCCGGTTCAATGACCTCGCCGCTGCCGGAAAGCACCAGCGTTTCATTTTTATCCATCACGATTAGCAAGGCTTCCAACTTTCGTAACGCCTTATCCTGACGCCAGTCCTTAGCCAGTTCAACCGCTGCGCGCTGCAGGTTCCCGTTGTACTGTTCAATTTTGTGTTCAAAGCGTTCACACAGTGTAAAAGCATCGGCCACTGATCCTGCAAAACCAACCAGTACCTGATCATTATAAATTTTTCTGACTTTCTTGGCCGTTGCCTTCATAATGGTCGTTTCACCCATTGTCACCTGGCCGTCACCGGCAATGGCAACCTCGCCATTGTGTCTTACACCAACGATTGTTGTTGCATGAAACATTTCTTTATTCCTCATTTCATTATATATTTAATCTAATAGGTCATTTTAGCAATGAATACTTAAATCTGTATATAAATGACGACCGCCCGAAACGGACGGTCATCAGTCGTATGCGTATCTTCTATTGCTGATCCGGCGATTTTTCAAAACCACATTTGGCGCAGTAAATCTTTTTACGTTTACCCAGACCTTTTTGGAACATCGTCTGTCCGCATTCAGGACATTTTTCGGGTACCGGCATATCCCAGCTCATATATTCGCAGTTTGGATAATTGGAGCAGGAATAAAAGGTACGGCCCTTTTTAGAGGTACGCTTAACAAGGTCTCCGCCGCATTCAGGACAGATACCGCCAGTTTTTTCAAAGTAAGGCTTTGTATTTTTACATTCGGGAAAACCGGGACAGGCTAAAAACTTACCGTATTTCCCTTTTTTAATGACCATTCTTCGGCCGCAGAGCTCGCAAACCTCATCGGATTCGGGGTCTGCGATGGTAACCGCTGCCGCTGCCTCCTGAGCATGGTCCAGCTCTTTCTTAAACCCACCGTAAAAGTTTTCCAGAAGCTTTACCCAGTCCGTTTCGCCATCTGCTACCTTATCCAGCTTCTCTTCCATTTCTGCGGTAAAGGTCAGATTGACAATATCCTCAAAATATTCCTTCATAAGGTGCGTAACGGTGATCCCCAGCTCTGTTGGCACAAAGTGCTTTTCCACCACCTCGACATAATCTCGATTTTTAATGGTGGCAATGGTCGGCGCATAGGTGCTTGGACGGCCAATCCCTTTTTCTTCAAGAATTTTTACCAGAGAGGCTTCTGTGTAGCGTGCCGGCGGCTTCGTGAATTTCTGTTCTTTATTGATTTTAACAAGGTTGAGCTCCTCGTTGTCCTCGAACTCGGGCAGGCGGTTTGCCTCTTCCTTCTCTGCTGAGCTGGCTGTGCGGTATACGGCTGTAAAGCCTTTGAATTTCATGATCTCACCCTTTGTTTTAAAGAGCAGATTCGCGCAGGCTACATCCACATCTGTTACGTAATACTCGGCATCTGCCATCTGGCTGGCGACCATACGATCCCAGATAAGCTTGTACAGCTTATACTGATCCTTCTCAAGGGAATCGCGCACTTCCTCGGGCAGGTTAAAAACCGATGATGGACGAATCCCTTCGTGGGCATCCTGGACATTTTTTTTCTTCACAGTCTTTTTCGCAGAGCTCTGCTGATAATCCGGGCCATAGTTGGCTTCGATAAAATCTTTTGCTTCTGCGATGGCTTCATCCGCCAAACGCGTGGAGTCGGTACGGATATAAGAAATCAAACCGACAAGGCCTTTGCCCGCGACCTCAACCCCTTCGTAAAGCTGCTGGGCAATGCGCATGGTGCGCTGTGTGGTAAAGCCCAAAACCTTGTATGCCTCCTGCTGCAGAGTACTGGTGGTAAAGGGCAGCGGCGGCTTCTGTTTGCGCACACGCTTTTTAACTCCGGCAACCGTAATGGGGTTATGCAGCACAACCTGCTCCAGACGGGCCGCCTCTTCGGCATTCTTGATGGTTTTCTTTTTTCCATCTTCAGAATAGAAACGGGATAAAAAGATATTTTTATCCTCATTTTTTTTAAGCTCCAGGTCAAGTCCCCAGTACTCTTCGGGGACAAAAGCAGCAATTTCCTCTTCCCTGTCCACAATAATACGGGTGACAACCGACTGGACACGGCCACCGCTAAGTCCTTTTTTAACCTTTTTCCATAAAAACGGGCTCAAAGAATAGCCGACAAGCCGGTCAAGTATTCTTCTTGCCTGCTGGGAATCTACCAGATCCATGTCCACCGCGCGCTTGTTTTCAATGGCGGCGTTCACTGCTCTCTTGGTAATTTCATGAAACTCGATCCGGCATTTGGTATCCAGGTCAATGCCCAAAAAGTTGGCCACATGCCATGAAATCGCCTCGCCCTCGCGGTCGGGGTCAGTTGCCAGCAGGATATTATCTGCCTTGTTGGCTTCCTTCTTAATTTTTTTCAGCAGCTCACCTTTTCCTCTGATTTTAATATAGTCAGGTTTAAAGTGGTCTTCGATATCAATCCCGATACGGCTTTTGGGCAGGTCGATGACATGGCCCATGGTTGCCTGCACCTCGTAGCCCTTAGGCAGATATTTTTTTATCGTCTTAGCTTTTGCGGGTGATTCAACAATGACGAGATTTTTTGCCATTGTATTCCTCCTTCAATATATATTTTACCTTTATAACTTGTTTTTATTATGTATGATAAAAGTCAAACAAGCTTCATTATAACAAAGGAATCTTTTTTTTTCAAATTTTGAATACAGAAATCCATAAGGTTTCTCTCTAAAGAATATATACCTTTCCATATTCTACTTTAACACGGTCGTCAAGCTCCAGCATGGAAAGGGTACTGTTGACTGCCTGAATCTCCATTCCAGACATTGTCACCAGCTCATCCACTGTCGTGTAGCCTTCGGCAACATAGTTTAATATTTTTTTCTGTTCCGGGTCCTCTACTCCCTCAGCGGCTCGCTCGAGATTGATGGGATTATGAAAATTTTCAATATCCTGAGGCAGCATGTCAACATAGTCCTCCAGTACATCCTCTGGCTCTGTAACGACCTTTGCGCCTTCCTTGATGAGCTGGTTGCTGCCAACACTCTGATAACGGGTGATATCACCAGGGACAGCATAAACGTTTTTTCCCTGCTCCAGTGCAAAGTCGGCTGTGATCAGAGCACCGCTCTTTTCCCTGGCCTCTACTACTAACAGACCATCGCACAGACCACTGATGATCCTGTTTCTTCTCGGAAAATGAAATTTCAATGGTTGCTCATCCATAAAAAATTCTGTGAGGATGAGCCCGCTGTGGGCGATCTTTTTGTACAGTGGCTTATGCTTCTCAGGATAGCACACATTGATACCTGTGCCCATGACAGCAATGGTCGATCCGACCCGCCCACAGCTGCCCAAATGGCTCTCACCATCTACACCCTCTGCCATTCCGCTGACAATGGTGATCCCCATATCGGAAAAGGTTTCGGCCAGTTTGCGGGCTTGCTTAAGGCCCGTTGGCGACGCTTTTCGAGAACCTACAATCCCCAAATACATAGGACGATCCAGCAAATCAAGGCTTCCCTTGGCAAACAAGCCGACCGGCGGGTCATAAATATTTTTCAGCCTTGCCGGATAAAGACTGTTTTCTATGGTTATAAGGTCAATTCCATGGCGCTCCATAAAGCCCCTGGCCTTTGTGGCAAGATACAGGTGCTGCTGGCTTCGGATATACCTGCAGTCCTTTTCCCGAACTGCGCCAGAGGCCATAAGGCTTTTCTCATCAGCAAGATATATTTTTTCAGGCGTCTCAAAATATTTTAACAGCTTTAGCTTGCGCTGGTTCCCAAGCTCGGTCAACGACATCAACCATATCCAGAATAAGTCCCTTTCCATATCAATTCCCCTTTTAAAAAATATGATACTTTATCATAACACATATTTTAACACTAATGTTGTGTATTTTTAACTTTCTTCTTAAAACACCATCTTTTTCATATCTATTTCTTTTTATTACATTACATATCTTTCTTTTTTTGCAGGCCGCTTCTTTAGTCCCTTCGACTATGGTATAATATAAAAAAGCAATCGCACAGAAAAGAGATACTATATGAATGACCGTGGGTTAAAATCAAGAGTATGGCGGCCTATTCTTGCAGCGTCGCTGCTGATATTTATAATCGTCATTATCGCTTATGTCTACACATCCTATCTGGACCATTTTTTAGAGTCGGAGACTCAAACCACCTTAAAAGAGCTGTCCCAGCAGTCCGCCACGACCATCCAAAACCGGCTGAGGGGCGACTTTAATACGCTTGACGCCATTGCCACCTATATCGGCAACGCTTCACCGGATAATATTCTAGGTACTCTTCCTGTTTTAGATCAGGAGAATAACCGCAATTCTTTTAAGCGCATGGGAATCATCACACCCGATGGTGTCGCCCATACCACCGATGGCTATGACGAGGATTTTTCTGACCGGGACTATTTTTATAAGGCCTTAGGGGGCAAAACTGTTGTTTCCGGTATTCTGACTGATAAATTCGGCGGAGAACCCATCACTGTCTACGCAGCGCCAATCCGTTCAAACGACAAGATTTTGGGCGTACTCTTCGCGACCAATGCGATCAGTCAATACAGCAAAGTCCTTTCTGTAACGAGCTTTAACGGCAAGGGCTATTCCTATATCATAAACGATAACGGGGACATCATCATCCGTTCCAATCATCCCGGCAGTAATCAGAATATTGAAAATATCACAGAACTCAGCTACTCAAATGATAAAACGCGCAGTCAGGTAATAAAGGCTCTGGAGGCCCGTGAAACCTGTGTTGGGGAATACCATTATAATGGAGAGCTTTACTACTTCAGCATTGCCCCGGTGGATACAAACAACTGGAATGTACTAATTGTAGCACCCAAAAGCGTCGTTTCAGAAAAATCCAGTCAGATTATTCAATCCACCCTTCTAACCTGGGGTATTATTCTGTTTTTCTTTACTGCCCTGATCGTGTACATTGAAATCCACCAGCGAAAAAGCCGCCGTGAGCTGAAGCGCATGGCCTATACAGATGATATTACAGGCTTTTCTAATTTCAACAAATTTGTCCTTGACAGTGAACACTGGTTAGGCGGAAAGAAAGAGCTTCAATACGCAATTGTCAGCTTCGACATTGATAAATTCAAGGCTATAAATGATCTTTATGGTTTTCAAAGCGGCAATCAGCTTCTGGCCGCCATGTCTGAAACCATCGCCAGCTTTCTGGATGATAAAGAAACTTTTTGCCGTGTCGCCTCTGATGATTTTGCACTTCTGCTTCATTATAAAACCATAGGGGACTTATCCGGCCGATTGGAGGCTTTAAGAGGACATCTGGCCTGCCTGGATTTTGACATTCCCTTTACTTTATCCTTTGGCATTTATCTGGTTCAGGAGGACCATCTCACGGTTAACCATATGTATGACCGGGCAGACATGGCCCGCAAATCCATTAAAGGCACCAACGGGAATGGTATTGCTTACTTTGACACCGTCATGCGCAATCAGATTCTCCGGGAAAGAAAAATCGAAAATCAGATGGATGAGGCACTGGCTTCAAACCAGTTTAAAGTCTATCTTCAGCCAAAGTACTCCCTTAAAACCTTACAGCCGGTTGGCGCTGAGGCGCTTGTCCGCTGGCTCCACCCGGAAAAGGGGCTTATACCTCCCGCGGAGTTTATTCCGCTCTTTGAAAAAAACAATTTTGTCATTAAGCTGGACTTCTTTATGTTTGAATCCATCTGTAAACAGCAGCGCATGTGGATGGATCAGGGGCTGTCACCGCTGCTGATCTCGGTTAATTTTTCCAGAAAGCATTTGAGTCATTCGGATTTTGCCGAGAACCTTATGGCTGTTGTAAAAAAGTATGACGTGCCGCCTGACTGTTTGGAGCTTGAGGTAACTGAAAGTGCGGTTTTTGACAATATCGATGTGCTCGCTTCTGTCTTTAAGGCCCTCAATGATTTTGGGTTTAAAATCTCGATTGATGACTTTGGAACGGGATACTCCTCATTGAATCTGCTAAAGGAGCTGCCCGTAGATGTCTTGAAAATGGATAAGGAATTTTTTAACGAGACGACCTTATCGCGCAGAGGCGAAAAGGTGGTGGAAAGCGTTATCCAAATGGCGCATTCACTGGATATTAAAGTGGTAGCCGAGGGTGTCGAAACACAGGACCAGATCGACTTTTTGAAAAAGATCGGCTGTGATATTATTCAGGGCTACTACTTCGCAAAAGCAATGCCTGTCGAAGATTTTGCCTGTCTGGTTTACAGTGTGCAATAAAAAAGGTGAGCGTCCAATACGGTTCTGGACACTCACCTTTTTTTAATTATCCCTCGGGGCTAAAGCTACGGTACTGTACTGCCTCTGATAGATGGGCAGTGTTTATATTCACAGCGCCCTCCAAATCCGCAATGGTCCTTGCCAGCTTGAGAATACGGTGATAACCTCTGGCACTGAGGTTCATTTTCTTATAGATTTTTTCCATGAGCTGCTTTTCACGCGATCCGAGCTTACAATACTTTTCAATGGACCTCGGTGACAGCTGAGCATTAAAATAAAGGCCTTTTTCTTTCGCGTAGCGCCTGTTCTGAACAGCGCGCGCTGCGTTTACCCGGACCTTGATGTCTGCAGAGCATTCACCCTTTGGCGCTGTTTCAAGCGCATCAAAGTCCATGGCTGGCACTTCAATTTTTATATCAATTCTATCTAAAAAAGGGCCGGATATTTTTCCGGCATAGCGGTGTATCTCACTGGTACTGCAGTGGCATTCATGGGTTGGATCGCCGTAATAGCCACAAGGACAGGGGTTCATGCTGGCGATCATCATAAAAGAAGCCGGATAGGTCAGCGAAGCGTTGACCCTCGAAATGGTTACCTGCTGGTCTTCAATGGGCTGTCTCAAGACCTCCAGTGCGCTTTTTTTAAACTCTGGCAGTTCATCCAGGAACAATACGCCAAGGTGCGCCAGAGATACTTCACCCGGCTTAGGGATTCGTCCCCCGCCAATCAGAGATATATTTGAAATGGTGTGGTGCGGCGATCGGAAAGGTCTTTCGGTCATTACCTGGGCATCACGCAGAAGACCCGCCACTGAATAAATTTTTGTTACCTCCAGGGCTTCCTCCACAGTCATATCTGGCAGGATTGACGGAAACGCCTTTGCCATCATGGATTTTCCTGCTCCAGGCGGCCCGCTCAGCAAAAGATTATGGGCTCCTGCAGCGGCAATTTCAAAGGCTCTTTTGGCATGTTCCTGTCCCCGTATTTCTGAAAAATCCGTCTCGCAGCTATGCGTACGCGCCTTTTTGAACAGAGCGTCAATGTCCACCTCACAGGGCACCTTACAGCATTCGCCGGACAGGTGCGCTGCCGCCTCTGTAACATTATCCACCGGAAAAATTTCAATTCCATCAACCACAGCCGCCTCGTACCGATTGGCCGAAGGAATCATAATCCTTTTAAAACCATGATCTCTGGCGGCCAGAACCATTGGCAGAATGCCATTAACCGGCTTGATCTCACCGCTCAGAGAGAGCTCTCCCAGGATTACATAGCTTTCAATGTCAACGGGCGCCAGCTGCTCCGAAGCCATCAGCAGCCCAAGGGCTATTGGCAGATCATAGGCTGGGCCTTCCTTTTTAAGGTCTGCCGGCGCCAGATTGATGGTGATCTTTTTCATAGGGTAGCTGTAGCCGCTGTTCTTCAGGGCGGAGTATACCCTCTCCTTAGACTCCTTAACGCCTGCATCCGGAAGGCCTACCAGCACATAGGAGGGCAGGCCGTTTAATACATCAATCTCTACTGTAACGATCTGGCCTTCAATCCCTAAAAGACTGCAGCTGTAAATCTGGGAAAGCATCGCCGCTATTCCTTACCGTTCCAGCAATAGGTGCAAACCTTGCAGGGATCAATACCAATCGACTCGATCATATCCTCCAGCTCATGATATTTGAGCGAGGTGAATTTAAGCCGCTCGCAGATCGTGTCGACCATTTCCTTGTGATTCTGAGAATTCTGGTCTGCATAATCTGCTACAACATTCGCGTCATTGTCTCCCTCACGTTCGCGGATAATACGACGGGTGATCAAATCATACTCTGAAGTGGAACGCGAGAAGTTCAGATATTTACAGCCATACATAATCGGCGGGCAGGCTGACCGGACATGTACCTCCTTGGCGCCATTGTTAAACAGATGGCTGGCGGTATCACTCATCTGAGTCCCGCGTACAATGGAGTCATCAATAAATAAAAGCTTTTTATCCTTGATCAGGGCATCGACTGAAATGAGCTTCATCTTGGCAATAAGATGCCGCATGCTCTGTGTCGGCGGCATAAAGCTTCTTGGCCAGGTGGGCGTATACTTAATCAGCGGTCTTGAAAATGGGATACCGGATTCATTGGCATAGCCAATGGCATGTGCAATCCCGGAATCCGGAACCCCGGCGACTGAATCGACCGGTACATCTGTGTCACGTTTCGCCAGGGCTTCGCCACAGCGGTAGCGCATTGCCTCCACGTTTACCCCCTCATAGGTCGAGGTTGGGTAACCGTAATAGGTCCACAGGAAGGCACAGATTTTCATCTCCTTGCCCGCAGGTGATACCGTCTCATAGCCGTCAGCTGTGATATAAACTATTTCATTTGGGCCCAGCTCATAGGCGTCACTATAGCCCAGGTTTTGATAGGCAAAGGATTCAAAAGACGCACAATAGCCGTCTTCTTTTTTGCCAATAATCAAAGGGGTTCTTCCCAGGCGGTCTCTGGACGCATAGATCCCATCCTTTGTCATGATCAGCATGGTTAGAGAACCATCCACCATTTCCTGTGCTGCTTTAATTCCATCCAGAAGGTTATCTCTGGCGGCAATAATCGAAGCGACCAGCTCGGTAGCATTTACCTTTCCGCTGCTCATTTCCATAAAATGGGCGCGGTGCTTTGACAATACCCGTTCCACAATGTCATCGGCATTGTTAATCCGGCAAACCGTGGTGAGTACAAAATTGCCATAATGCGCGCGGACAATGAGCGGCTGCGGATCGCTGTCGCTGATACAGCCGATACCGATCTGTCCTTTCATCTCCTGTACATCGCGTTCAAACTTTGTACGGAAAGGTGAATTCTCTATATTATGAATTGCCCGGTCAAAGCCTTCTTCTTTATCGTAGACGGCCATGCCTCCTCTACGTGTTCCTAAATGTGAATGATAATCTGTCCCGAAAAACAAATCTGCTACACAGTCTTTTTTAGATACAACTCCAAAAATTCCTCCCAAAGTCTTTTTCCTCCACTTTATTCATGTTATCAAAAAATTCCATAGTACTATTATATACTAAGGCCCTGCTAATAAAAAGCCCTAACCAGAAAAAAACCTCTCCGGTTTTCCAGAGAGGCTTATGTTCTTATTGCTTATTTATCGTCGTCTTCATCATCGAATGACAGACCTTCAAAAAGATTACCAAAAGCATCACCTAAGGTTACATTAGCTGATTCTTCGTAAACAGTTTTATTCTTATTCTGTTGTGGTCTTCTTCTTGGGGCGTCAGATCTTGGTGCAGAGGATCTCTCATAAGAAGAATCTGATTTTTTCTGTCTTGCAGGTCTTTCAGGTGCTTCTAAGGTTGCTTTGATGCTCAGGCTGATTTTTTCTTTTTCAGTATTGATACCAATGATTTTAACCTTGACAACATCACCTGGTTTCAGAACGGCTGCAACAGATTCTACACGGTCATAGCTGATTTCAGAAACGTGAATTAAGCCTTCAACGCCTGGCAGAATTTCAGCGAAAGCACCGAAATCCAGTACGTTTGTAATCTTAACTTCAACTTCGTCATCCACTTTATAGTTTTTAACGAATTCTTCCCAAGGTCTTTCTTTAAGAGCCTTAACGCTCAGCTTGATCTTCTTGTCTTCGTCGTTCTTAGAAATAACCTTAGCTTCGATTTCCTGACCCTTTTCTACCAGGTCTTTTGGTTCGTTAGCTCTTTCCCAGGTTAAATCCGAGCGATGAACAAAGCCATCAATTCCGTTTAAGTCTACGAAGATACCAAAGTTGGTGATGGTTTTAACGGTACCGCCCACGATATCGCCGACTTCAAGCTCGTCAAAACGTTTTTCCTTGGCTTCTCTTAAAGCTGCCTGTTTTTCTTTGATTTCTTTTTCAAGAATAACCTTCTGTGATAAGATGGCTCTTCTTCTCTTTGCATTGTAGTCAATGATGATACCTTTAACGTCTTCGCCGATTAAAGATTCAAGATCCTTGACATAACGCACATGATACTGGGATGCTGGCATGAAGATATCTGTAAATCCGATATCAACAATGAGACCGCTGCCAGATACGCCTTTTACTTTACCTTCTAAAACAGTTTTATTTTCAAAGGCTTCTGCTAACTGACGCTGAACTTTCTGATTGTCATATTTGATCTTAGACAATTTAACGCTGCCAGAACCGTCATTTAAGTCGGTCACAATAGCATTGACTTTATCACCAAGTTTGACAAGGTCTGCCAGTTCTTCATCATGTTTCCATGTGAAGTCATTCTTCTTAATGACTGCATCTGCCTTGTATCCAATATTCAAAATAACTTCATCATTGTCAATGTGAATTACTTCACCTTCTACTGGGGCACCCTTTCTGATTGGTTTGAGGGATTCTTCAATTTCAGCTGCGAAATCGAAATTAGCGTCTGCAATTTCATTTGCTGTCTGCACTTTAGCAGCTTCTGTTTCCTGAACCACCTCTTGAGTTTGTTCTTGTTCCAATTTGTTTTCTTCCATACTTTCCGTTACCTCCTTAACGATCCAATCCGGTGTTGATGCGCCCGCTGTGATTCCGATGGTTTGATACTTCTTAATCTCATTAGGGTCTAATTCTCCGGCTGTTTCTATATGACAAGTGTTTTTGCAATAGGTCTTACAGATATCTAATAATTTTTGGGTATTGGAACTATGATATCCGCCTATTACGATCATATATTCTACTACCTTTGCAGTTTTGGCCGCAGCCGCTTGTCTTTCAGCTGTTGCACTGCAAATAGTATTAAATATAACAATTTCATCCGCTTTTGACTTCAGGGCTTCTGTAATTTTGTTAAAATTCGCCTCAATGATGGTCGTCTGCGCCACTACACATATTTTATCATATTTTTTTAAATTTTCTACACTTTTTATGTCGTTTATGACAATTGCTTCATTATTGCACCATCCTGTAGCCCCAACAACCTCCGGATGATCCCGATTGCCGACAATGACAATCTGGTAGCCCTTTTCGTAGTAATCCTCAACCTTTTTCTGCATGGCCCTCACAAAGGGGCATGTGGCGTTGACAATTTCAAGGCCCTTGGCTTCAGCCGCATCAATCACATCTTTCCCCACACCGTGAGAACGAATGATGACGCAGCCGTGGTCTATTTCATCGATGGTCTCCGCCTTGACAACCCCTCTGTCAATCAGCCGGTCCATTTCCTGACGGTTATGGGATATATCCCCCAGGGTATAGATTGATTGATTCTGATGGTTTGCCAGAGTATCCTCGACCATTTTCATGGCGTTTTCAATTCCAAAGCAGTAGCCTGCCTTATCGGCAATGATAATCTGCATAGTCTATCTCCATTATTTTATTGTAAATCATAGACAATGTCCATAATTTTTTCACTTATTTTTGACATTTCTTCAGGTTTCACTTTTTTTCCATAATATTCGTTTAATTCAATGGGTTTTCCAAATTTTATGTTTATTTTACCTCTAAATTTGTATTCACCTTCAATATGTACTGGCAGGATGGGAGACTTGGTTTTTAGGGCAAACACCACGAAACCCTCCATTGGTTTCCTGCGTTCTCCGTTTTTTACACGCGTCCCCTCCGGAAAAATCCCCAGAATCTCACCGTTTTTGAGAACTCTTAAGGATTCCTTTAGTGTTTCCAGTGAAACCTTTCCCCTGTCGACAGGAATGGTGCCCACGGCAAGCAGCACCTTTCTGACAATAAAATTTTTATAAAGCTCGGCCTTGGCCATAAAATGCACCTGCCGCTTCATATGGGTCGCTACTGCCAGAGGGTCATAATTACTGATATGATTGGGGCAAAGGACGACCCCGCCTGTCTTTGGAATATTTTCTTCCCCCTCCACATGGATGTTATACAAAATAAGGTTTAAAAGCTTGATAAGGGCTCTTCCAAATCTATAAAACATGGGCCTTTCCTCCCCGGATATTCTCTAAGATTACCTGACAGACCTCCTCGATGCTTTTGCCTGTGGTATCAACCACGACTGCATCCTCTGTACAGACCAGCGGACCCTCGTCACGGTGACTGTCATTATAATCCCGAACCGCAATGCTTTCACGGATACTGTCAAAATCCTGATCGATTCCCTTAGCCTGCTGTTCAATGGCACGCCGTCTGGCGCGTTCATCGATGCTGGCGTCCAGATAAAACTTATAGTCTGCTTCTGGAAGTACAACAGATCCAATATCTCTGCCGTCCATAATAACCGAATGGCTGCCTGCGATGCTCTGCTGCTGCCCAACTAGCAGTCTGCGGACTTCGCCGATACAGGCCACATCTGACGTGTGCTTGCTGACAATGGGCAGGCGGATTTCTTCTGTAACCTTCTCTCCGCTTAAGTAGACATCTGTCCCTTTAAAATCAATGGTATTCTCTCTTGTAAAATCGGCGATGGCCTCCTGATCTGAGAAGTCCATTTTGTTTTTCCAGACACCGTAGGTAATGGCCCGGTACATGGCACCGGTATCTAAATAAAGAATACCCAATTCCTTTGCAATTATTTTCGCAATGGTACTTTTTCCCGCCCCGGCGGGGCCGTCAATCGCAATTTGCATAAAGCTCTCCTTAACCTTCTTCCGATAAGCCTGCCAGCCATCCGGTACTGGCGGCAATCTGTATGTTAAATCCTCCGGTCAGGGCGTCGACGTCAATCATTTCGCCGGCAAAATAAAGCCCCCGGACAAGTTTTGATTCCATTGTACTCGGGTCTATCTCCTTGACATCCACACCGCCTGAAGTGATAATGGCGGTATTGATATCCTGAAGAGATATCACGTGAAGCGTCAGCCCCTTAAAAACCTCGGCCAGATGTCTGCGTTCTTCCCGCGTGATCTGGTTCACCTTTTTATCCTCTGGAATACCTGAACATTTTACCATAACTGGAATCATTTTTGAAGGTAATAAATCCACTAAACTGTTAATAAAATGCTTGTTATGATATTTTTCAAAATCGCGCTGCAGCCGGGCATCCATCTGTTCCATGCTGAGCGCAGGCTTCAAATCGATAATCAGACTATAGTCGTCATATGGCGGCTTCATAAAGGCGCTCATGGTAAGCACCAGCGGGCCGGAAACGCCAAAATGTGTAAAGAGCATTTCCCCTGCTTCATAACGGACCTTTTTCTTTCCTTTTTTCATGGTCAGGCCTACATTGCGAAGTGAAAGGCCCTGCAGTTCCGGCACCCATGCCTCCTGGATATTAACGCCTGCCAATGATGGTCTCAGCGGCGTTACCCGGTGCCCAAGCTCCCTGGCCATTTTAAAGCCTGAGCCGTCAGAGCCTGTTGAAATATAGCTTCTCCCGCCGGTGGCCAGGATGACCCGGTCATAGTTTTCTACCCTTCCATTCTCCAGACGGATCCCTGTGACCTTTGTCCCAGCGCTGTCTTCTTTCGTCTCGACAGCCACAATACGCTGGTTCAGGCAAATCTGCGCTCCCATGCGCTCCAGAATTTTTCTATAGGTTTTGATGATGTCGCTGGATTTGTCGCTTTTGGGAAAAACCCGCTCGCCCCGCTCAATTTTAAGGGGACAGCCGTTTTTTTCCATCAGATCCATGAGCGCATCATTGGTAAAGGTATAAAGGGCTGAATAAAGGAAATTCTTATTGGTGACAATGCTGTCAAAGAATTCGCTGATGTCGCAGTGATTGGTCAGGTTGCACCGGCCTTTTCCGGTAATGTAGAGCTTTTTACCCAGTTTTTCATTCTGGTCATAAAGATCCGCCTGCTGGCCTGAGCTCAACGCAGCGATGGCTGCGGTCATCCCCGCGGGGCCGCCGCCGATAATGGCTGTTTTTTTCATTCTTTCTCCTATAAATCCTTGACGAACTCGTCGCCTGTGTAAATGTAATGCTCTTTCCAGATTTCTTCGAGCTCGTTAAAAGTCTGCTTTGTTTCCTTGATATTTTTAAAGCCAACGGCCACTACCAAAGCATTAATCAGGCTTAAGGGCGCCACAAGAGAGTCCACAAAAGAATAGACATTGCTCTTCGCAATGAGCTTGTAATCTGCAAACTCATTGATGGGTGCGTGCTCATTATCCGATATGGTGATTATTTTGGGGCCCCGGTTTTTAAGAAACTCCACAGCCTCGTAGGTTTTCTGCGCATAGCGCGGGAAGCTCATGGCAATAACCACGTCGTCCTCGCCGATTTTAATCAAATGCTCATATACGTCTGTTACACCGTGGTTAATCACCCGGACATCGTCCAGAATCAGGTTCAGATAATAGCCCAGATGCTCGGTCAGCAGGCTGGTCGTTCTAAAGCCGATAATGACTACCTTGCCGGCACTGCGGATAATGTCCACGCATTGTCTGAGCGCTTCATAGTCAAAAGATTCAAGGGTTCCGTTGATGCTGTTTATGTCGCTTTTGAGCACCGCGGCCACAGAGCGCTGCATCAGCTTTTCTTTTTCCTCATCACCCAATGTCATGTTGATACGCTCAATGGTGGTTAATTTACTGTTTATTTCGTTTTTGAGCGCTTTTCTGAACTCGGGGTATCCTTCGTAGCCTAAAGACAGCGCAAAACGCACAACTGTGGCTTCGCTGACTTTTACGTGCTGTGCAACCTTGATGGCTGACATATCCGGAGCCTTCTCGTAATTTTTCATCACAAAGGCCGCAATTTTTTTATGGCTTTTGCTCAGGCTTTTATAGCGCTCCTTAATCTCTGCAAAAATATCCCGTAGTTCTGGTTTACTATCATGTTTCGTATCCAATGATTGATTCATTTCTGTTGTTTGCCTCATTTTGTCTTTTCCGCCAGAATTAAATAGGGCGGATTATTTTTATTGATTGTCTCAAGTTTATGCACATTAAAGCCTGCTCCAAGCTGCGCGCACCATTTTTCAACGGCTCTGCTCTCATCCAGTCCGGCCGGGTGCCGGTACAGGCAGAGTGTCAGAAGCCCCTTTGGCGCCAACAGCGTCACACTGCTTTCCAGTGCTGCCAGTGTGGTATCTGTCTTTGTAACGATTTCTTTGTCTCCATGAGGCAAATACCCTAAATTAAACATAATCCCCATTATTTTAGAGTCCTGCCGAAGCTCTGGCACACTGCCCATTGTTTCGTGGCCCCTGTGAAAAAGAAGAACACGGTCTCTTAAACCCTCAGCCGACAGACGCTGCTCTGTTTCCTTCAGGGCTTCTTCCTGGACATCAAAGGCATAGACTCTTCCGTGCGCGCCCACACTTTGGGCCAGCAGACAGGTGTCCGCGCCAGTCCCGGCTGTCGCGTCGACGGCTGAGTCTCCCTCGCGTAAATGCTCAGCCATCAGGGCCCCTGCCAGTAAGGTCACTCTCCTGAAGTCATTAATCGACGGCACCAGCACACCCCGGACACGGCTTGAAAAATTCATCGACATAAGCGTCATGGCTGATATATTCGCCGCAGTCATTAAATTGATGGCCTTCAAAATAAGCCTTCAACGCCTCAGGCACATTATAGACCCTGCAGGCCTCGCACCCCAGGTCAGCCGCCTGGAACAGGGTCGTGCGGATTAAGCCGTCCAGCACCGCCATGGGTACCTCTGGCATGATGTTTATAATATCGTAAAGCTCTGCTGTCTCGCCTTTTACCATAAAACGGGCAACAGCCAGAAGCTCTTCCCCATCCATGGCAGTCAGATAAAGGCTTCGTTTATGCTCTGGCTCTTTAAAATAAGGCGCGACCACCTCAAAATTCTTAGGAATCACAATTTTAATCATCTTTTTCTCCCTTTAGATAACGTATTTCTTCCTCAGTAAGATAACGCCATTCACCGGCTTTTAATCCCTTTAAGGTAATGCTACCAATGGCTATCCGCTTGAGGTGAATGACGGGATGGTGGATAGCCGCGCACATTTTGCGGATCTGGCGCTTCCTTCCCTCGTGAATCGTCATTTGAAGCAAGGTTGTGCTTCTGTAGGTCTTTAGTACCTGCACAGAAGCGGGTGCAGTGGTATGCCGCGTATGGTCGTCATCCTCGATTTCGACCCCCTCAGCAAAAAGCTCCAGCTCCTCGGTGCTGGGAATCCCCTTTACAAGCCCTTCATAAATTTTATTGAACTCATGGCTGGGATGCGTCAATCTAAAGGTAAGGTCTCCGTCATTGGTTAAAATCAGCAGGCCCTCTGTATCCTTATCCAGCCGGCCCACCGTAAACAGCCGTTCCTTAATGGGCAGCAGATCCATCACGGTCTGGTCTGCGTGGCGGTCTGCCGAGGTGGAGACCACGCCTCTTGGCTTATTCAGCAGCACATAAATTTTCTTATCCTCAGCGATGGCTTTGCCGTCTACTTTAACAATATCAGCCTCCGGGTCTACCTGAAGTCCTGGTGTCAGCACTGCCTCACCGTTGACACTTACCCTGCCTGCGGCAATCAGCTCCTCCGATTTACGTCTTGAAGCAACGCCGCACTGGGCCATATATTTCTGTAATCTCAATTCAATTCCTCAACTGTGTTTATTTCCATATTTTCCGCCATAGAAGCGGAGATATCAATTTTCTGCTGTTCTCCCTCGGCAAACTGCTCAAAGGCCGGCAAATCCTCAATATGCTTCAAATGAACGGTTTTTAAAAAGGCGGGTGTTGTTTTATAGAGAATCGGCCGCCCTGGCGCTTCCATCCGGCCTGCTTCCTTGATCAGCCCCCGGTCAAGGAGCCGCTGAACCGAGCTGTTGGAGCTGACCCCTCTGAGATTGTCAATATCGATACGGGTAATCGGCTGGCGATAAGCGATGATCGAGAGGGTCTCCAGAGCTGCCTTGGACAGCCCTGAGGCCTCCTGCTGCCCCAGAACCTGTCTGATAAAATCGTAATGCTCAGGTTTTGTGGACAGCTGCCAGGTGTTGTTGACCTGCACCAGGCGAAGCCCCCGCTCCACACTGCCATAGTCCTTTTCAAGCTCTGCCATTAACGACTGAATGGTGTTCCCGTCCAGCTCCATCGCCTTTTCAAGCTCACGCAGCGCGACGGGCTCACCACTTGCAAAAAGGATGCCTTCAATGATTCCCTTTAAACGCTTTTTATTACTTTTTGAAAGTTCCTGCATTTATTTTTCTGTCCTCTGTCTGATGATTATTTCCTGAAATACACGGTTCTGAAAAAGCCGGATGTGATTGATCTTATACATCTCCAAAAGCGCCAGAAAGGTTACCACAACCTCTCCCCGGCTGACTTTTTTTCTGAAGAGCTCTGAAAAATGAAGCTCTCCAGAGCGGTTGAGCTCAAACTGCTGCTCAATGTATTCAATTTTTTCCTCCACAGTAAAAACTTCCCTTACAATCTCCTGAGAAAAATCCTTAAACTCAATCTCATCGCTGTATAGGGAAAATATATTAGAGTATGCCTTAAAAACATCCTCTGGGTTGATCTCCACCTCTGCGTCCTGGTTCATAGCCGGAATATATTCCGGGTCCTTGTAAACCGCATGAAGCTCGGCGCACTCCCGTTCCTCCAGATAACTGCTGATATTTTTAAAGATTTTATACTCAATAAGCTGTCGTACCAGCTTTTCTTTCAGGTCCTCTTCGTCCTCTTCCTCGTCCTTCGCTCTTGGCAGAAGCATTCTGGATTTGATCTCCAAAAGCTTGGAAGCCATGACCACAAACTCACTGGCAACCTCCATATCCAGCTCACGCCATTTCTCGATATGGGCCAGGTATTGATTCGTGATTTCCGCGATGGGGATATCATAAATATCAATTTTGTTTTTTTGAATTAAATGAATGAGAAGGTCCAAAGGACCTTCAAATTTCTCTAAACTGACTTCATAACTATTCATTTTATGACCAAAGCATTAAAAAAAGTGGGTTTAATATCATTCTGAACAACCCGTCAATCCCGTTGATGATGGGTGTGATAATCAGGCCGAACACATTAAATACAACCAGCAGCAGCAGGATAATCATCCCATAACGTGAGAACTGATAGAATTTCTGTTTTGCGTTGTAAGGCAAAAATTCAGCCAGAATCTGCGACCCGTCGAGGGGTGGAATGGGAATGAGGTTAAAGACTGCGAACATCAGGTTATACAGATACAAATACTGCAGAATCTGCAGCAGGTACACATTGGCGAAGGGTGAAACCGCATAGATCGCAATGAGCGAAATAAATCCTAACAAAAGGTTTGTGAAGCAGCCCGCCAGACTGACAACGATGATTCCCTTCCGATGGTTTTTAAAATTATTCGGATTAACCGGCACAGGCTTCGCCCAGCCAAAACGAAAAAGCAGCATGCTGATAAAGCCGATGGGGTCAATGTGCTTAAGGGGATTGACTGTCAGGCGCCCTGCCAGCTTGGGGGTTGGGTCACCCATTGCATCTGCCGCGTAGCCGTGGGCCATTTCATGAAAAGAAATGGCCACCAGGATACCGGGCAGGCTCAGCAGAAGATTGATAAAATAACTCGTGCTAAACATAATCAGTCCTCAAGCCAGGAAGGAATCCTGTCATTCTTGACCAGATCCTCAAAACTTTCACGTTCCACCAGAATTGCGGACCGATCCCCCTTTAAAAGAACAACAGCCGGCCTCCTGAGACGGTTATAGTTACTGGCCATTGAGTAATTATAGGCCCCTGTATGAAGCATTGCCAGTGTGTCGCCAGGCTGAGGTGAGGGCAGCTTAATGGATTTAATCAAGGTATCTGTCTCACACGCTTTACCGCTGACTGTAACCTCTTCCATCAGCGCCTCGTCCTGAGGCTTATTGCAGATCACAGCATCGTAATCCGCACCGTAAAGTGCCGGACGTGGATTATCTGCCATTCCTCCGTCAACACTCACGTACTTTTTCAGTCCCGGAATCTGTTTAACGGTGCCCACAGTATATAACGTAATGCCCGCCGGCGCCGCCACAGAGCGGCCAGGCTCTACCACGATTTTAGGCATCGGAATCTGTCTCTGCTCAGACATCTCCCGCATATGGTCAACCATTTTAGGAATATAATTGGTGACGTCAAAGCTTGGATCATTTGGTAAATAAGGAATACCAAAGCCGCCGCCCAGATTAATCTCCGTCAGATTCAGCCCGTCGGAGATCAGTTCCTTATAAAGATCCAGCATCACTTCTGACGCCAGTAAAAAAGGCTTTTCATCTGCGATCTGAGAGCCGATGTGGCAATGAATGCCGACAGCCTCCACATAGTCCATTTCTTTTGTACGGCCGATAATTTCACGGGCCTGGCTCAATGGCAGGCCAAACTTGGAATCAATCTTCCCTGTCTGTATGAGCTCGTGCGTGTGGGCTTCTATGCCCGGAGATACCCGAAACAGCACCTTGACGGACTGCTCGAGTTCTTCGGTCAAAAGACGCAGCCGTTCCAGCTCCCATTCGCTGTCGATGACAATACGGCCTACCTTATAGCCCAGAGCCATTTCCAGCTCTGCCTGATTTTTATTGCTGCCATGAAAGCAGATACGGGCAGGATTAAAACCACTTTTCACAGCCGTATAGAGTTCACCGCCTGAGGCCACATCCAGAGAGACGCCCTCACTTGCAACGATCCGGCACATTCCCATGTTTAAAAAGGTTTTGCCGGCATAGTTCACATCATAGTCCGCACCTGCCGATTCAAAGGCGTCCTTAATGCGGTTGATGTTTGCTCTCAAAATATCTTCGCTCATCACATAAAGCGGCGTCCCGTATTTCTGCGCTAACGCCACTGTGTCATGACCAGAGAATATAAAATTTTCTGACATTCAGTTTCTCCTTAAAAGCTTTAATTTATTTGCCACAAATAATAAGAAAAGTGATCTGTTATCCTGTGTGTAACACAGATGATAAAAGACCACCTCGATGATTTTATTTACATAAGAGAAAAAAAGCGACCTAAAACACAGGCAGTCTTTGCGTCTGAAAACTTTCCTTTAAGGTAAAGCGCCCAGACTGTCCGTATAGGCATTTCGACAATTTCGATGAATTCATCATCATCCTGTTTTCTCGGCTCAATAACAAATTGAGACGCCATAAATAAAGTGGTCACTTCATTGGTAAATCCCGGTGAGGGCCACATTTCTCCTAAAAAGTGCAAATCCAGGGGCTTCAGGCCAATTTCCTCCTGCAGCTCCCGCACTGCCGCCTCTTTAGGATCTTCACCCGCTTCAACCAGACCTGCCGGTATCTCCAGGATCACTTTTTCGATGGCCTTTCTAAACTGGCGCACGAAAATAATCCGGTTGCCTCTGACAGGCAGAATACCGACGCCCTGTTTGTGGTCTACCAGTTCCCGGAAAGAGGTCCCTCCATCGGGAAGCTCGACTTCGTCGACCTTTAAATTTAAGATGCGTCCATTATAAATCTCTTTGGACGCAATGGTTTTTTCAAAAAATTTCATTCACTACTCCACGCCTTCAGCGTTCAGACATAAGGCGGTTCAGTTCATCCATAAAGGATTCGACATCCTTGAACTCACGATAAACTGATGCAAAACGAACGTAGGCCACCTGATCGATATCCTTGAGCGCATCCATGACGCGCTCTCCAATATAGGATGATTCCACCTCTTTATCTTCAACCTGATAAAGCTCCTTCTCCATTAAGTCAACAACACGCTGGATGTTGTCGATGGGAACCGGACGTTTTTCACAGGCCTTGATCATCCCATTCAAAATTTTATTTTTATCAAAGGGGACACGCTGCCCACCTTTTTTAACAACGATCAAGGGAATGTTTTCAATCCGCTCATAAGTCGTAAACCTTTTGGCGCACCGGATACATTCCCTTCTTCTACGAATCATAGTGCCTTCTTCAACAGGTCGTGAATCAACTACTTTGCTTTCGTCATAATCACAAAAGGGACACTTCATTCAGACACCTTAGTCTTCGTTGCTTAAAAATCCAGGAATCGCAAATTCGCCAGCACCGCTGGTTGTTTTGGTTTCAGGCTTAGCAGCTGTATTTGCAGCAGCAGCATTTGCGCTGTTTAAGATCGCAGCTTTTTTAGCTTCCACTTCTTCTGCTGGTAAGAAACCGGTCGCAATAACCGTAATCTGGATTTCATCGCCAAAGCTTTCGTCAATGGTCGCCCCAAAGATAACGTTAGCGTCTTCGTCAGAGGCTTCTCTCGCAATGGTTGCGGCTCTGTCGACTTCAAAGAGCGACAGGTCTTCACCTGCTGTAATATTTAAAAGCACGCCGGTGGCGCCGTCGATTTCAGTTTCCAGGAGCGGGCTTAAGATGGCTTCTTTTGCAGCTTCTTCGGCACGGTTTTCACCGGAAGCACGGCCAACGCCCATGTGAGCCAGACCGGCATCTTTCATGATGGTCTTAACATCGGCAAAGTCAAGGCTTACAAGACCCGGCATGGAGATCAGGTCAGAGATACTCTTAACACCCTGTAATAATACATCATCTGCCAGTTTGAAAGCGTCTCTTAAAGAAGTGGTTTTGTCAGCCATTCTTAACAAACGGTCATTTGGAATGGTGACCAGCGCATCGACATTATCCTGAAGGAAATCACTGGCAATCTGAGCGTTGCGCATACGGACTCGGCCTTCAAAAGAAAATGGTTTGGTGACAACACCAATGGTTAAGATTCCCATTTCACGGGCAATTTTTGCAATGATCGGCGCAGCACCGGAACCGGTTCCGCCGCCCATACCAGCAGTGATAAATAACAGATCTGTTTCCTGAATTAAATCTGCAATGGCGTCACGGCTTTCTTCCGCAGACTTCTGACCCATTTCAGGGTTACCGCCCGCACCAAGACCGCCGGTGGTCTTTTCACCAATCTGAAGTCGTTTTTCAGCCAGGGTCAGGGCCAGCGCCTGATTATCGGTATTGATGGATATGAAGTCAACACCCTTCAGACCGGATTCGATCATGCGGTTAACGGCATTGTTCCCGCCGCCGCCAACACCAATTACACGAATTCTCGCAAAATTATCATTGTAGCCATCTAATTCAATCACTTTTCTTCCTCCTCTATTTCACGTAAGAAACTCTTAGTTTGTTTTTTATCATCATTTTTTTGTTCTTCATCCAGTTCTTCATCATCTTCAAAGACTTCATCCTCGTCGGAAGCATCACCGCGGTAGCCGTTCTCGTCAAGCTCGACGGCATCGTAGTCTTCTTCCTCATAGTCCTCTGTCTCGTCTAAATCATCGGTCGTGGAATGTATTATTTCTATAGGCTCAGCTTTATGGCCGGTTGAATGACCATGCTTCTGCTCCTTTGAAATCGCTTTAGGATCTGATTCTTTGCTGCCAGACCGGAAATAATAACGCCGGATCTTCGCAAAATTTGAAAACAGGCTGGTTCCAAAATAAAAGATTGCTGCGTAATAAATTGGAATCCCTACTCTGTCACCGATATAGGTCAGCAGCGCCGCTAAAATGGTGTTGCCAAAAAAACCGGTAATAAACAGTTTTTGGTCAAATTTTCCTTCCAGGTCTGCCTGAATACCGCCAAATACTGAATTCAGCGAAGCGAGTATTGCGATTGAGAGATAGGATGAATATGCCAGCGGTATTTCAAAAGGCAAAACAACACCGATTAAAAGCCCTGCAAGCAGCCCTATTAATGGATATAGCATCGTTGTCCTCGTTTCTCTGCAAAAAATCAAATTACAGTTTATTACTTTTGTTGAGTAGTAAATATTCTGACTTTTCTATATTAACCTTTATTTCCCAATATTTCAACAGTTGAATAACACTTTCATCAGAATTTAAGTAAATATACATGGATTCTGGGTCTCCAATGGCCTCAATCACAAATGGCGGTGAGGATATCTCATCATCTACATTGATGACCGCGCCGCCGCAGTCGATGTTGCTGCTGTTTGTCACGCGCATCTTATTGAGCTGGATTCCCTCCGCCCCGGCTGCCTTCAGTTCGTTGATGACCGCCAGCACATCTGAGTTGTGTACCAGGTATTTATTTGGGTTTTCACCAGGCTCGATGGCTTTGTCACTGTCTTCCAGCGTAATGACAATGCCAGGTCCCTGGATGGGTACAGAGCCGTCTGCCATTTTATAGTTTTCAAGCTCTGCGTCCAGATATTGGCCGACGGTATCGACCACAGACCCTTCATCCTCGATGGCCCTTCTGGCCTGTTCGTAGGTTTCAAGCCTTTTCTGCTCAGCCTCTATTTTTTTGCCGAGCTCCTCATTTTTGACCTTGAGGTTATCCTCCTCAAGCTCCTGGTTATATAAGGTCTTCGCATTGACAAAGGTACGCTGCGCCGGGATGTCTTTTGAACCAATTTCCTTAACGATCAGAGCCATTCCAATGCCAACCACCAGAAAGACCAAAACCAGTATCCGGTTCATGGTTTTTTCACTTATACTTTTCATAGCCCACCGCTACTCATCGGCCCCACTGCCTGAGGCCGGCGTTGCATACTTAAGGTCAATCACACCACTGTAGGCCTTTACCAGAACATTGTCCTCCTGTGAAATAGAAACCTTCAGTTTATTGGACTGCATGACATCCACAACACCAGCCCGCATTTTGATGGCAGCGGACAGATCCTGGGGATTGCCAATGACTTTCACCTCAAAGGGTGCACCGTATTTGTTACGGTTAATATTAATATAGGAGCCCGCCTGGCGGATCTCCGAGGTATTAATCAAACGTTCGCCATTGATGGAAATGGCTTCTGCGCCTGCTGCGTTCAGCTCGTTTACCAGTGAGAGCAGCAGATCGGAGCTCTTGGAATAGAGAGACGCGTCGTAATCTGTGCTGTCGGTATCGATGGTGATGACCAGGCCTGAGCCCGTCACATCCGTCACGCCTGCAAGCACGCGTTCCTTCTCCAGCTCCTGCTGTTTTTTCTTTATGACATCATCGGTTCCAGCGGCGTCAGATTCATAGTTAGCCAGCTGTTTTTCGAGATCCTTGAGCTGATTGTTCAGCTCGTCATTTTTGTTTTCAAGGGCTTTCACTTCAGCAGCCAGGTCGCCAGCGCGCTCGGAATCTACCGTCCCGCCCAGCTGGTCGACTGTTTTCATCTGAAGGATAATCAAAACGCCCACAAAAATACATATTAACGCAATGGCCAAACTGCCTTTTCGCTTCAAGCCTTCACCTCAGTTTATCTTGGTTTCAGAATCGGTTTGTTACCGCCAGTGGTCAGATTGATATCCAGATTGCTCTTGTTTTCGGCAAACACCGTATTGATATAATCATAAGAGCTCTTAAAGTTATCCAGATCCGCCACTGTCATAACCACATTATTTTTTGTAATGATCCGATAAGTATTATTTTCCGTAATACCCACTTCCGAAATCTTCGCAAGGTTGCCATCATTCTGGAAGGTCTTCAGAATCTCCATGACTGTGTCAAACTTCCAGTCCGGATTAAAGGTTACCGGATGTCCGATTTTATCAATGGTAATATCCGTGAAGCCCGTCACAATAGGAATATCCGTTTTGCGCAGATACTCACTGCGCTCAACCAGAAGGCCCTCACGGTTGATATAATTGATCTTGCCATCGTAGTTGACCGCGCAGATTGCCGGCGCTTCCTTTACCTTGATCACGATTTTGTCCGGCATGACTTTTGTAATCTCCAGCTTTTCAACATTTATGAGTTCCTCAATATTATAATGAGCCTTATTTAAATCTACCCAAAAAATGCTCTCACCTTCATTGATTCCTGAAGTTTCTATAATTGTTTCGCTATCGACAACTTCATTCCCAATTACTTCAATATGCTTAATGTTAAACACACCGGCGGAAATGGCGCTTGCCATGACAAAAATAAAGACAAATAAAATAGAAACAGCAACCACTAATAGTGTAACATATTTTAGCAGTCTTTTCCTTTTATTTTTTTTTAATTTTTTACGTCTTTGCAGCTTTTCATCCATTTTATCACCATTTACCGGTTTTTGTCACCCTTTTTATTTGTTTTTGTTCAATTTATTTGATCAGCTTCAAAGCTTCTGCACAAATCCGGTCACCTGCATCCAGTATTGCCCGTTCTTTCGTAGCTTTCCGCATCTTTTCAAGCCCCTTTTCATCCCGGAGCAGCGCCGGAATGGTTTCGGCCAGCAGGTCCGGCGTCAGCTCGGCGTCATGGATCAGGATTCCGCCGCCGTTATCGGTGATAACACGGGCATTGAATTCCTGGTGGTTTCCTGCCGCCATGGGGTAAGGGACCAAAATGGATGGAATTCCCACCGCCGCGATCTCAGCCACCGACATGGCGCCGGAACGGCTGACAACTAAATCTCCTGCGCCGATAAGGGTGTGGACGTCATTGCTGTAGGCTAAGACATTTATATTACGGCAATCATCTAATTTTACACCATTTTCCTTTAATTTTTCTAGGACTTTATCATACTGTCCTCTCCCGGTCAGGTGATAGACAACAATCTCCGGATTATCTGCATTCCGGACGATAAACGAAGCGGCTGCATTGTTGATGCTCCCAGCCCCCTGGCTGCCGCCCATGATGACGACCAGACGCTGGCTGTCCTTCAGGCCAAGCTTATCTCTGAGGGCCCTGCGGTCTGTCTGTTTAAACACGTCGCGCACCGGGTTGCCAGCCAGAAAAGTCTTGTCCTCCGGAAAGTACTCGGCGGCCTCCTTAAAGCTGATGGCCACGCGGTCCACCTTTTTCCCAAGCATCCGGTTTGTCTTGCCCGGGTAGGCGTTCTGCTCATGGATCATGGTGGGGATGCCCCGCTTCGCTGCCTCGAGAAGCAGCGGGCCACAGGTGAAGCCGCCTGTCCCAACCACCAGATCCGGCTGATGCCTTTTCAAGACCTTCTTTGAGTCTGAGATACCGTCAAAGATCCCCTTGACCGCAGCCAGCGTTTCCAGCGACAGCTCACGCTCAAAGCCGCGGACACGGATGTACTCAATAGGATAGCCCTCCTTGGGCACAATATTTTTTTCCATGCCTACCTGTGAGCCGATAAAAACGATCTCGGCGTCGGGCAGGCGCTCCTTTAGTTTATCTGCAATGGCCAGCCCCGGATAAATATGTCCTCCGGTGCCGCCGGCCGCTACTAAAATTTTCATTTTCTTCTCCCTTTCCTTTTGCGCAGGTCGGCCTGCCTTGAAATATTGAGGATGGGCCCCAGCATGGCAAAGAGCACAACCATCGAGGTCCCGCCAGCGCTGACAAAGGGGAGCGCCATGCCGGTAACCGGGATGACCGAGGTGGCGACCCCCACGTTTACAAACACCTGAAAGCCGAGCAGCAGCATGACACTGCTGGTGTAAAGGTAGCCGAACCGGTCTGGCGAGGTGTTGGCAATTTTGAAGCCGCGCCAGATAATGAAGGCGAAAAGACCCAAAACAAAAACACAGCCGATGAGGCCGAACTCCTCACCGATATTGGCGAAAATAAAGTCATTCTGAAGCTCGGGCAGGAACAGAAATTTCTGCTTGCCGTTGCCCAACCCCTGGCCAAAGATTCCGCCGGTCCCAATGGCTAAAAGCGACTGGGTGATCTGATAATCATAGCTCCCGCGGCCCAGGAACACGTTAAAACGTTCCAGCCGCCAGGGCTCAAGGATCATCAGCCCAATGACACCCGCCGCGCCCAGAGCCGCATAGGGCGCAAAGCGTTTAAAACGCACCCCTGCAAAATAGAGCACTGCCACCATGCCAAAGCCGATGGCCATGGCCGCGCTCAGCGAGGGCTCAATGGCTGTGATACCGCAGATCAGAAAAATAGGGACCATGCACTGCTTGGTAAACTCCCAGGTACTGCCGTTCAGCACCTCCGGCTCCCGCGTGAGCAGCGAGGAGAGATAAAGAATGCCTGTGACCTTTGCGAGCTCCGAGGGCTGAAACTGACCGATGCCGACATTCAGCCAGCGTCTGGCATCATTGACCTTAACCCCGATGCCCGGTATCAATACAAGGAGCAGCAGAAAGACCGTCACGCCCAGCAGGACCATGCTGATTTTTTTATTGTTGTATTTGCGATAATCGATATTACTCATAAAGCCCATTACAAGGAGCCCCAGCGCTACAAACCCAAATTGCTTGAGAAAGAGCGAGTAGCCCTTGCTGCCGTCGACTGTTGAAGAATACATGCTGGCGCTAAAGACCATCAGGAGGCCAAAGCCTACCAAAATCAACAGAGCGATGACAAACGGCCTGTCTACTTTTCCTTTTTTCATCAGTTACTCCCGATTCGTTTAACTAAATCCTTAAAGACCTGTCCTCTGATTTCAAAATTATCAAACATATCCCAGCTGGCACAGGCTGGTGACAGCAGCACCACATCGCCTGGCGCCGCGCATTCAGAGGCAACCTTGACCGCCTCGTCATAATCGCCCACGCGCACGGTGTTGTAATAGCCCTGGCTCTCGGCTGTCTCCTCAATCTGAGACGCGGTTGCTCCGACCAGCACCATCCGTTTCACCTTTTTCCTGACCACCTCGATAAATTCGCTGTAGTCTTCTTTTTTATCGTAACCCCCGGCGATGAGGATGACCGGTTTGGTCATGGCGTTCAATGCCACGATGGCCGCGTTGGTGTTCGTGCCCTTGGAGTCGTTGATATAATCCACGCCGCCGATGTTCGCCACAAATTCCTGACGGTGTTCTACCCCGCCAAAGGATTTCAGCGTTTCCGCGATACTGACCACGTCCACGCCCATAAAATAGGCGAGCACTGTGGCCGCAAGAGCGTTCTGTACGTTGTGAGGGCCCTTGATACCCATTTCCTCGATACGGCAGATTGGAATGACTGATTCATTGTCATTGATAAAAATACCGCCGTCCATGGCGTAGGCACCCTGGGCCACTTTTTTGTCCAGGCTGAAATAGTACTTCCGGCACTGTGCCTGGCGGCCCAGCTCACAGACCTGTTCGTCATCGGCATTAAGCACCAGAAAATCCTCGCCGCGCTGGTTTTCAAAAATCCGGGCCTTGGCGGCAATGTAGTTTTCCATGGTGCCGTACCGGTCCATGTGATCCGGTGACAGGTTTAAAATGGCCGAAGCGGCTGGACGGAATTTATTGATGGTCTCCAGCTGAAACGCGCTGATCTCTGTCACAAAAACATCCTCGGGCGCTGCTTCCATCACATAGTTGCTGATGGGGTCTCCGATGTTGCCCACCGTATAGGTTTTCCGGCCGCTGTTTTTAAAGATTTCACCTGTGAGGGTCGTGGTGGTGGTTTTGCCGTTGGTGCCGGTGATGGCTACAAAAGGCGCCTTTGTCATACAGTAGGCCAGCTCAGCCTCGCCGATGACAGGAACGCCGCAGCGATAGGCCTCGGCGATGATGGGAATGGTCAGCGGCACGCCCGGGCTTGTGACCACACGGTCAATCTCATTGATAACCCCGGTGTCGATCTGACGGCCAAAAACCGTTTCGATGCCCTTTTCCTCAAGCTCTGCCAAGGTCTCCCGCACCTGGGGAAACTCTGCCAGAACCACGTCCTCCGGACGGTTATCGGTCAGTACCACTGCTTTGCCGTTATCCATTAAAAGCTTTGAAACCGCCACACCGCTGCGGGCAGCCCCAATCACTAAAATCTTTTCACTCAATTGTACTTACGCCTCCTAAATTATAAACATAAAAATGCCAGTGCCACAAAGACTGCCGTAACAATCCAGAACACGGTGACCACCCGGGTCTCACTCCAGCCCTTCAGCTCGAAATGATGGTGAATCGGCGCCATTTTAAAGAAGCGCTTGCCGTGGGTCAGCTTGAAATAACCCACCTGTATCACGACCGATAAGGCCTCAATCACGTAGAGCAGGCCTGCGATCAGCACGAATATCTGCATCCGTGTAATGATGGCCATCACGATCACAGCGCCGCCCAGAGCCATGGAGCCCGTGTCGCCCATAAAAATCTCGGCCGGGTTTGAGTTATAGCGCAGGAAGCCAAGGCACGCGCCGATCACCGCGCCGCTGAAAACAGCGGTGCTGACCTGATTCAGCGCAACGGCCATGGCCAGGAAAAAGACGCAGACAATGGCAGTAACGCCAGAAGCGAGACCGTCAAGGCCGTCGGTCAGGTTGACCGCGTTGGTCACTGCCACGACAGCAAAAAAGGTAAAAGGAACATACCAGAACCCAAAATCCACAGTGGCGCCCATAAAGGGGACAACCAGCTCTGTGCCGATGGAAGGCGTCCACGCCGCGTAAAGGGCAATGGCCAGGGCCGCCACAAACTGAAGCACCAGTTTCTGCCAGGCGCGCAGTCCCAGATTATGCTTCTTCGAAACCTTGATAAAATCATCGATAAAGCCTATGGCCCCAAAGGCCACCATCACGATCAATGGAAAGAAGTCCCATTTTCTGGTAAATAAACTGATGATCATAACAGCGATGAGAACCGCGCCCTGGATGACAAGGCCGCCCATGGTGGGTGTGCCGGATTTTTTCATATGGCTTTGGGGACCCTCCTCACGGATGGCCTGCCCGAAGTGCAGCCGGTGCAGAATCGGCAGGACTCTGGGCATCGCGAGCCAGACAATGATAAACGCGGCTAATAAACTGACAATTGAAATTTTTAAAGTATCCATCTTTTCCTTGTTTCCTCTTCCTTTACTCCTGAATCATTTCCAGTGTTTTTTCCAGATGTACGCCCCTGGAGGCTTTGATGAGAATCACGTCTCCCGGCGCCATAAGCTTTCTCAGCAGTCTGCCGGCGCCCTCTGCGTCGGCAGACCAGAAGCAGCGCTCATCTGCCAAGCTGGCGCCTGCGCCTTTGATATAGGCTTTCGATTCCGGGCCGACCGCAATGAGCACATCGGCCTTTTCTGCCGCATAAGCGCCAATCTCGAGGTGGCCGGTCTCAGACATCTCGCCCATTTCCAGCATATCTCCGAGCACCGCGAGCCTGCGGCTGCCTTTTCCCATATCCCACAGCATATCAAGGGCTGCCTTCATGGCGTCGGGATTGGCGTTATAAGAGTCGTTGATCACCGTGGCCGCTTTTACCTTGACAATATCCATGCGGTTGCCGCTTGGTTTAAAGGCGTCGAGGCCGCGCTGGATTTCGTCATGGGTCATCTGATAATATCTGCCGAGCCAGATGGCGGTCAGGCAGTTGTAAACATTGTGAATGCCAGGGTAAGCAAAGTGGTAGTGTTCGCCGTCTGCCTCAAAGCGGATACCCTGGGCAGAGGACTCGACCTGTTCTGCCTTAAGCGACAGACCCGCGCCCCTGATCCCCACTCGGGCAACCGAGAAGGGCTCTTCATCCTCTCTGATCTTATTGAGATACACATCGTCCCCGTTGAGCAGCGCGATGTCGCCGGCGCCCATGGTCTCAAAGATCTCCTTCTTGGCCGCCAGGATGTTATCCTGGGTTTTCAGGATCTCGATATGGGCTGTGCCGATATTTGTGATAACACCGATATGCGGCCTGACCTCACCGATGGATTTTCGAATATCGTTCAGGTGGTCCATTCCCATCTCGATCACGGCGATTTCGTGCTCTGGCTGTAAATTAAAGAGAGTCTGGGGTATTCCATACTCGTTGTTAAAATTCCCCTGGGTTTTCAGGGTGTTGTATTTCTGAGACAGCACTGAGGCGATGAGGTCCTTGGTGGTGGTCTTCCCGCTGCTGCCGGTAACGGCGATGACCGGTATATCATAGCACTCCCGGTTGTACTTCGCCAGGGCCTTCATGGCTTCCAGGCAGGATTCGACCAGAACGATGTTGATCCCCTCTGGAAAATCCAGGACTTCTGTCTCTGTAAAGCTTGTTGAGCAGCCTTTTTCAGCCGCGGTTTCGATGAAACGGTGCCCATCTACCTTTTCACCCTTAATCGGGATAAAAAGATCATTTTTTTCAATTTTACGGCTATCGATGGCCGCGCCGGTGACCCAATCCGTTTTTCCTTTCTGGATAAGCCGGCCTTCTGTGATTTTCACCAATTGTTCAAGTGAAACTTTTTCCATATTTAAGTATCTTCTTTCTCTTGTTGTTTTGTCAAAGACAAACTGAAATTTTTACATACTTTCTTATTATAGCAAAACCACAGGCAAGGTTCCAACAATTTTATATTTTATTTACAAATTGACAAAAAGAAGCAAGAAAATCCTGCTTCTTCAATGATGATTTTAAGCTTAAACGCCACGACCGTACGAAACGGGCGGTCGTCGCTGAACAGCTAAAACCGCCGATGGATATTATGAGATGTGGCGCAATCAGGGTACTCTTACCTCTCAGCTTCGGCGGCTCCGTTGAGAATTGATTGTATTGTGGCGCAGCAGGTTATATTTAAATAAAGAATGTTTAACCTAAACAGACAGCTTTGATCTCTTTTAGCTAAAAGCAGCTGAACCGCTGCCCTTCAATTTTATGAGAAAGCAATGGATTTTTCACCCTTTCGCACCGCAGAGCGTAGCACTTTACCGAACTGCGCCTACGGTCTCATTACCGTACAATTATGTACAGATAACGCAGAGCCGTCGAAGCTGTGAGGTAAGAGTGCTGGGATTTGCGGCATCCTAAAAAAATCCATTGCTTGTCCCGCGCTACACCGTTGACCGTACGTTTCGTACGGTCGTCGCTGCCTTTACTTTATGCTTTAAGGCTTAAAAGTCACGCTGATCTCACTGCCCTTATCGACAACGGTTCCCGCCGCCAGGGACTGCTCGGTGGCAAAGCCGGAGCCGGTGACCTTAAGATTGAGGCCAAGGCCGGTAACAATCTCGTTGACAGACTGGATGGACATGCCATTCAGGTCTGGAACGGTGACTTTGTCACCATTTTCACTGCTCTGGGACCCAATTTCAAGCACCAGCTCTGTATTGGGGTCGTAGACACTCTGGGCCGGGAAGCTCTGGGAAATGACCGTATCTCCGTCACCCTTTACCTCCAGCTTATACTTGATGCCCTTTTCCTCCAGAATTTTAACGGCAAAATCCTTTTCCTGGCCGATCAGGTCCGGGATGGTAATGGAGTTCTGCTGAATCTGGGTGTCGCTGTCGGTCTGGCCGCCCATGTAGTCCAGAACCTGCTTCATCAGATTAATGGCTGTCGGCGCGGCGCTGGTGCCCCCAAAGGCGCTGGGGTCTGGCTCGTCAAGCACCATAAGGATTGAGTACCGCGGGTCCTCGACCGGCGCGTAGCAGAAAAAGGAGGTAACATAATAGGTGCTGTTGTAAGCGCCGTCCACAAATTTTTCGGCTGTACCGGTCTTGCCGCCAATGCTGTAGCCCTCTGCCAGATTGGCGAGGGTCGAGTTTTCAGCGACGACATTTTTCATGATGTTACGCATTTCCGCCGAGGTATCTGAGGAAATGATCTGCTTGGGGCCGTTCAGCTGATTATTGACATATTCCTGCTGGCTGCTCCCCTTTCCGATGATGGTCGGATTCATATAGTAACCGTTATTGACAACACAGTTCAGCGCTGAGAGCAGCTGAATAGGTGTGGTGGCAAGGCCCTGTCCAAAGGAGAAGGTGGCGTAGTCCAGAAGGTTGATCTCACCGTTTCCATCAAATGGGCGGTTGATGATCCCGGATTCCTCTCCCGGGAGCTCGATGCCAGTCTGCTTGCCAAAGCCAAAGTTGTAAACATATTGGTAAAACAGCGCCGGGTCCAGCTTCTGAATGATCTGAACCAGCCCCGGGTTACAGGAGTTGGCAATGGCTTCTGAAACTGTCTGTGTGCCGTGGGAGCCCGTACAGTTGACGGTTACGCCGTTAATATTGATGGAACCGCTGCAGTACACCTTGGTGTCCGGCGTCACCACGCCCTCCTCAAGAGCGCTGGACGCTGTTACGGCTTTAAAGGTAGAGCCAGGCTCATAAATAAAGCTGACTGCAGGGTTCTTCCACATCTCACTGAGCTGGTCAGCCTTGGATTTATCCTTAAGGTCGCCCGCATGCTTCGAACTGTAGTAGTCGCTGATGGAATAGGGATCGTTCAGATTATAATCCGGCTGGGTGGCCATGGCGATGATCTCGCCGGTTTTGGTATCCATGACAATGGCGGTGCCGCTTTTGGCCTTCCACTCCTCAACGGCAGACTTGAGTCCCCGCTCGGCCAGCATCTGAATATTGCTGTCGATGGTCAGCGTCAGGTCCTTGCCCTGGGTCGGTTTCTTGATGATTTTAGTCTGTGAAGGGATCTGGTTTCCCTGGGCATCCTTCTGGAAATAAATGATGCCATCGTCCCCCTTCAGCTGATCGTTGTAGGAGGATTCGACCCCGGTGAGCCCGGTGTGGTCCTGCCCGGTAAACCCTAAGACATAGGAGGCAAAATTGCCGTTGGTATAATAGCGGCGTTTATCCTCAATGAGCTCAATGCCATTGTAGCTCTTGGTCTCGCCCTTTTCATTTTTAATGGCCTGGTCCTCTTTAATCTCCCGGGCCAGGGTGTTGTCAACCTTGCCCTCGATGAGCACCGCACTGTTTTCCTTGCGGGTCAGCACCTCGTAGGCGTCGTCGTAGTCCATACCCAGCACGCTGACCAGCACCTGCGCGGCAGATTCGGGGTCTTTGACCTCATCGGGCACTGCGTAGACGGTGCCGTCCAGAAAGCTGACTCCCTCGGGGATGCCGGCCACGACCTTCTCGCCATCGCCTTTTTTAACCCCGTTTTTAACCTCGACCTTGTCATCCTCCGTCTTGTTGACCTTGTCCAGAACCTCCTGGTAATCAAGGTTCAGCTTCTCACTGAGTTCTCTTGCCAGTTTTTCCGGTTCCTTGACCTCCAACGGGATGACGTGGATAGCGGTGGCCGAGGAGTCCTGCACCAGGATACGCATGTTGCGGTCATAAATATTTCCCCGGGAGGCCTTTAACGGCACCTCCTCCACCAGCTGATCCACCTGACGCGAGTACTGGTCGGTGGAGTCGATAATCTGGAGATACATCAGCTTTATTACAAGTATTAAAAATGCAACTGCTAAAATAACAATTGCATAATACATACGGGATTGCTTTAAATTTTTCTTTTTTCTCTTACGCACTCTCATTGTCACCCTCGATTATTTAAAAATCGAACGGAGCCAACTGTCGCCCTGGGTGTCCGCTGACGCTCTCTGCGTGTTTTCCATGGTGGTTTCATAGACATACTGGCCGGCAGTGGGCGTGGTCATGCCGTAGCCCCTGGCAGTGGCCTCGATGCCGCTCAGGTCATCGGTGCTGGCCATGATCTGTCCGTTTTTACTGTCGTTGACTGCCTGCTTGTCCTCAAGCTCAGCCTGCATGGTGCGCACTTCCTCGTTCAGCTCTGAAATCATGGACTGCTGGAACAAAAGACCGATGCAGACCACAAAGATAAGCACTGCCGCGATCATCAGGTAGGATAAGGCGGTAAGCTCCTTGGCCTTGGCGCGGCCGCGGTGTTTTCGGCTGCCTGCCCTGGCGGCTTTTACGTTACTTTTAGCTTTTTTATGTGATTTTTTGCGGGTGCTGGCATGGCCCAGGCTTTCGCTGGCTGAAGCAGCATCCAAATTCATGGTATCAGAAATAACCCAACTGTTCTGCATGTTCTCCATTTTGATTTTGCTCCTTGTTCTATAGCTTTTCTGCAATTCTTAATTTAGCGCTTCTGGACCTGCGGTTGGCCTCGATCTCCTCCGCTGATGGAAGGATCGGTTTGCGCGTTATAATCTTGACTTCCGGTTTTTTCCCGCACACGCAGGTGGGGAACTCCGGCGGACAGGTGCAGGGGTTCTGCTTGTCCTTGAAAAAATGCTTGACGATCCGGTCCTCAAGGGAATGGAAGGTAATGATGCACATGCGCCCTCCGGGCTTCAGTGCTTCGATCCCCGCTGAAAAGGCATCCTCTAAAATGTCCAGCTCATGGTTGACCTCCAGGCGGATGGCCTGAAAGCTTTTGCGCGCCGGATGCTTCTCCTTGAAGCGCTCTTTAGCCGGGTAGGCGGCCTTGATGAGCTCGCTGAGCTCCAGGGTCGTCTCGATGGGCTTCGTTTCCCTTTCCTTTATAACGGCGTTTACAATACGGCCGGCAAAACGCTCCTCCCCATAGACCTGCAGCACCTTTTTCAGGCGCTCCGGCGGATAGGTGTTGACGACCTCATAGGCCGACAGCGCTGCCCCGCTGTCCATACGCATGTCCAGTGGGCCGTCGTGATGGTAAGAAAAACCCCGGGTTTCATCATCGAACTGAAAGGAGGAAACCCCCAGGTCGTAAATAATGCCGTCGATCTGTGAGACGCCGATCCGCTCGAGTACCTCTTTCAGATTGACAAAATTATTTTTGACAAACTGCTTGTGGCACGCGCAGGGCGCGAGGCGTTTGCCCGCATAGTCCAGAGCAAAATCGTCCTGGTCGATGCCGATCAGGGTTCCGTCTTTACTCAGGCGTTTGCAGATCAGCTCTGAATGGCCGCCGCCGCCCAGGGTACCGTCTACATAGGTACCGTCTGGCTTAATCATCAGCCCATCTACGGTTTCGTGCAAAAGCACCGTTGTGTGTGAAAATTCCAAAGGCTCCCTCCTTTCTGCTAAATTCCCAGCTCTGCCATTTTATCGGCAATATCGCTGACGTCCATATTGTTGTAGTTGTCCCAATTTTCTGTGTTCCAGATTTCAAGCCGGTTGGAAACGCCGATAATCTTGGTTTCCTTCTCCAGCTCCGCATGCTTTCTGAGCGTCGCGGGAATGGAGATACGCCCCTGCTTGTCCAGCGCGCACTCGGAGGCGCCGCTGAAAAAGAAACGTGTGAAATCCCGGGCGTCCTTATCCGAGATGGGCAGAGTTCTGAGCTTGTTCACAAAGATCTCCCACTCCTCGGTTGAAAAGACAAAAAGGCAGCAGTCAAGCCCCTTGGTGATGACAAAGTCCTTGCCCAGCGCCTCCCTGAATTTGGAGGGGATGATCAGACGGCCCTTGTCGTCAATATTATGCTCGTATTCGCCAAAGAACATACCAAACGCCACCCTTTCTTCCACTAATCTCCCACTTTATTGGGTTACTACTCCAATTCTCCCCACATTATACCACAATGCACCACCCAGGGACAAGTTATTACCACCAATCTTAAAAAATTAAATATTTACTTTTGCTCTTTATTTTAATGATTTTTGGGTATTACTTAAGCTGAAGTCCGTTTCAACCCACATTACCCCTTGTTCTGCGCGCTTTTTTAGTTTAATATAGTAGGGATCATTCAAATACTTTAACGCTATTAAATTGTAAGGAGTACGTGTATAAATGAGAGCAGTAGTTACGGTCATTGGTAAGGACCGCACAGGAATTATTTACAATGTGTCCAAAATTCTGGCAGAGAGCAACGCCAACATTGAGGACATCAGCCAAACGGTTATGCAGGACTTTTTCACCATGATCATGCTGGTGGATGTCACCAAAATGACCTGCGATTTCGCGCAGCTCAAGGAAGAGCTGGAAGCGCTCAGCAAGACCATCGGCATGTCGATCCGTATTCAGCATGAAGACATTTTTAATGCCATGCATTCCATTTAAGAGGTGATGCGCGATGGCAATGTTTAAAGATGTGCTTGAAACCGTCCGTATGATCGAGAAGGAAAATCTGGATATCCGTACCATTACCATGGGGATCTCTCTGATGGACTGCATCGACGCCGACGGCGAAAAAGCCCGCCGCAAAATTTATGACAAAATTACCCGAATGGCTGAACACCTGGTATCCCAGGGCGAACGCATCGAAACCGAGTTTGGCATTCCAATCGTCAACAAGCGCGTCTCGGTGACGCCCATTTCTCTGATTGCGGGGGCCAGCAATGACACGGACTATGTGGCCTACGCCGAAACCCTGGATAAAGCCGCCCACGAAATCGGCGTCAACTTTATCGGCGGGTTCTCCGCGCTGGTGCCCAAGGGCTTTACACGGGGGGACCTCAACCTGATCAACTCCATTCCCGAGGCGCTGGCCTGCACCGAGCGCGTCTGCTCCTCTGTCAACCTTGGCTCCACCAAAACTGGAATCAACATGGACGCGGTTAAAATGATGGGCGAGATTGTCAAACAGACGGCTTACCTCACACGCGACGAGGACTCCATCGGCTGCGCAAAGCTGGTGGTCTTCTGCAACGCGGTCGAGGACAACCCCTTCATGGCAGGCGCCTACCACGGCATCGGCCAGCCGGACACTGTGCTGCATGTGGGTGTCAGCGGACCGGGCGTTGTCAAAAAGGCGCTTGAAAAACACCAGAATGCCAGCTTTGACGAGATGGCTGAGATCATTAAAAAGACAGCCTTTAAGATCACCCGCGCCGGCCAGCTTGTGGGCACCACAGTCGCAGAGCGCCTGGGCGTTCCCTTTGGCATTCTGGATCTCTCTCTGGCTCCAACTCCCGAAATCGGCGACTCTGTTGCCCGTATTCTTGAGGAGATGGGACTGGAACACTGCGGCGCCCACGGAACCACCGCAGCGCTGGCCATGCTCAACGACGCGGTTAAGAAAGGCGGCATCATGGCCTCTACCTCCGTTGGCGGCCTGAGCGGCGCTTTTATTCCCGTCAGTGAGGACGAGGGCATGATCGAGGCAGCCTCCATCGGTGCGCTGTCCCTCGACAAGCTGGAAGCCATGACCTGTGTCTGCTCCGTCGGCCTCGACATGATCGCCATTCCGGGCGATACCCCTGCCGCGACCATCTCCGGCATCATCGCCGACGAGGCGGCCATTGGCATGATCAACGCCAAAACCACCGCTGTGCGCCTGATTCCAGTATACGGCAAGGGCCTTGGCGAGTCTGCCTCCTTTGGCGGGCTGCTGGGTACTGCGCCCATCATGGCAGTCAATCCCAACGACTGCTCGGTCTTTGTGAACCGCGGCGGCAAAATTCCCGCTCCGATCCACAGCTTTAAAAATTAAAAAAATTCGAATTCAAATTTAACGCCCGGCCTAAGATAAATGGCAAAATACAAGACGCAGCGCCGTTCATAACGAAAGCGCATCCAATATATGCAGCTGATTTTGAACGGTACCGCAGCGCGGCATTCTGGCATTTATCGGCGGCCGGCAAACAGGGGGAGAAAACATGGAAGATTTAAAAGTAGCAGTTTGTGTCTGTACAGAATGTGTCATGAAAGGCGCCATGGACATCATCGAATCCATCGAGAGCTTAAACGATGTGAAGGATGTCCTGGAGCTCTCACGCGGTATTTATATCGAAACGGTTAAATGTATCGGCGAAGCAAGGCATGGAATGAAATCCCCTATTGTTTCTGTCGGAGATGTTGTGATCGAAAAGGCAAATACTGAGACTGTTATGGCACAAATTCTTGAAATGACAAAATAATCAAGAAGGAAGTGAATTTGTAAATGAGAGGAATTTACACACCTGTGACCAAAATCCGTCGTCAGGTTTTTGCCGCCATTGCCAAAATGGCCTATGAGGGCGGCGATTACGCCAGTAGAGTGGAAGAAATCCCTTTTGAAATTATACCCGGAGAGGTCGCAAACTACCGGGACAGCGTTTTTAAGGAAAGGGCCATCATCGGGGAGCGCCTGCGTCTCGCCATTGGCCTGCCCTTATACCCGGTCGACCAGCCTTCTCCCATCTCCAGAGATGTGGAGGAGAGCGCCATCGCTGAAAAGGTCTATGATCCACCGCTGGTTAATGTTATTCCTTTTGCCTGCGACGCCTGTGAGCCCAAGGCTTTCATGGTGACGGACAACTGCCGGGGCTGCCTGGCGCACCCCTGCGTATCGGTCTGTCCGGTAAACGCAGTCTACATGAAGGACGGCAAATCCCATATCGATAAAGAAAAGTGCGTGCGGTGCGGCCGCTGCCGGGAGGCCTGCCCATACGAGGCCATTGTAAAATACGACCGGCCCTGCGCGGCTGCCTGCGGCGTCGACGCCATTGAGAGCGACGAGCTGGGACGGGCCAAAATCAATTACGACAAGTGTGTTTCCTGCGGTATGTGCCTGGTCAACTGTCCCTTTGGCGCCATCGCGGATAAAACCCAGATTTTTCAGCTGATCCACGCCATCAAGGAGGGCGATGAGGTCATTGCCGAGATTGCCCCGGCCTTTGTCGGCCAGTTTGGCCCCCTGGCAACACCGGAGAAGATTAAAGAGGCCATTAAGGAGCTGGGCTTTGCCGATGTGGTGGAGGTTGCCCTGGGCGCTGACCTGGGCGCGGTCGAAGAGGCCCACCACTATGTCAACAAAGTTGTTAAGGGTGATGATCCCTTTATCGGCACCTCCTGCTGCCCCTCCTGGTCTGTCATGGCCAAGACAAAATTCCCGGAGATCGCCCACTGCATTTCCGGCGAGCTGACCCCAATGGTGGCCACAGCCCGTATTATTAAAAAGGAACACCCCAAGTCCAGGATTGTCTTTATCGGCCCCTGCGCGGCCAAAAAGCTGGAGGCCTCCAGAAAAAGCGTGCGCAGCGACGTGGACTTTGTCATCACCTTCGAGGAGCTCATGGGCATGTTCGTGGCCAAGGGCATTGAATTCGGCGACCTCGGGGACGACGGCAAGCTGGACGACGCAACCGCGGCCGGCCGGGGTTATTCTGTGGCCGGGGGCGTCGCAGACGCCATCTGCAACGCGGTCCACGACCTCTACCCGGGCGTGGATGTAAAGATCGACCGCGCCGAGGGCCTGAGGGAATGCCAGAAAATGCTGAAGCTGGCCCAGGCTGGCAAGCGTGACGGCTACCTGTTGGAGGGCATGGCCTGCCCGGGCGGCTGTATCGGCGGCGCCGGCACACTCATGCCGATTAAGAAGGCCGTCACAGCGGTTACCAAGTTCCAGAAAGAGGCCGACGAAAAACTGGCGACCAAGAGCGCCTATATGTCTGAGCTGAATCTGATGGACGATAAAAAATAAGCGCTCTAGAGAGCATCTTTATAAAATATTTATACGATCCGCCAAGCCTTAACACCACCTTCACGTCAAACGTGATAAGCTATCCTTAAAGAAGGTGGAAACTATGGCAAATATCTTTTTACTCGTAATATTCATTTTTACTGGCATCGCGGGCTATTTCGCCGCCTCCCACATCGACAGCTTTATAAGAAAGCTGCGCACTTACGGGTGGCGCAGGCTGTGAAGTGATCACGTATCATTAAAAAGACGACCGTACGAAACAGGCGGCCGTCTTTTTTTGATACTCCCTCCCTGCTTTGGGTATAAACGAGACAGAAAGGCATTTATGCCGTTTACGATGAGGAGGAAAATAAAATGACCAAACACACCATTGCAGGCGAATTTGACAAAATAAAAAACAAGCTGCACCGCAAAGATAAAGCCGGGCATCCCAAGAAGCTGGATGTGGAGGATGTGATTTCGGAAGAAATTGATCTGAATTCAGAGGCAGCGGTAAACATCAGCGAGCACAACAGCCGCGAACACGCCAGCCATCCGTCCATTGACGATATGACCCGGTAAAACCACGATAAGCGGGCAGGCCTTTTGACCTGCCCGCTTTTTTATTCTCACTATCCAATAATACGCTTAACTTCCTCTACCATGGCCTTGCCAAGCAGCTCGTGCTGGTCTGCCTGAAGGTGGAGGCCGTCCTCATCGCTGCTTTTTACCACTGTTCCGGCGTCGAAGAACTCGACCCCGTAGGCTTCAGCCACACCCTTGTAGAACTGGGCGACATCCTTGGATTTTTCTTCGTTGCCTGCAAACATGTACTTGAACACGCCGTCTGCGATTGGCCCCAGCGGCGGCGGTCCTACCAACAGCACCTTGGGCTCGCCGGTATAGTCTCCGACCTGATGCAGGGCCTTATCCACCAGAATACCCACACCGTTGGCGATATCCTGGGGCGATACGGTATAGCGCACTTTGAGGTCATTGGTGCCCACAAAGATGATGATCATGTCAAAGGGCGCCTGGGCGTCCATGGTTGGAATGATCTGGTCCTTGCCGCAGCGGTATTCCTCGATGGGGTCGTCCCAAACTGTAGTACGGCCGTTAAGCCCGTCGGCAATGACCTTGTACCCGTCCCCCAGGCCGGCCTGCAGCACGCCCGGCCAGCGCACATCGTCATCCCAGCGCTCCAGCGGCTTGATCATGTCGTTTGAGGGCTTCCAGCCCCAGGTGTTTGAGTCTCCAAAAATCAAAACAGTCTTTTTCATTATATTACCTCCACTAAAATATATTTTAAGCCCGAAGGCTTATGAACCAATGGTCTGCCATAATGCCGGCTTGGTAACGGCCGCGGCCAGGGCGCCATTATCCAGGGCTGCTGTCACCAGCGCTTCCTCCATGCCCAGCCCGCCTGCCAGAAGCGGCACCCGTATCTGGCGCAGAATGGCCTCGTAGATGCTGCCCGGTATGGTCATGGGCATGACCAGTCCCGCGTCGGGCCGGCTCTCATTAATGCTCTGGATGCCTGTGGCCAGGGCGTTGGTATCAATGAGGAACAGCCCCAGAATCGAGAGCATTTCCTCCTCCTTTATCCACCGCACACACTGGGGCTTCATGGTGACCACTGCGTCCGCCCCCAGCCTTGACAGAAAATCGATGCTGGTGCGGTCCCGGGCCAGCCCCTTGATGGAATCCTGATGCACCACCGCTTTGCGCCCGTACTGGTGAATGAGCCTGATGATTTTTGGCAGGGTGTTAATATCTCCCAGCTTGAGCATAACGCAGGGCAGGCTGGTCTTTGTGAGCACACACTTCAGCCCCTCTGCCGAATTGACCGACGGGATGATCCGCGTGCCGGCGAGCAGCAGCTCCAGTTTAGACGTTTCCAAAGAAATCCCTCCTGATTTTAGGTATAAAAAATCCGTATCATACCTCATCGCACAACAAATAAACGTTACACTGTGTAACAAGGTATAATACGGACAACTCTTAGACTCAAGTCCCTAAATGAATGATTAATTGTTTACATTATATGCTAAACCTTTTCAGTTGTCAAGCTTTAAATTAGAGAAGCCGTAGAGGGGCAGATTTGCACCTGAACTTTCCACTATCCACTTTCAACTTTCAACTGAACAGTCCTCTCTTTAACGCTCTGCCTGTTCATGATATCCTTTGTCTGCACTCTGAGACGGCCGCCCGTTTCGTACGGTCGTCTCTTTCTTAATCGTTCCAGCCAAGAATGTGGATGAGCCTCAGATCAGAATAGGCGTAGGCACTGGCCGGGTAATTGATCCGGTCGGTGGTGTTGGAGTTGATCAGGTAATCCTTGACGCTGCCATCAACGTCTTTCACCACATCGGTGATGATCACAGAATGGTTCCACTCGCCGTCCACGCCGTACTGGAGGATATCCCCGGCCTGTCCTGTGTAAAGATTGGCGGTGGTATCCGCTGCCAGGCCATAGCCGGTGTTACCTTCGGCATAGTCATAGAATTCCTCAACCCCTGCCCAGGAGCCGGAGCGGCCGCTTGCTGTCTGGCGGGTATTAACGGAATCACCATACCATTTCCACTGCTCCTCCCCCTCGGTATCCATGGGGATACCGCCCGCGTACAGGCACTGTGAGATATAGTTATTGCAGTTGCCGCCGTATTCGTCATAGCGTCCCCAGGCGTCGTTTCGGATAACGGACAGCGGGTCCACCCAGTCCATGGCGTAGGCCACAGCGGCAGTCCGGTCATAGTCATGGCCGCACAGGGCAGCGGGCTCACTGCTGGCCGCAGCCTCGCTTTTTGCCTGGCTTAACGCGTCAATATCCTGCCGCGCCTGATCCAGCAGCTCTGATTTGATCTGGTCCAGAATCTGGCTGGACTGAGCGTGTACCGCGCCCTGGCTTTCCTCGTCATAGAGCTCCTCGATGAGCAGATAGCCGTCCTCCTCCTTTTGGTGCTCAATGATCCGGCAGTTGTTTCCATCCCGGCGGATCACAAAGCTATGCTCAATGCCGGAGCTGTAGGAATCAACCCCGTCGGTAAAGCTGAAGCACACCGTATGGTCCTCCTCCAGCGTCACCTCCAGATCGCCGTTTTCCAGCGTCTGGGCTCCGGTATAGGTCACGCCGCAGCTATAGCCCGTAAGCCGCAGGTCATTATCCTGGAGAGACCGCACCCCCACCAGAAAGGACAGGGCTGTCTGGTCGATGGCGGCGCTGACAGCCCCCTGGCTGTCGGACAGGTCAAAATACTGGGTCACGTCCTGCTCGCTGAGGTCTGCCAGAGCGCCAAACCAGGTGTCCAGATAATCCCTGATGGTGTCCTCCTCGCCGCTGTCGATGCCATAGGCGGTTCGGCTGTTGCGCACAACCACCTTCTTTTTATCCTCCGAGCTGTCTGTGGCGGCCTCCTCGACCGGCGCCTCAACGCTGCGCCCCGCGGCCAAAGCCCTTGTCACATGGCGCACAGCCGCAGAGCCCGCCACGATGAACACTGCCATCAGCGCCACCAGCGCTGCCGCCTGCCGCCTCTTTCTGTTCTTTCTTCTGGTCTGTCTTGTATCTGGTCGTCTTTTCATTTATCAATTTCCGATCCTTCCTCAAAGATAGTTTACATTATAGACGACTTTTGTGACAGTTTCGTGACAATTATGTGACGTAATAAAAAAAAGATGATGAATGGTTTCATCATCTTCCTTTAATCGTTCCAGCCCAGCACGTGTATAAGCCTGAAATCATAGTAGGCATACGCGCTGGCCGGATAGCTGATTCTGTCGGTTGTGTTGGAATTGATCAGATAGTCCTGAACCCTGCCATCCTCGCCGTAGATCACATCGGTGACGATCACGGAGTGCCGCCATTCCCCGGTGGCGCCGTACTGCAGGACATCTCCGGGTTCTCCGGCGTACAGGTTTGGATGAACATCTGCCACCAGGCCAAAGCCGCTGTTGTTCTCGGCGTAGTTATAGAACTCCTCGACCCCTGCCCATGCCGGCGACCGGCCGCTTGGCTGGTTCCAGGTATCCACCTCATCGTCAAACCATTTCCATTGGGCATAGCCGTCCCAATCCATGGGGATGCCTCCCGCGTAAAGGCACTGCGAGATAAAATTATTGCAGTTGCCGCCGTAGCCGTCGTAAAGAAACCAGTCCGGGTTGCGCTTTACGGTGAGCGGGTCGACCCACTCCATGGCGTAGGCCACTGCCGCGCTCCGGTCATAGGGATGGGCGTGGGGCTTGTCGGCCGCCTTACTGTCTGCCGCTGTGTCACGCTGGGCGTTCTGGTAATCGATGGCCGCCCTGGCGCTTTCGAGCAGCGAGGACTTGATCTGGTCCAGAACCTCTTTGACATTGGCGGGGTCTGCGCCGCCGGTTTCCTTCTCATAGCATTCCTCAATGAGCAGGTAGCCGTCCTCCTCCTTTTCGTGGGCCACAATGCGGTAAGCATCGCCGTCTTTGCGAAGTGTAAAGAGATGCCGGATACCGGTGCTGCAGGCATCGACCTCCGGAATAAAGGCAAAATTGACGACCTGGTCCTCTAACACCTCGATCTGCACGCTGCCGTCTGGCTGCGGCACTGCATTAACATAGGTAACGCTGCTGCTGCAGGCGTCCATTTTAAGGTCGTTTGGCTGCAGCGCTCTCACCCCGATCAGGTAGGAAAGCGCGGTCTGGTCGATGGCCGCGGCCCTGGCGGCCTGTGGGTCCGCGAGGTCCTGTTCTTCCAGGGAGGCCACACTATCAAAATACAGGGACATATAGCTCAGAATGCAGTCCTCTGCCGCGGTGTCAAGGCCAAAGGACTGGATATCGTTCCGGGCCGTTACGGTGATTTCATGGGCTTCTGTCAATCCCTCCAGGTCTCTGAAGCTTCTGGACCAGTTTTCATAGGCCAGGGCTCCGCCGGATACAAAATCGTAGGCTGCCAGCCCCTCCAGGAAAACAATGGCCAGAATCAGAATGGTCAGAACCAGCTTGCTGCATGGCTGCACTGTTTGCTTTTTATCACTCATTCTGTTCTCCATTTGAAGGTATTCGCTTCATTATATCATTTTTGGAGCCGTCTGTGTGATAAAATTTCACTCAATTCCATCAAGAATCTGTATTAAGGGCTTCCTCCAGGCGTGCCAGCATAATCTGGCTGGTGCGGATAAAGTCCTCCCGCTCCTCCCGCGTCATTGCACCCAGGGCCTTTTCCTCAAAGGTGCCCAGATCCTTTAGCAGCCGGCCCGCATACTCTGTGCCTGTCCTGGTAAAGACGATACGCTTGTTGCGCTTATCCGAGGGGTCGGCCTTTTTCTCAACGATTCCTTTTTTGGTCAGCGCCTCTAAAATAGTGTTGACGGTCTGCTTTGGCAGCATCAGCTTCTCACAGATCAGCCGTTGGTTACAGCGCTCCGGATACGCGTCCACTGTGTAGATCACAAACAGGGTATTGACTGTAATGCCCTGCTGTTTGGCCCATTTCTCGTACAGTGCGTTGCAGCTGAACCAGAAATCATAATAAGCGCTTAAGGTATCATGAATGCTATCCGGCATACTCTGCCTCCCTGCTCCTGAGCGTGCTTCTGTGCAGCCCCCATAAAACCATGAGCACTGCCATGATCAGCGCCTGGGCGCCCGGGAGCGCCATCCACACTCCCTTGAGGCCAAAAAGCCTGGGCAGGATAAAGATGCACAGCGGCGTGAACAACACCGGGTCCAGATAGACCAGCAGGGTAGAGTACAGGGTCTCGCCGCAGGCATAAAAATAGGAGGTGAACAGCTTGCCCAGGCCCATCATCGGGAATGCCAGCCCCAGAATGGGCAGGGCCGACCGGATGATCTCAGCAGTCTGGGCCGAGGTGCCAAAAAAGCCGGGCAGCAGGTCCACCGCCGGCACACAGGCGATCAGGAACAGCGCTGAAAAGACGAGTACTGTCATCAGACCCTTGTTTTTCAGCCGTTTCATGGCCCCGTAATCCCCCGCGCCGCTGGCGTAGCTGATCAGCGGCTGCATCCCCTCTCCCACGCCCTCCAGCAGCAGAAGCACTGAGCCGATAAAGTAATTGATGACCGCGTATGCCGAGACGGCCAGATCGCCGCCGTAGGCCAGGCACTGCAGATTATTGTAGATGGTGATCACCGACGGCATGAGCGACAGGCCAAAGGGTGACACGCCAATCTTCAGCATCCTGGCCATCATGCGCTTCTGCAGACGGAAATGGCTCCTGCGGACAGGGTGTGCACGATCTTTGAAAAGACAGGCCAGGCTCCCAGCCACTGTCAGCGACTGGGCGGTGATGGTGGCCAGTGCCGCGCCAGCCAGCCCCATGGGGATTATCATGGTAAAGCAGGCGTCCAGAATAATATTGCAGACAAGGCCAGTGCCCATGATCATCATGGCCTGAATGGTCTTGTGGCTGTTCCGGATCATGGGGATCAGGCCCGAGGCCAGTATCTGCATGCTGCCGCCGATGGAAATAATCCGGATATAGGCCATGGCCGCGTCGTACACCTCGCCCCTTGCCCCCAGGGCGTATACAAGCGCCGGATTCATAACGACCAGCAACAGGGTGAGCAGTGCACTGGCAGCCGCCAGCAGCATCAGGGTGTTGGCCCGAGCCGCGTTGGCGTTTTCATCACACCCTGCGCCCCGCGCCGTGGACATCAGCACTGAGCCGCCCACCCCGATGCCCATGCCCAGGGCGATGAGCACCGCTGTAATAGGCCATACGAGGCCGATGCCTGCCAGGCCCACATCTCCCACCGCATGTCCCACAAAAAAGCCGTCTACAATGGTGTAAAGCCCATTTAAAAACATGGTAAACATGGAGGGCAGGACAAATTTAAAAAACTTTTTATCAATCGCTTGCGCTTTCATTTTTCACCTCATCAAATTAGTCCGGATTCGGACTAATAAATTTTAACACAGGCTTAAAGAAAACGCAAACCAAAGTTTCGACTGGCCTTTTTGCCAAAAGCGTGTTATAATCATTTAAACAAAATAATTAGCACGCAAAGGAGTTGACCGTCATGCGCTATGAAGGACGTGTATTCCGGCCGCCCAGCGAGGCATACAGCCTGATCATTCAGGCCACCGTGGGGTGCAGCCATAACAAATGCCGTTTCTGCGATATGTATAAAGAAAAAAGCTTTCATGTCCGGACTCTGGAGGAAGTCGTTGAGGATCTGAGGCAGGCCCGTGAGGCCTACGGCCCTGTGGGCAGGATCTTCCTGGCCGACGGGGACGCCCTGGTCCGCCGTTTTTCAGATCTGGAGGCCATCCTGTGCGCCATTCAGGAAATCTTTCCGGAGTGCTGCCGGGTCACCAGCTACGGCTCGCCCAGAAGCATCCTGATCAAAACACCGGAGCAGCTTAGAAGGCTCAGAGCCCTGGGGCTTAAGATGATCTATATGGGCCTGGAATCGGGCAGCGACGCCATTCTCTCCCATGTGAATAAGGGCGAGACTGCCAGCGAGATCATAAAAGCCGGCCAGATGGTGCGCGAGGCCGGCATGAAGCTGTCGGTCACGGCTATCTCCGGCCTCGGGGGCAAAGCCCACTGGCAGGAGCACGCTGTCAAAACAGCCGAAGCCCTGAACGCCATGAATCCCGAGTACATTGGCCTGCTCACCTTCCGCCTGGAGGGGCAGGCGCCCATGATCGCCGAGGTCGAGCGCGGTGATTTCCAGATGCTCACCCCCATCGAGGTCGCCCAAGAGACCCTGCTGATGCTGGAGCATCTGGACAGCCCCGGCTCGGTGTTCCGTTCCAACCACATCTCGAACTATATCAGCCTGGCTGGTACCCTGAACCAGGACAAGCCCCGGATGCTCGCCGAGCTTCACGAGGCACTGGGAGGACACGTGGCCTTTAAGAGCGAGGAAATGCGCAACTGGGACCTTAATTTTCATTAACACAAAAAAGACTGTTCATTTTTTTGAACAGTCTCAGAGTGTAGACAAAGACAAAATGTAGTTACAAAGTTAAAGCAAGAGGCGACTTCAATGGAGAATTGAGAATGCAGAATGGAGAATTAGAGGAACAAAATGCTGCGCATTTTGATTGGATTTTCGGCCAAAGACCGCTGTTTCAATCGTTTTTTCGGCAGAAAAAGGGCTCAATCATTCTCCATTCTCAATTCTACATTCTCCATTAAACAACCCTCACTTTAACGTTTCATCTCCTTATGATAACATTTGTCTACACTTTAAAAAAGACTGTTCGTTTTTGAGCAGTCTTTTTATATGCTCTGATTTTATTTTGAAATAAACGACATTTGTGTCATTTATACACACTTTTCAGAAAAGCCTTGTGTTTAAAGCGATTTTTAAAATACAAAGCGATTTCTTTCTTCGTGTTCTTAAATCTCAACATGGATGTAGCCATGGGCATAATAAGGCAGGACGTTTAAACCCACATCCTTTGCCGCCCCGGCCAGCTCTCCCACCGCCACACCGGGACAATAGAGATCTGCCGCGCAGCCCCGCATGTGGAAGGACCACGCCACACCGCCCACCTCCGTGTTGCGCGCCTCGCAGCGCACGCCGGAGGTAATGATGACAGGACGCCCAAAATAGCACCGGAGCGCCTCGATCTTCTCTAAAAGCTCTGGCCGCATTTCACAGGGCCAGCCGCCGCAGTAGCCCGCGCAGTCACACCGGTATTCCTCCATGGCGAAGTGGTCGGTGGCCATGAGTACTGGCGTTTCAACCTCTGGCACTTCCTCCGGTACCCCGGCCGGTACTTCCGGCTCAGCGGGCAGCTCCTGCTCTGGCTCCCCCACTGCCTGCTCCGCTGTCGGCACAGGCTCCTCCTCCGCCCTAAGGCTCAGACCTATGAGAAAGACACAGGAAACGAGGAGGAGGACTGAGAGGATTAATCTTTGACTGATGGTTTTATAAATGTTTTTCATGGTTTCTCCCTTCCACTTTCAACCTTCCACATAAAAAAGGGGCCTTTCGCCCCTTTTTTTAAGCTGTTTCCTCAATGGCCACCTCGGTTTTGGTGGTGTCGACCTTCACCGCGCCCACCACCTTGGCCAGGGCGAAGCCGTCGGGCTCGAAGGCTCCCTGATCCACAATGGCCTGGGCCCCGGTCTTGATCTCGGCGTCGGTAATACCCTCCTTGTAATCCGGGATGGTGATCTTGTGGTCCTTCCCGTCTGTACGCTGGAATGTGATGGTTAAATCCTTGTTGGTTGTTGGCATTTTAAAATTTCCTCCTGTTTTTTAATTTTGTGCTCTTGTCTGCGGCACGACGAGGGCGTCGTGCCCTACGTTTTTTAATGGAAGGTTGAAAGTTGAAGGTGGAAGGTTAAGGGCCAAATTCGCATAGCGAATTTGATCTAAATCAAATCAGCAAAGCTGATTTGCACCAGAACTTTCCACTTTCCACCTTCAACCTTCCCCCCCCATTAATTGCTGCTATTTTCCCATTACGCTACTTCAATTAACTCTTCCGCCGTCACCTTTACCTGCTTTTCCCGGATGGGCTCCTGCATGCCGGTGATGGCCTTGGCGGTGGCCATAAAGGCCTCGTCGGTCACGTTCTCCTTGATGTCGCCGTAGGTTTTTGAGGACTTGACGATTTTTCCGTTCTCCTCGCCATGATTGACGGTGATCTTCATCCCTACGGATTCGGTGTTTTTCTGAATGGTTGCCATTTTTCTTACCTCCTGTATTTGCGTTTTGGCATCGCTGCCTTACACTAATACAATCCGGTTTTAGCTTAAATTTTAACCCCCTGCTTAAAAAAATTTAAAAACACTGGTCATAAATGCCGCTTCATTGCTGCCAGGGCCCGTTTGTGGGTCTGGGTGACGGCGGCCGGGCTCACCCCCTTTTGCGCCGCCAGCTGGGAGAGGGTGCCCTTTCCAAGATACTGCCACTGCAGCACCTCCCGCTGTCCGGGCGAAAGCTTTTTGAGGGCACGCAGACACGCTTTTCTCTGCTCCGACGCCACACAGGCGCCCTCGACATCCGCCCGCTCATCCAGAATCAGCTCGATGAGCGCCACAGCTCCGTCTTCGCCCTCCACCGGCATGTCCAGAGACACCGCGCCTGTCACTGAGGTGCTAAACCGGCCCTCCCGCCGCTTTAGAAAATAGTTGACCAGCCGCCCCCGCATAAAGGTCTGGAAGTAGACGCCGGCCTCCAGTGCAAAATCCCGGACACCCTCCATAAACACCACGCAGGCCTCCTGATACGCGTCCTCGAGCGCCCCCCGGTCATAGACATAGCGGCCGACCACCGACCAGAGCAAGGGCTTAAAGGCCAGCAGCAGCGTCTCTAAAGCGGCCTTGTCCCCCTGCTGGCCCCGCCGGACCAGCTCGTCCAGATACGTGTAATCCAAGGTTGTTTTTCCTTTTTGCAAATAAAGCCCCCTTTCAAAATAACGGGTCCTCCTCCCGGAGATCCCGCAGCTCCAGAACAATTTCCGGAAAGTGGTCCTCCACCTGGGCCGCGTACGCCTCAAATTCTGCCTCGGCCTCCCCGGGGCTTCTGGCCCAGAGCATCAGCCCTGCCCGGCAGTCTGCCCGGGCATAATAGGGGCGGCGCATGCTCACCACCGGTCTTCCTCTGCCATATCGGTTCATCCTTTCACCTCATTCCTCGTAAAGTTTAAAAATATCGGTTCCAAATACGCTGTTCACGTTGCGCTTCATGGCTTCCATGGCTGCCTCCGGACTGTGGGCCACGCCGCCGTCAGGAATACTACTGCATAGAGAAGCATGCTTATTGTTTAAAGCATTGTTTATAAACAGTCCGCCTGTGTGTCCGCTTTTGGCGCTGGTTTGCGTCCACACCTGTGTCCGCTCCGCTTGTTTTTCAAGCTGCGCCCACCCGGGCTCAAGTCCCTTATCAAAGGGGATCATCCGGTACCAGCCCGCCCGGTTGCCGGTGTCCTTCTCATAGGCCACCAGGCCGGCCTCAACAAGCTTGCTTCTCTGTCGCATGACTTTGCGCCGGTCGTCAAGGCCAAGGTACGCCATGACGACGGAGTTGGGTGCTTTAAAGGCGACAGGCCAGTGCCAGACGCCGGACACATCGGGCAGGGCGCTCTTGTTGTTAAAATACATGAGCAGGTGCCAGTAGGCCTGAAGCAGCCCGGGCATGGGGTGGGCCGAGAGCCAGTGGTAAAAGGCCAGAAGCTCGGTCAGGTAGTTCAATTATGCCGGCCCGGTTTTGCCCGGCGCGCGGTATCTGCATGGGTGGACAGCCACCTCACCCAGACGGGCCTTTTCGTGAAAGAGCCTTAAAAGCTCAGCCTGCCCGGTTCCGGTCACCAGCACCATGGTCTCGAGCACCGAAACGCCGCCCAGGATGCGGCGCTTCTCCTTTACCTTAAACCACCCTCTTTCCATACACCAGGCGTAAGGCGTGTTAAAGCTGCTGGGCTGGGAGCAGAGGTAGCCCCAGCGGCGCAGCAGGCGGTACAGGTTATTCCGGCCAAGGGGACAGTCGTTATCCTCGTTTAAAAAACCTGCGTTTGCCAGCATTTTGGCCGTATCGCCCATGGAGCTGGCGTTTTCGGCGCCGCCGATGGTGTCGTAAAATTCGATCTTGGGCTGGGCCTCGGTCAGCTCGTCCAGCAGGGCGCAGCTGTGGGCCTTCTCACGGCTCAGCGCCTCGAACAGCGCGTCTCTGGCCGCGTCGTCGCTCTGGGCCTGCGCCAGCACCTCAGGCTCCATATAGGCCCCGTAGCGCTGGATGGAGGGCAGCACCACCCGCTTCACAAAATCCCCCAGGCGGCGGGCGTCCTCCATCTGGCTGCCGAAGATGAGCCCGTATAGGCCTGGCTCGTTGATGATCCACATCCGCTGGCTGCGTCCCGCGCCGTCCACGACCGTCCGTTTCGTACGGTCACCGGGCGCCACGTGGCGCAGAATGGCGTGGGAGGCGTTGCGGTACTCCAGAATGTCGGCCGCGTCCTTGCCCACAAAGCCCACATCCCGCCGGGTGACGGGGTTTCCGAAAGCGTCGTGGATGGCCTCGCCCAGCTTATCATAAACCGGCCATTCAATGACCAGTGTCCGCAGGCTGGTGACGCCGTCAAATTTAAAGACGCGCTTGAGTAAATAATCCTTTTTCATCACAGTGTCTCCCATCCTCGTTTTAATTTCACATCAATGCCGAGCCGCAGCGCCTGCTTTCCCTCAAGGAGCCTTTCGATGTTGACGCCGACCAGAGCCAGCTCCTGGCTGAGCGCCCCGCGCAGCTGCGGGTCCACGGCTGTTTCCAGCAGCAGCGCCCGCTCCAGGCCCAGGTAGTCCAGAAAATAGACCTCGCGGCAGCCCTCGTCGCTGGTATCGTCGGGCACCTGAAGCCGCACAGGCTTCAACAGCTTAAAATAGCGCTTCAAAAAGCCGAAGAATTTAATCCCCAGCAGGGCCGCCAGTCCCTCACTGCTGAAAAGCGCCTGGTTCTTGTCCCTGAGCACACACTCCAGATCGCCAAGCTCTCTGTGATGCCAGATAAAAAGCCGCTGCTCCACACTGCTCTCATCCACGCTGTCAAAGTGCAGACCATCCGGAAAGTAACCCATATAGCCCCGGTAATTCATGCACAGGCCTTCATAATTCTCCAGGGTGGCGTCGAACAGGCAGCCCCCGTCCTTGCCGAGCCCCCTGTAAAAGCAGTTCGTGCACATACACTGCTCCCTGTTTACCTTTCGCACTGTTTTCTGTTTTTGGCCGCAGGAAAACAGAGCCTCCCGTGTCGATTTTTTGGAAAAACCCTTTTGTACCGATTGTTCTTTCATTTAATCAGTACCTCCTTGTTTATGATTAACGCCGCGCTTGCTACCGCCTGCGTTGGGATTATTATATTCCCGTTTTAACCTTGAAACCATCCACTCTGCGTTGGATTTGCTTTTATTGGGATCAAATTTTACCAGCATGGGTCCCCATTTTCGTCCGAGCATAGCCGCCGCAGCCGGCTGTACCAGTTTTTGACGGGCTCCGCTTCGCCTGCGCGGCGCACCTGCTCCCTTGTCCAGACCACCAGCTGTTTACGTCTTAGCAGCAGCCGGTCCTTCCGGCTGGGCTTCTCTCCCCTGCGCAGCCAAAGACGGATATCCTGGGGGATCACCCGTTCTGATAAGGGCCCGGACAGCCTGGCCTGGGCGTAACCGACTGTTTTCTGAAAGTCCCGTTTGACAGCCACAGCCTGCTCCTCGCTGAAATAAACCTCCACCTCCGGGTATTTTTTGGCAAAGCCCTCGCAGATCAGCGCTTCATAAACCGCTGACTCATACTGCCGCCGCTTTACCATGGATTCCGGCAAAATCCGGTGGCAGTACTGAGCCTTAAAGGCCTCATCCATGGCCCGCCGCTCCTGGCAGTCCGGACACAGCAGCACCGGCGCCAGAAAAATATGGATATGATCCATCAGGCTGATGAGAACGCGGATGGCAAACCCGTTTTTGTTCAGCCGCTGTCCGCATTTTTCGGTATCTCCGGTCTCTCCAGGGTTATGAGGACGTTTCCAATCCAGCCCGGACTTCTTTGCTCCCAGCACATCCGACACCCAGTCAATGGTGTTTTCGCAGAAAAAGTCTTTCAGAAGCCTGATCCTGCTGACCGCCGGCGAATACCCGAACTGCCTTTTAATATCTGTGAGCAGTGCTTTTAAAGCCCTGCTCCTGGTTTTTTTAAAGGCTGTGTCAAAATCTTCGTTCTCCTCAATCAGAACCTCCAGCTCAAACGTGCCCGGCTCTGCGCACTTCGACATAAAACCCTCCTTGCCGCTGATTTAAAGTAATAAAAAAACCGGTACGCGAAGCTTTTACGCTTCGCGTACCGGTTGATTGGGATGTGTCCCGGAAACCATGTTTTGTTGTGGGGTGGGTAGGTTTGTTTTTTTGTTAATCCTTAGATTACAATCTTATGTGCCCCTTGGTGTTTATCTTTATTACATATCATATCTGAAATTGATGTTTTTTTCAATCATTTTTCCAGTATCCAGATGGCGGCACAATTTAAGTGATCATTTTAACTTCATATCAACATAAGACGATTGTTTGATATGTTATTTAAAATATCATTTTTGAACTGTTCTTGTTGCGATTTATATTATTTTTTAGTTTTATATTGTTATTTTTTGCCGTTTATGTTATATTTATAATGTTTTATGATTACTAAAAAATCTTTCCGTTTGTTATTTAATATAACATTTTAAAAAAGGAGCAAATAAATGAAGAAATTATCCCTTTCACTGCTAGCTGAAACAGTTACCAGCAAAAGAAAAGCACTTAAAATGACGCAACAAGAGCTTGGCGATGCGACTGGTATCAACCGTGCATTGGTATCGAGATTAGAAAAGAAGGATTTTATGCCCTCTATCCCTCAGTTAGAAAACCTTGGAAATGTACTTGGATTCGAGCCCGATACATTATTTGTAAATGCTCATACCACAGCAAAAATAGAATCTTCATCTCCCATGAATATTGCAGTGGCAGGTACTGGATATGTGGGATTATCCATCGCCACGCTTCTTGCACAGCACAATCATGTGACCGCTGTGGACATTGTTCCAGAAAAAGTGGAAATGTTGAACAATAAAAAATCTCCGATCCAAGATGACTATATCGAGAAATATCTGAAAGAAAAAAAACTAGACCTGACAGCCACCTTAGATGGCGAAGAAGCTTATAAAAATGCCGATTTCGTAGTGATTGCGGCACCAACCAATTACGATAGTAAAAAAAACTACTTCGACACATCCGCTGTAGAAGCTGTTATCGAACTGGTGCTTAAAGTAAATCCAGATGCCATCATGGTAATCAAATCTACTATCCCAGTGGGCTATACAGAAGCCACCCGTAAGAAATATCATTCCGCAAACATTATCTTCAGTCCAGAATTTTTACGTGAATCTAAGGCATTATACGATAACCTCTATCCAAGTCGTATCATTGTATCGACCGATAAAAATGATGAACGATTGGTAAAAGTATCTCATACCTTTGCCGCACTCCTGCAGGAAGGTGCCCTTAGAGAAGACATTGATACACTATTTATGGGATTTACCGAAGCAGAAGCCGTAAAACTTTTTGCCAACACATACCTGGCACTTCGCGTTTCTTACTTTAACGAATTAGACAGCTATGCAGAATTGAAAGGATTAAACACTCAGGATATTATCAATGGTGTCTGTCTGGATCCGCGCATCGGAACACATTACAATAACCCATCCTTCGGATATGGCGGATACTGCCTGCCAAAGGATACCAAGCAGTTGTTGGCAAATTATGATGATGTACCTCAGAATATGATGAGCGCCATCGTAGAAAGTAACCGAACCAGAAAAGATTTTATTGCCGATCGGGTTTTACAGATGGCTGGATATTATGGGTATGCGGACGAAAATCAATATGATTCTAAAATGGAAAAAGATGTCACCGTTGGTGTATACCGGCTAACCATGAAATCTAATTCAGATAATTTCAGACAAAGCAGCATTCAAGGCGTTATGAAACGAATTAAAGCAAAAGGCGCTGCTGTCGTAATCTACGAACCAACACTTGATGATGGTACAACATTTTTTGGAAGCAAAGTTGTGAATAACCTAGAGCGATTTAAGGAAATGAGCAATAGCATTATTGCAAATCGATATGATACTTGTTTAGATGATGTAAAAGATAAAGTTTACACCAGAGATTTATTCCAGAGAGATTAAGAATTTACGAGAGTGCGAAGCTTTTTCTGTAAAAAAGGATTTATAAGGTTCTTCTATGATAAAAAAATCAAAGGAGAGCCTTTTATGATGACAAAATGGTCCTATGTCAAGATTTAGCACAAATTAAAATGAGTGATTTTGCCTGCTAAGCAGCAGACAAAGAATCAACCCTCTCATATAGTTTCTCATATTCGTCAGGAGACATATAGTCACAATGGCTATGTATCCTGACAGTGTTATAAAATGTTTCGATATACTCAAAAACAAGCGTGTATGCGTGTTTATAATCACGAATGCTAAAGCGATTGAGCCATTCTCTTTTTATTAATGAATGGAAGTATTCGATCCATGCATTATCGTATGGATAGCCTTTGTGAGAATAGCTGCGAGTCATATTTTCAGTAGCATCGCGCCAGGCGCTGGACACGTACTGGCTGCCACGATCTGAGTGAACGATCAAAGGTTGTTCTGTGTTTCGATAAGCCTTAGCCCTGTTAATTTTTTTAACAACAGATGATACCTCCTTGTGTTAGATAGTGTCCAGGCAATGATTTTTCTGGCAAATAGATCCATAACACAATTTAGATATACAAAGCCATCTTGGGTCCAGATATAAGTGATATCGGTACACCAAACGGCATTAGGACGTTCCGGATTGAATTGCTCATCAAGAATGTTGTGAAGTTCTTCGCTAAAATCGGAATCTCTGGTAGTAGTCGTCCATGGCTTAATCCACAGGGCCTTAATGCCCATTTCACGCATATATTTACCAACTGTGCGTTCAGCAATAAGTTCACCAGATTTACGGAGTTCCTTGGTGATTTTGGGAGCACCATAATTCTGTTTTGAATTATCGTAGATCTTTTGGATTTCCTTTTTAACAGCTGTTTTTCGCTGGCGGGAAGGAGAGACTTTTCGATTAAGAAAAGCTCGATAACCCGAACGAGATACGCCTAAAAATTTCAGCATTCCGGAGATGGAGACACGGCGTCCAGTAACCTTGGATGACTCCACCTTGGCAGAAACTTCACTGTAGATAGCTTCTGTTAATCTTTTCCCAGAATGCCGATGGCTTTTTTTAACACATCAAGTGCATCCTGTGTATCGCGAAGTTCACGCTTCAAACGAGCAATTTTCTTTTGCTCATCAGATTCATAGTTCCCAGAGCCTCTGACAGGGATATCACCATCGTGGTCTCTGAATTGGGCTTCCCACTTGCCTAATGTACTGACACCTATTCCTAAGTTCTTGGCACATTCGGTTTGGGTTAGATCGGGATGCTCCCTACGATAGTTGATAGCATCCAGCTTGAATTCTTTGGTGTGTTGTTTGGTTTTTCTTGGCATAATGAGTTCCTCCTATTTTGTATTATACAATATTTTAAGGGAATATCTCATTTTACTTTGTACTAATTAGATGCTAACACTAATAAGAGTAGAAAGGGGCAGACAGAAGAGTTCGTCTAGAGTTTTGGGTGGAGTGGGAGGGTTGCAATCACTATTAGTGTTTTAAATCTATAACTCCACTTCCTCCAGTCATATATATTGTATCACCAACTATCAAATCCCCTAAATCACTTACCATAAGTACTGCTTGTGCAGCTATTTCACTAGGTAATGCGTAACGTCTAGATGGTTGTAATGGATTACTAATACTATCGCCGTCATTTTTTCCCATCATAGCTGTTGCTACCGGTCCTGGTGCAATTGCATTTACTACAATACCATATGGTAATAGTGCATCAGCCATTCCTAATGTAAGGCCTCGGATTGCCCACTTAGACAATTGATATGGAGTTTGAGCAGGTCTGAGCGCAGATGATGAAGAAACATTCAAAATATGTCCCTTTATTTTATTTTTTATCATATGCTTACTTACAGCTTGACTAACAAAATACGTTCCTTTTGCATTTGTATCCATAACCGAATCATATTCTTTTTCTGTCATCTCAAAAAAAGTATTTTTCGATGTAATTCCTGCTGAATTCACAAGAATATCAATTCTGTTCTCAGCGAACAAAGCTGCAGCAAAATCAATTCTATCATTCATTAATTCTATATCATCCACTACATTCAAAACTATATATTTTACATCGCCATTAAGTTTCTTTATACAGCTTTTCAATTTTTCTTCATTTGTTCCCGCAATAATAACTTTACATCCGCTTTCCAAAAATGATTCTGCTATTGACAAGCCTATACCTCCACTGCCACCTGTAATTAATGCCACCTTACCTTCAAGTAGTTTTTGTGCATTAATAGGCTTTGGAATAGGATATAATTTCTCTTCTTCTGTCATCATTATAAATCTATAAATAATAGATTTTATTTTTTGTTTTATTCCCATATAATCACTCCCAACAAATAAATTTTAACTGTCAAATTAAAATAATATTAATTCGCTTTGTTTTTAAATTTTAGAAAGACACCCTTAACAATATCTATTAATTCTTGTTTATTCAGCATCACAATTAATAGTGTCAATAAAATACTAATTATGTACCATAAAGGTGGTTCAAGAATTGTAACGAGACACTGTACGGCAACAAAAGTATAAGAAAGTAAAATGCAACCCCATTTCATTTTTATAGGCATAAATTTTCTAGTTGATTTCACCCTCATTAACCACACTACAATATAACTGAATAGTGTAGCTATTGCAGCGCCCATAGCTCCGAGTGAAGGGATCAATGCAATATTTAAAATGATGTTTAGTACTGCACCAACAATTGTTGTAGTAAATATTTCTCTTGTTTTCATTGCAGCCCCATAAATAACTCCTAGGAATCCACCCATTGCCTGAAAAACTGCACCAAACGTAAGAATTATTGCATAAGGCCAAGCATTATAAAATTCATTAGCAAATAAAACACGCGCAATTACCCTAATTAATAAAATAACAAGAGAACACCCAATAACGTATATCGTAGAATATTTATGATACACATTTTGAAAAAAGTTACAAGATTCCTCATCATCATAGTTCTCAATAGCTGATATTTGCCACGCACTTGTAAATACGCTTGAAATAACGGATACAATAGAAGGAATTTTATACGCAACAGAATATACGCCTAGAACTGCTGTGCCACAAAAATATGATAATATATATCTATCAGAAGAATTGCTAATCCACCAACTTATTGAATTTGGTATCAGAGGAATTGAATAAAGCAAAAATCTTTTAAACAATAATGAATCAATTTTCCAAGGATAATTAAAATATTCCCATATTTTTTCCGAGAAAATAATATAAATTATTTGAACAATGTTACCAATTATCATTGCTAATAAATATCCATCAATACCCATTTTCAAATTTAGTAAGAATAGTACATTGCAGGCAATGTTAACTGCTGAACTTATGATTCCTGAAAAAACAAATCTTCGAATATGCTCTAGCCCTTTTACAAATTGCAACAAAATTGAAGATAAAGCAAAAGTAATATAGTATATAACAAAGTAAGCGTGATAATTATTTAGGTTTAGTAAATCTAAAATGCTTGAAGAAAAAGCAAGCAAAATTAATAGTCCACCCAAAAACAATGAAATAGCAATTGTGAATACTTGTGATTTATCATTTTCTTTATCTAATGTAAACCTTAGTATTCCTTCAGAAGCTGACACTGTTAATACCGGCATTAAAAGAGAAACAGTAACTGTAATTAAATCAGACGTTCCATATTCTGCAGTTGATAAACAACTTGTGTATAAAGGAACAAGGAAAAAAGTTGACAATTTCGTTGAAAAAGCACCTATTGTCATCCATATAGTATTTTTCCCTAATTTTGAATACTTACTATCTTTCACACTTTATTCTCCTTTTAAACTCTTGTACATTTTTTTAAACTTATCAGTGCCTTTATCTCCTAAAAATGATTTTGTTGACTCCTTAATATATGATGCTGCTGTTTTTCTAATATTGTAAATCAATTCAAGTGCTTTACTCTCTTCTTCTGTTTCAGTGAACACTTCAAATACAATTGGCTTCTCACTAATCTTTTCACTAACAAATACGTTCAAGTTAGATATATATTCATTTTTGTTTGAAGCACTTATATAATCAAAGCCCAAATTCAATGATAAGTCTTTTATTAAAGATTTAGACTTATTTCCAAAATGTCCTGCTGCAGCAATATAATCATCTGCATAATCACCTAGTTGTGATGCCCAATTTCCATAGTTTCTAAATTCATTTCCTTTTCCGTTATTAACAACTAAAATTCTTACATTATTCGAAATATGTCTATTACCTATTGAATTCATATCGTAAAAAAACAATAGATCCCCAAAGACTCCAAAATATAATTTATTCTTATCAAACAATGAGGCTCCAACTAAAGACGAGACTCCACCATCAATTCCAAAACCACCAGTATTACAATAACCCATTGTATTATTTGGTAACTCAAAATAATTCCATGATCTTAACGAATTTAGAATTCCAAAATGAATGACTGAATTTGTAGGTAAACTGCCAGAAGTATTTTGTGCAATCCACGCATTGGAGAACGGTAGATCAGGTACTTTTAACAATATATCATCGCATTCATTTCTCCATACGTTATAATAAGAAATATTATTACTATTAGAATTGTTTGCATTATAATTTCTAAAAAAATTTAATTCGGTAGTCTCAAATACGCATGTCAATTTTTTATAAGTATCTTTAAGTTTTCCATCCTCATGAATTCTCCACACTTGCGAAGGATATATAGATAAATATGCCCCTGACATTTCACCTATATGTATTAATAAGGGTATGTTACGACATTTTGCGGTATATCCTTTCTGCGAACACAAAATATTTGGAAGAACTCGATATTTTCCCCAGTAATTACTTGTGTGATCACATAAAACAACCCCATTATACTTTTCACAGAATATTTCTATTTCTCTGGTCAATTCATTGGATAATTTAATATGAGCACCTATAAAAATAGCCACCTTATCAGACTTAATAGAAGGAAAATCATCAATACTAGAATACTTGTTTATCATTTTATACTCAGGTAAAGATTTTACAGAAAAATCTGGAGTATATAAAGTTGTTAATTCTATGTGAACAGGACCCTTTCCATTGTGTGTAAGAGCCAATAACGCATCATTAATTTTAACGCGCGTAGCCCATCTTTGTTCCTCATTATAAATAAAAGGTATTTTCACACTATTTTTTACAACATCGTTAGGAACTACTGTTCGATCTAATACTTGAGGAATATTATGCCCTATTCTTTCAATTGGTTGTGAAGACGTAACCGCTAATATAGGTAGTCCTCTATAAAACGCTTCAGTTAATCCAGGCATATAATTTCTAGAAGCCGTCGCTCCTGTACAACTAATAACTACCGGTTCGTTTGACTCTGCTGACAATCCACATGCCATATACGCTGCAGATCTCTCATCAACACAAGAATATAACTCAAAAAAATCATCTTGTTGTACACTTGCAGCAAATGCAATATTAGTACTCCCAGGGCTTACTATTATTTTTGATATTTTATGTTTCTTTAATAAAGATATCAATATTAAAGTATTTTCTTCCAAAGAATAGTGAACATTCATTTTTTATTCCCCCTCATTATAGATATTGTTAATTTGTTTTTTTAGACAATCATAGTATTTAGTTTTAAAAATATTAGGATTGTTACAAGGTGAATTATTATTATATAATTCAGCCGCATATGAATAGGCTTCATCAAGATTTTTTGCTAATCTGATATTTTTATATCCATTTTTTATAAACCAATCAACTCCAGATGTAACTTTATGATCATTTGTTTTAAGTACAATAACTTGTGTATTAGCAATATTAGAAATAATAGTTCCATGATATCTATCTGTAATTATTACTTTATATTTTGAATAATCTATAATTGTTTTCATTAGTATTTTTTTAAAATTATCATAGAATTCATGTCTATCAATTTTAGCAATTGTTGTATCTGTAACTTTAACATTTATATTAATTTCATTAAGTTTATATATTAATTTCTCATATTCACTTGATTTATAATACTTTTCTCCATCGTTTCGTACACATAGTAAAACATCTTTTTTATCATCACATATTTTTCCAGTACCAATCAATGTAGTAACTATATCTGGATAATTTAAAAGATGAATATCTAAATGTTTCTTAACTGCATTATAAGAAATATCATCTCTTGTCATAAATATTAAATTTTCATTTGATTCAAAAGCTTGTTTTGTTTCTTCCCATTCCTTATCTGACGTTATATTCACTGTTTGTGGTAAAATAATAATTTTATTATCTTTGAAAGTTGAAACAACTAATTTATGCATTTTATGGTCTGCATGTCCTTGATGCGAACAATAACCACTTTGAATATAAATAACATCGTCCTTTTTTATGTATTTTGATAATTCTTTTATAAATTTTTTGTTTAACAGTGCACATGTATTAAATTCATTTATATGCGTATCCGGATAATTTGTCATTAACCATTTCTTTGTACAATAAGTTTGTGCCATATCCCCGATGTTGGGATGTCTAGGAATTCCAAAATAAAAAATATTATTTCCATTAGAAATTTTCTTTAATCTCACATAATTCTCTTCGATGATTTCCTTATCTAAATTATTTTCTCTATAATTTCTTAAAAATCTAATGGGAAGATATGGTATTAATAAAATGTTATACACAAATTTATTAGATTTTATTGTATTTTTTAAATCACATAATTTCATAAAATATTAACGATATTCTCACTTTACGAACATCTTTTTCCTTTCTTAAAAAATAATCAATCCATCAATATAGCAAGCATTCTAATCTTCTACTTCTTTTAGAATTTATTACATAAAAGTAAAAGGGTTAAGTCTAGGTTCATTTACAATTGAAAAATAAAAATAAACTATTAACAATATTACTCCAATAATTTTCATCAAAATGCGTGTTTGAGTAGTTGTAATTTTTCTTATCATCGTAGGAGTATAAGAAATAATCAACATTATGTAAAAACAATTAGCTCTTGCAATCACAGAAAATGTATGAGCTAATAAAGTTAAAATAATTGCAAACGAAATAATAAATAAATGAAAATCATTATTTTTTGTAGCTTCAATAAAACTGTTTGAAGAAATTTTCATTTTAATTTGTATATTATTGTTTTTGAATATCACCATTCCAATAATTAGCAATACATGTAATAAAAGAAGCAAATTATATCCGCCTCCGCTACCACCATATTTTGAACCAATATAATGAGAATACTTTCCAACGATTTCAAAAATAAATCCAACTATTTCTGCTCCAAATACAATTGCAATCATTTCAAAAACTAACAAATATAGACAATATATTTTTTTGAATTTTTTTCCAAAAACAAAGTATAGGGGAATTGCAACAATAGCAGAATAATGAAAAGACATTGCTAATAGTACAAATAATATAAATTTGAAAAATTTTCTATTTTTAATGTGCTTTATTGATAATAGTAATATAGAAACCGATATCATTTGCCTAAAAATTCCCAAACTATAAGCAAATAATTCGAAACACATATAAAATAGCAAACTAAATATCACATCATCAGATTCTTCATATATATAAATAAATACAGGTATATATATTAAGCAGGCAATTACAATCAAAAACTGAGTATCTGAAAATCTTGCAAATGCAAGCAATTTCGTTAAAATCATATACCCGATTTCGTAATCAATATTCCATGGATTAGGAGTTGTAAAAATTGCTTCGATTGGCATATTTCTATAATAATTTAATGCATATAAATAATTCTTTGTATCTACACCAATATTTGTAGATCTTAGTCCTGCAAATAAAATTAACTCTATGCAAACAATAGTCATGAAATTTTTTTTATTTTTGACTTTATTTTTTGAAAAATAGTAAACAAAACTTTCAACAATAATTAAAAATATCAAGCTAAGATACGGTGTCATATGTCTAATCCCTCATATAATCTTTCGTAATAGATTGCCATATTAGATGAAGAAAATTCTTTTGATTTAGCTAATGCATTTTTCCCCAATTGTTCTCTAAGTTCCTCATTTTTATACAGTGTTGTTAAAGCTACAAATAATGAATTCATATCACAATCTATCAGTATACCTTCCTTCATATTTACAATCATGTCTGGTACACCTCCGACATTAGTTGCAATAATTGGAATTCCACTACCCATAGCCTCTATTAATGTCATTGGTATCCCCTCATAATCAGAAGGTAGAACGAAAACATCACAATCACTATAATATGGATACACATTATCTGTCGTTCCTACAAAATTAACTTTTTTTGATAGTTTTTTGTTACTAACCATTTCTTTAATTTTATTTTCTAAATGGCCCTCACCAATCAAATATAATTCTGCATTAGGAAAATCGGCTACAAACTGTTCAAAAGTATTTATAAGTCTTTCGTGGTTTTTTTGCTCAGTAAATCTCCCGACATGTAAAATTTTAAATTCATGTTCAATCTTAAAATTCTTTTTCACTTCACATTTTACTAAATTTACTCCATTAAAAATTACTGGTACTTTGGAGTCTTTTATCCTATATAAATCAGTAATTGTTTTTTTTATTTCGGAACTTAATGCTACAGGAATAACTGAAAAATATTTATAAAAAAAGTAAGCTGAAATTTTTGCTAAAGTACCAACCTCTTTCTCAGCTACATTATGAACGGTATGTATTCTTTTCTTAATACCACAAATTACTGATGCTGGAATTGCATACTGCATTACATATCGATGTGTATGTATAACATATGGCTTTTCAGTTTTAAATACACTTACTAATTTAGAAATCATAGATATGTCTAGGCCGTTTTTCTTATTTAAATAATAAACTTTAACATTAGCGTTTTCTAGCCTATTTGTAATTGGAGAATGATAATTATATAAACTTATCACAACTACCTCGTTTCCTCTTCCTATTAACTCATAGGTAAGGTTTTCGCACATAGTTTCTGCACCTGCTAGGCCAAATTCAGGCATAATTTGAACAATTTTCACAGTGTTACCTCTCCTCTCTCATTAATAATTCATATAAATAATTCGACTATGGAGACTTCTTGGGAGCGTTCAATATACCTATAGATTCATATATATTGCATAGTCTTCAAACCATTTGTAATATTCAGAATATTATTGCATGTTTAATTATTCAACTATTTTTTGAATGGCTTTTTTAATAAAAGCTCTTAACTTGTAAAATTTGTTTGACTCATACTTTTCCCACATATCAGCATATTCACAAAAGACATCATTTGAAAATAAATCTCCTAAGACCCTAAGTTGAGCAACATGAAGATGATGATAAAACGGACTAGCAATCCTTCTTCCATCATCGTAATAAGACCAATACCCACAATCAAACTCACTTAATTTATATTCTAATGATTTTACGGTTTTATCTAATAATTTTTTATATTCCTTATCATTACTTTGAATAACGTAATCATAAAGTCCAAATATTGCAAAAATCCATCCGTTTAAAACTAAAGGTAAATGCGTATACTCTAGTAATTGAACATCTTCTTTGTCAAATAAAGTCGTCCCTCCATTATTAACAGGCTTCAACATAAATTCTATAGCCTTCTCAGCAGCTATTAAATATTTTTCATCACGAAACTGTAAATATGCTCGTAGTAATAATGAACACCCTTCTCCCTGCGCCATTGCAGAATATTTGTTATCAGGATATATGAAACCAAAATTATCCCAAGATCCATCTTGCGCTTGGTTGTCCAATGCCCATTTGGCGTGACTTCTAAACTTATCAAGCATAAGTTCATCTTTCGTCATAAGATATAAGTCATAAGAACCTAATCCATATTGAAAAATTGCAATTGGAAAAAAAACATCTTTAACACCTTCGCACGCTGTTTCAGATTTATGTGGAAATACGTTTGTTTCATTATAATGATCAGAGTCTTTAGTTACCTTCTCGGTCAAATCATTATAATATCCAGATATTTCATCTTTAGAATATGTTTTTCCGATTCCTTGATTTACATGCATAATACTTTTACCTAGTATCATATTTGTCCATTTTTTTATATCGTAAAGACTTAACCCCATACTATTTCAACTCTTTCTCTATAAACTTCAAAACATAAGCATCAGTATATTTTTCATATTCGTTTATACAATTTTTTTTTAAATTATAAATCAAATTAGGATTTTCTACGCATTTTAGCATTAAATCATATAATTGATCTGTATCGCCAAATTTAAAACCGTATCCAGTTTTTCCATCTATGACAATATCATCAAAACTTTCCCATCTAGAAGATAATACTGGCAATCCTGCTGCATATGCGTCAATTATAGTCCCGGGAATTCCTTCTGTATAAAAATGTGTTGGAAATAATAATGCAAAATAATCTTTTAATATATCTGACGTCTTATCATATGGAACTACACCTTTATAACAAATATATTTTGAAAAACTGGTCTTCATCCTTTCAAATTCTTCTATATACCTAGCATCTACAACACCATATATATCTAATATTGCAGTTCCATCTCCACACTCTTGATTTATTTTTTCCACTGCGAAAATTGCATCCTCAATTCCCTTTTCTTTTAAAACTCTAGAAAAAGTACAGAATTTATATGGTTTAACATTTTTAGTAGATAGCTTATCGACATCTACAGGATTCAGAACTTTAAAATTAGGCACAACACTTATATTCGAAAAACCTTGCGACTTAAGTGCTTTAGCCATAGATTCGGTTTCTACCCATATTCCATTAAATCTAGTTAATCTTTTTGCTAATCTTTTGTTTCGGGAAGTTTCTGATGGAAGCCATCCTCCAATAACGGAATAAAACAACTTCTTATTTCTAAACAAAAGTAGTAATGAAGAAAAAACCTTGACCCCGTTATGAGCAGGTAACATAATAAATTTATCCACTTGTTTGGATGTCTTAAAAATTCTATTTAAAAGCAACAAGGGATTTCGTTTCCAATGCATCGTGTCAATACAGATAACATTTTCTTCACCATAGTTTTCACTCAACAATTTTCCTAAGGCTCTACTTTTATTCTCTTGTCCACCATTATAATGTGAATTAAACGCAAAGAAACCAATGATACATACTTTTTTATTCATAGCTAGTCTCCTATGATTTTTAATAATTGTTCATAATAATATTTTTCGTTAAAAGCTGCAGCTCTATTTCTTGCTTTTCTTGATAATTCATTCGCAACTTTTTCTTCGCTAAAAAATCTTTCAATATTGGATTTTATATTTTTAACAAGATTACTATCCCTCTCTAAAAGAATACAATTTCCATTACCAACATATTCAGGTATTCCGCCAGAAATAGTTGTAATTAGCGGTCTTCCACAATCCATTGCTTCCACCATAGTCATACCTGCTGGCTCATTCCAAATTGATGGCAAAACAACTACATCTGCAATATTATAGTAATTTGGCATATCTGCATTATCAACATATCCTGTAAACATGATTTTATCTCGGATAGGTTTACACATTTCTTGAAGTTTTTGCTCGTATGGTCCTATAATTTTTGATTTGTAAAAATTTGATCCTACTATTAATAAAATATAATCAATACCCTCTAATTGAGTTACTGCACTAATAACTTCTTCAACACCTTTATCAGCACATACACGGCCGGCAAATAGTATAATTTTCTTTTCTTTTGTAATATTTAGTTTGATTCTTATTTTTTCCTTTTCACTAATGCTTAAAGGTTTAAAGAGTTCGTCGTTGATACAATTATACATAACTGTATAGTTATCTTTAGTTGTATTCAATCTATTGTCTTTCTGCATTTCTTCAGCGACATACTCACTAACGCATATAATTTTTTTACAATTTTCTACTATTTTTTCATTGCCGTAGTATTTTCTAGGTACGCTATGCATGTGCAAATAGTATTTACCCTCATATTTTTTCTTATTACCAAAATATTTTATTGCGGTTAACACTAGAAGCGAATTTTCAAATATTACTTCATCATACTCTTCTTTTCTTAGCTCATTACCTACAAAAAAAGAAAACCAAATTACTCTAAACAAAAAACTCAGAGAATGTAATCTATTTATTCTAAAAATATTTTTTGCTACCCAATATAAAAATCTATCCATTATAGACACAAAATTAGGAACTTTAGCCCAAATATATGATGTAGATGGATATTTTTTTGAAATGTTAATAGCATCTTCATCATGATAAGAAATGCAAGTTAAATCAATATTTTTTTCTTTCTCTTGTTGATGAATTAACTCTTCAATAAGTGTAGGAACAGCACCTCCTTTAACTGCTGGAGTTGGTAATTTACTAGATCCTACAATTAACACCTTTCTTTTCATGACTTTTCCTCCGTTTATTTCACAACATTCTCATAATTTCTTTTCTTAAGCACACCATAAAACATATTCCAGCATGTGTACCAAGCAGCTACAATTGCAGGCTTCTCATCACACATATGGAATAGGTCATAATGGCTCTTGAATTTTCTTCTAAACTTATCATGACTAATGCTTACTTTTCTAACTCTATACAACGCTAAATCTTCTTTTAATAAGTAAGCACAACAGCCAGGTTTCTTATATAACTGCAATCTGATTGCATAATCGTTATTTTTCTTAATATCTTTAATTTGGATAAGTCCGAATTCTTTAGCACTGTACATCATTGTCAATTGACCGATATAGTCATAGTTATACATTTTTCTTTTATTAACTTTATCTGGTCCACTAACGTAAATTCCTAACTTCTTAGAATCCTCATCAATTTTTTCATATTCCGTGAAAGATAATTTATAACCATTATCATTCATGAATTTAATTTGATGCTCCAATTTTTCCGGCATCCATAAATCATCAGAATCAAGGAATGCAATCCACTCACCTTGAGCTTCTCTCATAGCTCTATTTCGTGTAAGTGCAGCACCGCTATTCTTTTCATTTTTAAAATACTTTATTCTTTCATCTTTATAACTAGCCACTACTTCATCAGTTTTATTAGTGGAACAGTCATCAACAATCAGTAATTCCCAATTTGTATAAGTTTGAGCTAGCACTGAGTCGATTGTTTCTTTGATGAATCTATCTGTGTTCCATGATGGCATAATTATTGAAACTAATCCGTCGATCATATTACTCATTCTCCTTATACTCTTTCCCGCAAACAGCAAAGAAAGTCATAAACATTAATTTAATATCATTCCAGAAGCTGAACTCTTTTATACCTTTCAAGTTCCACTTCATTTTTATAGGTAGTATCTTTTCAGCATACTCCTTATCTACATCTTCTACTCCGCTTAATAGCTCATCTTCATCCTTGAAGTAGATGCATGTTAGGTTTGTAATTCCAGCTGGTAATAGAAATGTCGCTAACCATTCATTTTTATACTTATCAACGTACTTCTTAACTTCAGGTCTTACTCCAACAAAAGTCATATCACCTTTAAATACGTCAATGAGCTGAGCAATCTCATCAAGTCTACATTTACGTACTAATTTTCCGACCCTTGTGATACGTGCATCATTTCCGACAGTTACTAAAGAACCTTTCTTATCTGCTCCATCACACATGGATCTAAATTTATGGATTTTGAACTTTCTACCATATTGTGTATATCGTTCTTGACGGTAAAATACTGATCCTCTACTATCCAACTTAATAGCTGTAGAGAGCAAAATGATAACCGGGGACAATAACACAAGCAACACAAAAGATACCACAATATCATATACTCGTTTCAAGAAAAGCGAACCTTTCTTTTTCGCTAAGATATCATAATACTCTCTTACTTCCGGCAGTTGTATCTCCACTGGCAAATCTTCCCATTTCTTCATTAAACATATTCTCCAACAACTTCTTTAAACTTCTCAACCACATACTCCACATCTTCATCACTTAACTTTGTATGAAGTGGAAGTGTAATCTCGTTTTCGTACAATTTATAAGCATTGGGGAAATTTTTAATATTCCATCCCATTGCCTTATAAGCAGTCATCATAGGAAGTGGTTTATAGTGAACGTTACAAGCAACACCAGCCTCAGCCATTTTAATGATTATTTCTCTACGTTCCTTGTCCCCTAATCCTGATAATCTAACCAAATACAAATGTCCGGAAGAAGTATGTTCTTCTGTGTAATGAGTAAGATGGCTCATTCCAAGTTCGTCACAAGCTTTATCATATTTCATAATAATTTCTTTTCTTCTTTCAAGCAACCCTGGGTATCTATCAAGCTGTCTAAGACCAATAGCTGCCATAATATCTGTCATATTGCACTTGTACCATGGACCAACTATGTCGTATTCCCAAGCCCCAAGCTGTGTTTTAGCAAGCGCATCCTTGCTCTGGCCATGAAGTGAGTATAGCTGAAACTGTTTATAAATTTCCTCATTATCAATTCCTTCAACATCTCTCCAAGTAGCAGCTCCGCCTTCAGCAGTAGTAAAATTCTTAACAGCATGAAAAGAAAAACTTGTAAAATCAGCAATTGAACCTGTCATTTTCCCATTTATGCTTGCTCCAAGAGCATGCGCACAGTCAGAAACAATAGCTACTCGGCCAAGAGCTTGTTGTATACGACTTCCCAGGTCATCTCCCTCTTTTGCTTTAAACAATCCTTTTTTACTTTCCACAGCATCGAAAATCTTATCATAATCACAAATAATACCGGCAAGATCAACAGGGCATATAGCCTTTGTTTTCTCTGTAATAGCATCTGACATCTTGTTACAATCTATCTCAACAGATTCTTCCCGTGAATCAACAAGCACAACAGTTGCACCTACATGAATCGCTGCGGAGGCTGTTGCTGTATAAGTATAAGCTGGAACAATAACTTCATCCCCAGGTCCAATACCAAGGATTCGAAGATTAAGCTCCTCAGCTGCAGTTGCGGAATTTAAGCATACAACTTTACTTGTTCCGCAATATTCAGCCAATCTTCTTTCCAACTCTTTTGTTCTGGGTCCTGTTGTAATCCATCCGGATTTGAGGGCTTCAACAACCTCATTGGCTTCTAGTGAAGATATGTCCGGAGGTGAAAAACCAATATTCCTAAATGTTAACGTTCCATTTACATTTTTACTTTCCATTACTAAAACTCCTTGCTTTTGCAACTTGCTATTTTTGTCTACAGTTTTCTTATCCTAGTTATCTTAAGATAATTCTATTCTATCCAAGAAACTCTAATATACTAAAAAGCAAATCTGCCTCTTGTTATCTTTTTCAATTTCAATTAAAATATATTTACATACAACAAGTAGCCCATGGTAACCCGAAGATTATCAAAAGGCTACCTGTTTCATTTCATGTCTTTTCAGTTTTGGGTTTAGTAAAGACAATCCAGCTTACCACCGAAATAGCAGTATCTTTACTTCCCTTCTTAGAAAAATCGTAATCTATAAAAACAGGAAAGCCCGTAAAACCGCTTATTTCCGGTATTCTTGCTAGTTGTCCCTATTATACAATCTTTCCTAGACTTTGCTGAGAAACGGTTTTATATCAGTTCCTTTGAACATGATGTTGCTCTCCATATATGTTTTGTACTCTGTCATACTGCTCATCGTCTCCTTTCGGAGGCATCCTCTTTTATAGAGTTCGTCCTTCTCAGAAGATCTGATAAGCACACCAATGGAATGATGTGCTTATCAGGCATTCTGAGAATATTTTCGGGTCAGTATTTCGACCACTGATAGCGCAGTATATTGTGAATCTTAGTAATTTGCAGCAGATTTCCATCCAGAATACACTTACAGTTAATTTGCTTTTCCTCTACTGACTGTTTAATTATCAAATGCTATATACAGTGACCGCAATCACTTTCAATCGCACTATATAGTGTTTGTAATTAAGTTGCAAATATTAAAAAGCTGTTTATGAATTCCCACGCATTTTTGTTTAAAAAAGATCGATCCTTTAGAATCGGCTTTGATGGCAATGACAAGGATGCCGTAAACGGGTGAAAGAATGACCAGTCCAACTGTGGATAATGAAAATCTCAGTATACACTTGATATATTTTTGATAGATCATCTTACACTCCTATTTCAAAGCTGTAAACAGATTGTTTCTCCTTCTGATTTAAACTGTTCTTAAAATTCCATGCGGTCTCAATGATCTTTTCAACTTCTGGATATCTGGGTTCCCAGCCAAGCTCTTGTTTTGTTTTCTCACTGCTGGCAATAGAGATTGCGATATCGCCCGGGCGCCGCTCTGTTATAATGGCTGGCACGGGATGGCCGGTGACTTTCTTGGCGGCTTCGATCATTTCCATGACGGTGAAACCCTGGCCGTTGCCAAGGTTGTAGATGGCGCTTTCATTTTTAAAAAGCTTGTTTAATCCTAAAATATGGGCGTCGACCAGATCGACTACGTGGATAAAATCTCTGACGCCGGTGCCGTCTTTGGTGGCATAGTCATCGCCAAAGACTTGGATGCTTTCCCGTTCGCCTGCGGCGACTTCTAATATAATCGGGATCAATGCAGTGTTATGCTTGACGGCCTGACCGATGGGGTATTTTTCATGGGCACCGGAGACATTGAAGTAACGGAACACGCAGTAGTTTAGCCCATAGGACTTGTGGCAGTCTTCTAGAATCTGCTCCACAAAGGCTTTGGTTCGCCCATAAGGGCTGATGGGTGCTACCGGAATGTCCTCGGTCACAGGCACGGCTTCGGTATTGCCATAGACGGCGGCGGTAGATGAAAAGATGATATTTTTCACGTTGTTCTTCAGCATGGACTGTAGTAATGCAACAGTACCATAAACATTATTGTCATAATATTTAAGTGGATCGATCTCGCTCTCTGCCACGACGATGTCTGCGGCGAACTGCATGACGGCGTCGATCTTTTCCAATTGAAAAATGGCGTCCATAAGTTTGTGATTTCTTATATCGCCTTTTACAAACCGGGCTCTTTCATCAATGGCCCAGCGGTGGCCGGTGGATAGATTGTCGACCACGACCACTTCATAGCCTTGGTCTATGAGCTGGACGACGGCATGGCTGCCGATGTAGCCGGCACCGCCACAAACTAAAATTTTCATTTCCTAATTCCTTTTGCGTTTTATATTAAAACTCATCTAAATTTAACATCTAAAAAAATCAGAGCCCTCACGCTCTTCTTTTTCTTACAAAACATCGACTTTTTCAATATCGAAACCTATTATAACATTTGCTCCTAAGAATTGCACGTAAAATTTTGAAATAATTAAAAAAATATATTTAAATTCGATTTATAATGGTTGTTTTCTAATAATTTGGGTATAGTGTCTGCCTTTGACGACCGTACGAAACGGACGGTCGTCTTTTCAATTCTTTATTCGGGGCTCTGCACAATTTTATAATACGCGCGCAGTTCGGTTTTCATTTTACGGGTATATTCCTTTAGCATCTGGTACAGCTGTTCCCTATATTTGGCCAGGCCCTTTCTGTAGAACTGGGCAAATGCGTCGTGTTTTGCGGTTCTCTTTTCCTTTTTAAAGAGGCCTTGAAAAAACTGGCCGATATTGTCGCCTGCGGCCTGGAGGGCATCGGTAAGGTGGAGCTTCATTCTCAGGGCTTCCAGAGGTTTTCTGGGCTTTTTGGCAAACCCGACGGGGTTTTGCTCGAGGTGGTCGCAGAACTTCCAGTAATAGCGGTAGGCTTCGGAGATCAGGGTATCGTAGGACTGCTCGATATCGCTCTGCGCTTCCTCCGCGTAGGCGGTAAAGAGGCGGTTTCGTTCCTTCTCTTTGTGGGAGCTGATACCGCCGGGCTTTCTGAGGTCGGCGTCGATGCGGTAGCAGCAGCGGGTATACCAGGTCTCGATGATCTCTCTGCCCTCCTCCTCAAAAATATGGGGGATCTTCTGGCTGATGGCGCTCAGCAGGCCGGCCTTAATCCGGCTGATAATGGCTTCCCGGCCATAGGCCTGGGTCTTTTTCCCGGTGAGCAGGGTTTTGGACTGGCTGTTGACCGGGAGGATATCCTCCTCGGGCACATGGCCGCTCTGGACAATGGTCTGGAGCATGGTCATGAGGTTATCCTGCCCTCCTGCCACATCGGCGTGGGTCAGAGCCACGATCACCTGGTTGCCCCCCTGGCGGAGGCTCTCGATGATCTCAAGGTCGAAGTCCTCTACCCGGGCGGCTTTGGCCGAAATACAGTAAATGATGGTATGAAACCACTTGGTGATCTCGGGCACGTCATGGGCTTTAAGGGTATCGTCTATGAGCTGCTTCCAGTCTCTGGCCTTATCGGCCTCCAGACCCCAGGAATCGTACAGGTGCAGGGTAAAATCCGGGGACAGGGTCACTGCCTCCTCGTAAATGCCCATGCCGGTAACAGGCCGCCCTGCCCCGGTAGCGTAGACGTTTCTGCCAAAGATATAATTGAAGAGGGCGGTCTTCCCGGACCCGGTTTTGCCCAGGATAAGCACATTAGCGTCAAGTGTCTTTTCCATTTTTATGCTCCTTCAGCCAGCTTTCCACAAAGCCGGAAAGGATTGCGCTGTCAAAGAATTCCGGATAGGACTGGGGCTTGCTGCCCTCAAACACAGCTTTTGAGTAGTTGGCACAGCTCTGGGACAGGGCCGCGCCGATGGCGGCGGTAAAGGTGGAGGCCACAACGGTGTTCACGGCAATGCCGGCCGCGGTGCCCACGCCGGGAATCATCTTTACCACTCCGGCAGTCAGGCTCTGGGCCAGCATGCGCCCTGCCTGGGTCACCACCAGGCTGCCCACAAAGGAGATGAGCTCCTCGGAGACTTTATCCAGCCCATAGGTTCTTAAAATATGCATGGCCATGGAGACCTGTATGGGTTCCAAAAGCACCGCGTCTGAAAACGGAATGGGTGTCGCAGCCACACCTGCCGCCGCAGTGGTATAAATAGGGATGATCTTTTTTGTGACCAGTTCCTGCTTTTTCTGAACATGGCCTGCCAGCGATCCGATAAAGCCTTCCTTTAAAGAGTCGTCCAGCTCGCGGATAGCCCAGTCGATCAGGGCCTCCCACTCAATATAAGGCTCCATTACCTCCTGGATATATTGATCCTCATGGGCGCTGGTGGCAAAGCAATGGACATTACAGTTTTCTGTGACGGCTCTGAACATCTCACGGTATTCCTCATAGTCGACGCAGTCCAGCTGGGTCAGTACCACAACAGTTGGAATATTTTTTTCTAAAAGGGTCTGCACCACAGAGATATCCATATCGGTCACCCGCTTGTTGGCAGCGGAGATACAGTACCAGGCCTCGTGGATCTGACCGGCCAGCCCTCCCTCCCGGCGTTCCTCAATCCATTTTTCCACATTGTCCCGATAGGCGGAGATTTTTTCCTCGCCGATCTCATAACCTTCGGTGTCGAAAAGATTGACGCTGGTGTCCTCACTGCTGTACTCGGTAATGCCTCTGGTCAACGGCCTTCCTGTGCCGGTGGCGGCCACATTTTTGCCAAAAATCCAGTTGACAACGGTGCTTTTGCCTGCTCCAGTGGCCCCGCAGATCAGGATATTGGGCTTTCGGATTCCGGCCACTACCTTTTCCAGTTCTCTATGAAAATTAAAATTTTTTACTTTAATATCGCTCATGGTTGCGCCTCTTTTCTGATGGTTGATCCTATAGGTTCATTATACCCTTTTATCCTTTGTTCTTCCACCACAAAAAAAACGATGGATCAACGATCCACCGTTTTGGGTGTAGTCAATTATTGATTGCAGGGGACGACCGCCAGAGCAGATCAAATAGCGCGGAACCACGAGGCGTGGTTCCCTACAAAATAATGGCGAAAGCTCTATCCCATCAAATCTGCCAAAGGCTGATTTACACCATAATTTTCCATTCTCCATTTTCAATTTTCCATTGAATTTCTCTTAATTTGCCCAGTCAAAATTTTCCTCGACCTCCTGGGGCTCACCGCCCTCCACCTGGAGCTCTGGATTTTTAACGCTGACCTTTGAGCCTGCCGGGACAGACTGGGTGATAAAGCAGTTCCCGCCGATGATGGAATCATGCCCGATGACGGTCTCGCCGCCCAGAATAGACACGTTGGAGTAAATGGTCACATTGTCCTCAATGGTGGGGTGGCGCTTATGCCCGCGCAGGTTCTGGCCGCCTCGGGTAGAGAGGGCTCCCAGGGTAACGCCCTGATACAGCTTGACATAGTCGCCGATAATGGTGGTCTCACCGATGACAATGCCGGTGCCGTGGTCCATAAAAAAGTATTTTCCAATGGTGGCGCCTGGGTTGATGTCGATGCCGGTGCGGCTGTGGGCATATTCGGTCATCATTCTCGGTATGATCGGCACGCCCAGCTGATAGAGCTCGTGGGCGACGCGGTAGACCATCATGGCAAACACGCCGGGATAGGAGAAGATGATCTGATCCTTATCCGCCGCGGCGGGGTCGCCGTCATAGGCTGCCTGCACGTCCTGGGCCATGTGGGTTCTGATCTTTGGCAGGGTCTTCATAAAGGCGCAGCTGATCTGCGCGGCCTCGTCGGCCACGGCCTGCACCTGGTATTTTTCGGAATTTTCATACTTGCGCATGAGGCAGAGCCGGATCTGCTTGTGCAGCCTTTCCTCAATCCGCATTAAAATATCCCCGATATAGTATTGGATGGTACAGTTAAAGAGCTCCCGGCTGCCGTAATGCCTTGGGTAAAACAGCTCTCTTATATCACACAAAATGCCAATGATTTCGTTTCTGTTTGGCAGCGCTGTGGAGGTATAAGTGGTGTAGGCGTCATCCTCATGATAGCTCTCCACCATTTCCTGGGTCAGCGGCGTAATACATTGATTAAATTCTCTGCTCACTGGTTCTTCCTGCCTTCCTGATTTCATACTTGTTCTATCAATTAAATATGTGATTAATATTGTACCGCTTTTGCATGAAAACGTCAATGGCTGGCCGGCTAAAATCCCCTTCTATTTCCCTATACTTCAAAGGGAATTACCGAGTCCAGCAGCTTTTTGGCATAAGGGTTCTGTACCTGAGCCAGCTCACCGCTCATGCGTTCCTCCACAATGCGCCCTTTATATAGGAAGACAATTTTATTACAGAGGTGGGCGACGGCCTGCAGGTCGTGGGCCACAAACAGATAAGTCATGTTCATCTCGACCCGCAGCGCGTGCAGCAGGGTCATGATCTGGGCCTGAACCGACACGTCCAGTGAGCTGATGGCCTCGTCCAGAACGATGAACCGGGGGTTCGTGGCAATGGCCCGGGCGATACACACCCGCTGGAGCTGGCCGCCGGACAGCTCGTGGGGATAGCGTTCCTTAAAGGCCGCGGGCAGGCCGACCTTTTCGAGCAGCGTGTCGATCTGCTGGTCCTCCGGCCTTTTTCCAAGGGCCAGCAGCGGCTCCGCAATGGCCTCCCTCACAGTGAACTGCCCATTGACCGAGGAGGTATAGTCCTGGAAGACAACGCTCATTTTGCCCCGGTTCTGGGCGAGCCATGTCTTAACGGGCTTACCCTCGATAAAAACACCGCCGCTGCCCTTATCGGCTTTTTCAAGGCCAAGGATCAGGCGGGAGAGGGTGCTCTTGCCGCTGCCGCTCTCCCCGATCAGGCCCACGCACAGGCCCTCCTCGATGTTAAAGCTCACGCCCTCCAGCACCTTGAGGCGGCCTCCGCTAAAGCCCTCGCCCACCTTCAGGTAGCTCTTGTGCACATCCTTAATTTCTACCAGGTTCTTCATGGCGCGCCTCCTTTTTCATGGCTTTTTTAAAGGAATCGGTGATCATGAGCCGGGTATCGATCAGATACCGGGTATAGTCGTTCTGAGGGTTTCTAAACACTTCCTCTGCCCTTCCAGCCTCCACACCGCAGCCCTTTTCCATGACAAACAGATCGTCACACAGGCGCTTGACCACGCCTAAATCGTGGGAGATAAAGATGAGCGCCGTACCTGTCTCCTGCCGCAGCAGTTCAAAGGCCTCCACCACCTGCTGCTGGTTTACGGCGTCCAGAGCTGTGGTTGGCTCATCCGCAATGATGACAGCCGGCTTCATGGCCAGGGCGATGGCGATCATGCAGCGCTGAAGCATGCCGCCGGATAACTGGTGCGGGTACTTCCTGACTACCTGCTCCGGGTCCCGTATATTCAGGGCTGCCAGCACCTCAGGCGCCAGGGCTTTCGCGTCCTTTTTGTCCATTTTCAGATTCTGCGCAAAGGTCTCGGCCATCTGGCTGCCCACACGCGCCAGGGGATCAAAGGCTGTCATGGCGTCCTGGAGGATCATACAGATTTCCCGTCCCCGGATATGTCTCAGCCGGCTCTCCTCCAGTCCGATCAGCTCTGTCTCACAGTCCTTTTGTGTAAACAGCGCGGAGCCAGTGGTCTTAAGCCAGGGATTTAACAAACCGAGCACTGCCCTCGCCGTCATGGATTTGCCGCTGCCGCTCTCGCCCACAATGCCCAGGCAGCTGTTCGCCCTCAGCTCAAAGCTCAGCTTGTTCACAATGACCTCGCCGCCGCGTACATCGGTGACACTCAGGTCCTTTACACGCAGCAGACCGCTCATGACACCACCGCCTTTTTGCGCGCGAAGATGGATCTGCGCCTGCGCTTAAAGCCCTTGTCCAGCTTTGGATTCATGGCCTCCTCAATACCGTCGCCTAAAAAGTTAAAGGCCGCCACCACCAGAAAAATGGCGATCCCCGGTGCCAGCATCTGGCCGGGGTTGGTGGTCATGACGTTCTTGGCTTCGTTCAGCATCATGCCCCATTCCGCGGTGGGCGGCTGGACCCCAAGGCCCAGAAAGGACAGGGCGGATATGTTTAAGATAATGGCCCCGGTATCCAGCGTTGCCAGCACAGCGATCTCACCAAAAGCACCCTTAATCAGATGCTTTCTGATAATATAGCCGGTGCTGCACCCCGCTACACGGGCAAACCGGATGTCATTTTTATCCATAAAACGGATCACAATGCCCCGGACCATGCGCACATACCAGGCCCACTTGGCGATGATGGTGGCGATGACAATGTTAAAGATGCCTGTACCCAGCATCCCCACAATGGCTAAAATCATGACCTCGCTGGGGAAGGACAGCATCATGTCGCACACGCGCATGATCACCTCGTCCACCACGCCTCTGAAATAGCCTGCAATCACCCCCAGCGCCACCCCGATACCAATGGTGCAGAGCATGGTGACAATGGATAAGAGCACGGTAATCCGGCCACCGTACAGAATACGCGAAAGGGTATCCCTTCCCAGCTGGTCGGTTCCAAACCAGTGCGCCAGAGACGGCCCCTGGAATTTCATGACGATATTCTGAGCGGTCGGGTCATAGGGCGCAATGACTGGCGCCAGGGCCGCGGCCAAAACGACCAGCAGCAAAAATACCGCGCTGGCCACAGCCAGCCGGTCAGCCTTAAAGCGTTTGAAAAATCCGGTCATACTACACCTCCTGCCGCATCCGCGGGTCCATGAGCGTGGTGATGATATCCACAGCAAAATTACAGACGACGAAAAGCACTGCCATGATGAGCACATAGGCCTGGATCACCGGGAAGTCCCGGTTAAAAATGGCGGTCACGCAGAGCCTGCCCATGCCCGGCCAGGCAAAGATATTCTCAATGACTACTGTGCCCGCGATCAACTTGGGAATGGACATGCCCAGGGCGTTGAGCGCAGTGTGCAGGGAGTTCCCCAGCACATGGCGGGTGACGGTGCGCTGGCTGAGGCCCCGGGCCCGCAGATAGAGCACATAGTTCTCTCCCTGGTTTTTAATCATGTTATTGCGCAGCAGCCTGGCGTAGGTGGCGATATACCCCAGCGACAATGTCACCGCCGGCAGGATCACTGAGCCCGGCGCGGTCATACCGCTGGTGGGCAGCAGTCTCAGCTTGACAGCAAAGAGCCACATGAGCAGAATACCCGCCCAAAAGGCCGGCATGGCTGTGCCGATAAAGATAACTCCCCGGATAATCCGGTCACCGATGCTGTCTCTGTAAAGCGCGCACAGCACCCCGGCCCCTACCGAGACCACCAGTATGATGACCAGGGAGACAAAGGCCAGGTACAGTGTCGGCGGCAGTGCCTTTGCGATCTCAGCGCCAACAGGCTTGTTGTTCGCGTAGCTGTTGCCAAAGTCACCCCGAAGGGCATCCCCCACCCAATGGAAATAGCGGGTCAAAAAAGGCTCGTCCAGGCCAAGTTTTTCCCGCATATCCGCAATATTCTGTTCCGTCGGCACCACCTCGTTGACCCGCAGCGCCACCTCGGCAGGATCGCTTGGGCTTAAATTAATGAGGATAAAAGCAAAGAAGGAGATCCCGATAAGAATCGGGATCATCCAGAGCAGTCGCTTTATAATATAGTTTTTCATTGAGGTCTCTCTTAAAGGTTATAATCTTAATCTATCAGGAAAGATTTTTTGAATGGAGAATTGAGAATGCAAAATGGAGAATTTCTGAACAAACCAGCAAAGCCGGTTTGTTCTTTTAATTCTCCATTCTCAATTCTACATTCTGCATTAATTCCAGTACATCTTCTCAAAGGGTATCTCGTACTGAGAATCGTTGAACGTTACCCCCTGCAGGCCTTTAATCCCAACTGCCTTGGTCTTGGAGTAGGAGATGGGCACGTAGACGCACTGGTCGTTGATGTAGGTCAGGATTTCTTTGTACATACCCGCCCGGGCGTTGTCATCTGCCTCGATCATAATCTTAGTGATGGTATCGTCAAGCCACTGCTTCCTTTCAAGGCCAGTCTGCGCCTGGTAATCGCCGTGTGCCGGGATTCTCCAGGAGGAGACATAGGACTGGGGATCGTATGGTGTTCCCCAGGACAGGGAGTACTGAAGATCAAAATCACCGGACTTCTGGCGGTCCAGGAATGCCTGCTTTTCTTCTGCCAGGATATTCATCTTAATCCCAACGGCGGCCAGATCGGCCTGGATGGATTCTGCAATGGTTCCCTCCTGGGCGTTCTGAGAGTTGTAGGAAAAGGTCACTTCGCATTTTTTGCCGTCCTTCTCACGCACACCGTCTGAGCCCATGGCCCAGCCCGCCTCGTCCAGAAGCTTTCCGGCTTTATCCGGGTCGTAGGAATAGGTCTTTAAGTCAATATCACAGTAGGGTACGGTTTTCGCCATCAGTGTATCGGCCTGGTCCTCGGAGCCATTTAAGATGCCCTCGATGATGTTCTGCTTGTTAATGGCCATCTCAAAAGCCTCACGCACCTTCAGATCACTGGTGACCGGCGCCTTGCTGTTCAGCAGAATCGCTCTCGAGGCTACCGGTTCACTGAGGTAGGTCACATAGGCGCCCTCTGATTCCAGCTTTTTAAAGGAATCCAGATCAATCTGGTCGCCGTCAGCGCCGAAAAGCAGATCGACCTCGCCGTTTTGCAGGGCCAGCAGAATGGTCTGAGGATCGGGCATCACTTTCCAGTTAATCTTGGACACCCTGGCCTTGTCACCCCAGTAGTTATCGTTGCGGGTAAAGGTGGCGTACTGGTTGTCTTCATGCTCCGACAACACCCAGGGGCCTGTTCCTGCGTAGCCGCTGACGCCGTCCTTGGTATTCCCATCCACAAAGCATTTGGGGGAGATGAAACGGAAGGGCCGTGTCAGGCCCAGCTCGACCAGTGTCGGGTAATAGGGATGGGCCAGCACCAGCTGGAAGGTGTTGTCATCCACGACCACGGTATCTGCGATTTCGTTGACCATATCCAGCCAGGCATGGCGCTCCTTGTTGCTGATAATGGCGTCAAAATTCTGTTTGACCGCCTGGGCGTTAAAGGGCTCGCCGTCCGTAAAGGTCACGCCTTTTCTTAAATGAAAGGTATACGTAAGCCCGTCATCCGAGATATCCCAGCTTTCTGCCAGGGCAGGCTTTACCTCACCGCCTTCATTCTTTGTCAGCCCTTCAAACACCATGTTCTGGGCAGACATTTCTCCTGAGTACAGGTGTGGATTGATGTCCCTTATATCCTTGGTGCAGGCGTAGTTGATCTCATCCTTCCCGGACACATCTGTGCCGCCTGTGCTGCCACAGCCTGCCAAAAGGCTGGTGCACATGACCGCTGTCACGAACAGCGCTGCAATTTTTTTAAGCTTCATTTTCTTCTCCTTATGGGTTTTAGTGTTTTAAACAAACACGCCTCTGCCACTTCACAGACGCTGTAAAATGGTAAAGGCGTATCCATAACGTTTGATAGATGCGCGGCCTTATTTGGTCGCTGCGATCATGAACATGGGGGTTGAGGCGTAGTTCACCTGTTCCTCGTCGTCCCAGACGCGGTCTCCCATATCCTGTTCGATCATCACTTTTTTAAAGCCGATGTTCAGCAGAACCGCGGCGTCCCACTGTGGGCGCATGGTACGGCTCAGCGGTAAATTTCTGGCAATCTCTTCCATGGCTGTGGTGTCTGTGCACACGTAGTGGTCGTTGTAACCCTGGGCCTGGGAGTTATTGCGGTCCTCAAAGTATTCCCGGCGCTTGTCCTCATCGTAAAGATGCAGGTACCAGTTTGCATCAAAGTTTAGCATTCTGCCGCCCGGCGCCAGCACGCGGTGCCACTCCTCATAGGCTTCATCTGGTCTTTCCAGGTTCCAGGTCAGGTTTCGGGTTACGATCAGATCAAAGGTGTTATCCTCAAAATCCAGCGAGTGGGCGTCCATGCGTCTGAAATCAATGGCGCTTTTATAAATGCCGGCGTTCTTTTTAGCCTTATACAGCATGGCGTCGGTGTAATCCACAGCGGTAACGTCATAGCCGCAGGAGGCCATGGTGATCGCAAAAAATCCCGGGCCTGTGCCGATGTCCAGCACCTTCAGCTTTCGGCCGATCACATCCGGCTTATAGCTGTTGATCAGGTCTTTCCACACATCCATTTTATAGCTGTTCAGCTCAGCCTCGTTTACTTCAGAATAGCCGTCTGCCCGGCCTTCCCAATAATTTTCGACTCTCTCTAAAATATTCTCCATTTTTAACGTCCCCTTTTGATTATTATCACGCTACTTGTTCATTACAAAAAATAAAGCCACGAAGAACCAAAGCGGTCTGCAAACCGCAAAATAAGCCTTCATGACTTTGTATATACAGGTATTAACTTGTGAATATTTTCTCATATTTGACGGTCGTTGTCAATGGATTTTTAGATTTTTACTTTAAAAAAATTGACGCTATTTAAGCATTCTTTCCAGATGCCCCAGCGCTTCCAGAAAGTCAGCCTCAAAGCGGGTATCTTTAAAAAAAGGAACATACCAGCGCACGCTCTCGTCGTAGTACTTCTGCCGGAAGGCCCGGCTCGAATCCGCGGTTGTCCTCAGGTTATGAATCCTGTCCGCGCACTTTACATCCTTTGCCATGGCGTTTCGGTCAATCCCGCCCAGGTAGTCGGCCATGTCGTAGGGTTTGGGCTTGGTCAGCAGGATCACAGCGTCCAGCACTTCCCTGTCACTGCGCTTTAAAATCTCTTCCTGGGTGGTGTCCGTATCCTCCAGCAGGTCATGAAAAAGAGCCGTGAGTAAGGTATTATCATTATAGCCCCGCTCCTGTAGATAAGCCGCCACCGCCACAGGGTGGGTAATAAAGGGGATACCGCCCCAGCGCAGCTGGCCCGCGTGTTTATCTGAAGCAAAGTCCAGAGCATCCTTTAAACGTGAATCGGTAATCTGAAACATAATGCGCCTCCTTTTTAACATTATACCCTCTTTTACATAAAATTACTATTGCCCGTAAAGCCCTTTCCAATCTAAAAGAGGCAAAGCCATCGCTTTACCCCTAATTGTTTTTATTGTTTAAATGATTGAATTCTGCGATCAGACTGTTGATGATATGAATCTGATCGTCTGTTAAAAAGTCAAGATTAAAAACGCGCTCATCGGACAAGCCCAGGAGAAAGTCGGTCGACGTATTTAAAGTTACCGCTATTTTTCGCAGTACATCGACCGACGGATACTTTGCAGAGGTCTCATAGGCCGAAACACTCCCCTTGGTGATCCCCAGCTTATCTGCCAGCTGCTGCTGTGTATATCCTTTTTCCTGTCTGAGTTGTCTGAGCTTTGATCCGAAATATACCATTTGCTTTTCTCCATCGCGTTTTTAATAACAATACCATTTGCTTGTATTCTAATAATAAACTAATATACCCTGAGTTGACTTTTTACCCGATGAGTGTTATTATTAGTATCATCATTAAAGGTATTATGAAGAAAAATAGTTAATGTCAATCAATAAATAATAAAGTTCACTATCTATGAGGCAGTTCCTTTCTCTGCCCACAGTGAAATCAGGCGGAAGCACTTCTCTCTTGGTATCCAAAACTGCTCCACACCATTTACTCGCTTCCGCCTAATAATAAAAATAAAAAGTGCCGGTTGGAAGCCTCCAGCCAGCACTTTTTTTACAAAACACCAAAGCTTTTCTTAAGAATTTTCACTTCATCCCTCACGCCTTTTGCCATTCAGGCCGCACCTTAGTCATTTCTCTTATTCTCTAAAGAAATTTATCCTGACAGGCTAATCCTTTCTACTCTTCCCGCCTGTATTTCATTCACGAACGTATGAAACGGACGGTCGCAACAGAGTGTAGCCAAAATCCGCCGAAGGATATTCAGGTATGTGGCACAATCAGGGTACTCTTACCTCACAGCTTCGGCGGTCTGCGAAAAATGTGCAACCTTCTTTCTCAATGAGACCGCAGGCTCAGTTCGGTAAAGTACCCTGCTCGCGCCACACGGGGAGAATATCCTTCGGCTCCTCTACAAATGGTGGTTTTGCGGTGCAGCGCCTAAGAGTGAGAGGGCAGTATAAATCTTATCAAGTTTCACAGAGCTGTATACCAGTTTGTCAATTTTCTGAGGAAGCAATGGATTTTCTATCTGTCCCGCTGCAGAGCGCGGCACTTTACCGAACTGAGCCTATGGTCTCATGACCAGACAAATTTGTACAGAGTTGCGCAGACCATCGAAGCTGTGAGGTAAGAGTGCCGCGATTTGCGGCATCCTAAAGAAAATCCATTGCTGGTTCCTCGCTGCACTGCAACCTCCGTCTCCACCACGACCGTCCGTTTCATACGGTCGTGTTCTCTTTGCCGGGCAGCTCCAGCGTCACAGTTGTGCCCTGACCTTCTTCGCTTGTGACCGTCAGGCCAATTTTGTGCCGCTCTGCGATCTCCTTGGCGATGGGAAGTCCCAGACCGGTTCCCTCGGCATTTTCCTCGGACAGGGTTTTATAAAAGCGTTCAAAAATATGCTTCTGATCCTCCGCGCTGATGCCGCAGCCATGATCGGTAATGGTAAGCGTATGCTCAGACAGGCGCATTTCAATCTGTCCGCCCCCTGGTGAAAATTTTATGGCGTTGCTCATGGCAATCATGAGCAGCTGCCGCAGGCGCAGGTAGTCACCCTGCATAAAGTAAACGCCCGTGTCCACCTCAGTGGTGACAGTCAGTTCCTTTTCCTTTGCCATATTCTGGGCACTGCGCCGCACCTCGCTGATGATATCACAGAGATTCACCTGCTCCAGGTTAAGGCTGAACTCGGCATTCTGGAGTCTGGACAGGTCCAGCAGGTCATTGACCAGCCGTTTAAGAGCCAGGCTTTCCGCGTACATTTCCTGATGATAGGCAGCCACCTGAGCCGGATCCGTCACCACGCCGCCGGCCAGAGCTTCTAAAGAGCCGCAGAGCACTGTCACCGGGGTTTTAAGCTCATGGGAGATATTTGAGAAAAAGGCCTGCTGCATTTTCTGGAACCGCTCGTGCTCCTCACTGGAAAGCTTAAGCTGATGGCTTAAGGTATCCAGCGAACCGGCCAGCTGCCCGATCTCATCCTGCCGCTTGATGTGGCTCGCGGCTGTATAATCACCCCCGGCCAGCCGCCCGGCCATTACCTGCATTTCTTTCATGGGCTTTGTGAAGCTGCGGGCCAGCAGCACCGCAAAACCAATCCCGATCACCAGCGCCACGCACAGGCTGATGGCCAGGGTTCTAAAGCCCTCATTGGCTGCGCTCTCAATCCCCTCCACCGGCGAGTGAAGCAGCACCACGGCCTGTATATTGCCCGAGCTGTCCCGGACCGGGGCCCCAACCGTCAGCGTCGGGGCGTTTAGCAGGCCCGAGAAGCCCTCGCTCGCAGTGACCTGCCCCCCAAAAGCCTGGTCTACCACCGTTTCGGCATCGGCCGGCAGATCGGCGTAGTTATAGGTAGACGCCGGGGTCTGGTGGCCTTCGTGGGTGGATGGCGTTACCAGGTTGTGGTCGGCATCCACGACCCACACATCCGCCATGGCGATATCGTCCAAAAAACGGATATAGGCCGCGTAGCCCATGCCATTGCCGTTCCCTGCCCCGCGGCTTCCCTCGCCATGCTTTCCGTCTCTGCTGCCTTCGGCGGATATAAAGGTGCCAAAGGTATCCGCTATGGCGCCTGCCCGGTCCTCCAGCTGCTTCTGGGTCAGCGCGACATTCTGCTTTTTAAACAGCAGAAAAAACACCGAGCCTGCCACCAGCGCAAAGGCCAGAAGGGCCAACGCAAAATAGAGTCCCAGCTTAAAAGCAATGCTACGCTTCCTCATCATTCACCTCAAAGCGATACCCAACCCCCCAGATGGTCGCGACGCTCCACCCGGGATGCTCTCTTTTTCCCAGCTTGGCCCTCAGGCGCCGGATATGGGAATCGACCGTGCGGTTATCGCCGTAATAGTCATAGCCCCACACAGCGTCCAGCAGGTTGTCCCTTGAAAAGACCTTTTGCCGGTTCGTGGCAAGGGTCCAGAGCAGCTCTGTCTCTTTTTTAGTGAGCGGTACTGCCTCGCCGTCCACCGTTGTGGTATAGGTGTCCAGATCGATGGTCAGGCCCTTATAGCTGAAAAACTGATGTCTGGCTCCGCCATCCCGGGACAGCCGCCGCAGAATAGCCCGCACCCGCGCCATAACCTCTCCGCCGGAAAAGGGCTTGACAATATAATCATCGGCGCCAATGTCCAGCCCCATGATTTTCTCAAAGTCTTCGCCCCTGGCTGTTATCATAATAATGGGAACGGCCGATTCCTCTCGTATTCGCCTGCAGACCTCAAAGCCGTCAAGCTTTGGCATCATTACATCCAGCAGAATAACTGCCGGGGCTTCCCGCCTGCAGGCGGCGAGGGCCTCCTCACCGTCATAGGCGACAACAGGCTCAAAGCCCTCCTTACGCGCGTAGGCTGTGAGCACTGCTGTTATCTGCCTGTTATCATCCGCAATCAGCATTTTTTCCATATTCTTTACCTCGCATAAATTTCCTTACGCCTATTATACCTCAGAAGTATGACAAAAGGATGACGAAAGTTAGACGGTTGTCAAATTTGAAATGTATATGCAAAATTAAAGCAAGAAGCAATCCAGGTGGAAGGTGGAAGGTTAACGAACCCTTTGGCTGACGCCAAAGCGATTAAGCAGGATACGACGCCTTCGAGGTCTGCCCCATAGCTTGCCGCCTTACGGACAAACTGAAGCAGGTATCGTGCCGCCAGGGCAGATCAAATGCCGCGGAACCACGGGGGCGTGGTTCCCTACAGATTACAGTCCAGGAGTCCATTAGCGGCCGCAGGCCGCATCCAATCAAATTTGCCCCAGCGGCAGATTTGCACCTGAACTTTCCACTTTCCACCTTCAACTTTCAACTGGTCAAGCTTCTTTTTAACGCTTTTCCTTTTTATGATAACATTTATCTACATCCCAAAATTGCCTGTACCTTTCAATTTGATCACCACTCTGCCGTGGCCAGTCTGGAGATCATTCTCCAAACACAGGCTGCCGCCGTGCTGCCTGATAATACTGTCTGTAATGTAGAGCCCCATACCATAGTGTTTTTGGGCGCTCCTGCTTTTGTCGCCCATGTAAAATTTACGGGCCGCGTTTTTGAGCGCGTCTGCGCTGAACCCTGGTCCGCCGTCTGTGACGGTTATGGAGATCACACTGCCGTCTCCCTCTGCCTTAAGGCTGAGGCTGCCGCCCTCTGGCGTATAGTCGGCGCCGTTGGCAATGATATTCATGACCGCCCGGGTCAGCAGCCCACGGTCGCCGGCAAAGGCCTCCGGCAGGTGCTCAGTGTCAAAGCGCAGCTGTATCTGCTTCCCGGCAGCATAGCCCTCGGCCTGTTTTTTTATCTGCTCCATAAAGGCCGCGGCCGGGATGGCCTCTGCACTCAGATTCCAGGCCGCTCTGTCCTGGGACACCTCCATCAAGAGGCGCGTGTACTCCTCAATGACCTCGGCGTTATCGTGGATATAGCGGACACATTCGGCCTGGTCCACCCTCAGGTCATCCTCGGCGAGCAGCTCGCTGTTCCCTTTTATAATGGTCAGCGGTGTCTTGATATCGTGGGCCAGCGCGCTGATCTGCTCCTGCTTTTCCTGCTTCTCACGCCACTGCTGCTCCAGAGATTCTTTCAAGGCGAGGCGCATATCATCCATGGAGCTAAGCACCTGGTTAAACTCCCATATACCAGATGGGCCGGCCCTGTATTCCAGATCCTGATTCCGGATGGCATTTGTAGCCTCCATGAGCGGGGCCAGCTCATTTTTCAAGCGTTTGCTGAATGCTCTGGTGCCTAAAAAGATCACCAGAATATAGAGCGCTGCCGCTGTGATGATCACCGCATTCATCAGCCACTCCGGAGAGGGAAGCTTCTGGTTTAGTGCCTCGTCCTTATAGGACGCCTTGATATAGTATTGAAGGACACAAACCCCATCGGCCCGGGGAATCTGATAATAAAACCGATCGCCAAAGAGGTTCTGCCCTCTCTGGGCATACTCCCGGGCCTCTGCCAGCATTTTTGGATCCATATCGGTATCAAGCACCTGACCATCGTGGTCAATTAGCGCGTAGCGGCTCCCCTCCGGGACAAGTGACGCATCAAAGGGCTCTGCGGCCTGGATGGCCTCCTTCTGGTCCTGGATCGCGTTCTCCACACTGTTGGCCGGGACGAACTGGTCCGATGTGATAATCTCGGTCAGGGCGCCGGCAGCCATGACCAGCACCACCACAAAGGACAAAACGAGCAGACAGGCATAGATTAAGATAAGCCTGCTGATCTTTTTAGGATGCGCTCTCATTGCCATTTATACCCAATCCCCCAGACCGTTTCAATGGGCGCGCAGCCGTAAACACTCAGCTTTGCCCGGATATTTTTGACATGCTCCGCAATGGCAGAGCTGTCTCCCTCACCCTCGTAGCCGTACACCGCCTCGTAGATCTGTTCCTTGGAAAAGACCTGCCCGTGGTTTCTGGCCAGGAATTCACAGATGGCATACTCGCTTTTGGTCAAAGGTACCTTATGCTCTCCTGCCATCACCTCATGGGCGCCGAGGTTAAACCTTATGCCATCCAGACTCAGCATGCTGCGCTTTTCACGCTTTTCACGCCGCAGATGCGCTGCCACTCTGGCTCTCAGCTCACCGTTTCCAAAGGGCTTGGTAATGTAGTCGTCGCCGCCAATACCCAGGCCGTACATAATATCCTTCTCCATGGTTTTGGCGGTCAGGAAAAGGATAGGACAGTCCACATTTTCCCGAAGCTCCCGGCAGAGGGTAAAGCCATCGGTTCCAGGCATCATCACATCCAGAAGGATGAGGTCAAAGGCCTCAAGTCCGCTCATGGAAAGCTCTCCTGGGTCTGACAGGGTTCTGACCTGATGTCCATCCTTTTCCAGCACACGCTTCACCAGATTTAAAATACCCTTTTCATCGTCAACTGCCAATATTCTCGCCATCGTGTCCCCTCCTGTTGTTTCCATATTTCTACCATCAGTATAGCCTTTTGCGCCCCGGCGCACAAGCACTAATTATTCGCTGGCGCTTCTCCCCTCCCAACGCTTAAACCAGAGCAGACAGAGCGCAAAAAGGAACAAGGTGGCGCAGCCGACAGCCAGCCATCCCACGGTGTTTTCGTTCTGGATAAACGCGAGTCCTTCCACCGTCGGGGCCGTCAGCGCTTTTATCACAGCCATATCGCAGAAGCGCACGCCCCATCCCCAGGGAATAAAATACCAGATTCCTTCCCCGAGGCCTGTCAGCATCAGCGCCGACACCAGCGAACCCGCAACCCCCACAGAAATAGACGCGCCCTTGCCAAAACGCAGGCTGATCCAGAGGTGGAGTAAATATAAAAATAAATCAGAAGCAAACAGAGCGCCTGCCAGCTTCAGATACAGAAGCGCCGGCACAACCTGCTGGCCCGGCAGCAGGGCAAAGCCCACTCCGTAAAGGCCGACAGCTGCCGCCAGCGCGCCAAGCCCCAGAACCGCGAGGAACCCGAACTTTCCTAAAAACGGAACCAGCCTGGACGGCAGCACCCCGAGCAAGTTCTGAAAACCGCCGGCCTGCTCCTCCTGGGAGGCTGCCATGCCGCAGACAATACCAATGAGCATTGGAAAAGCCAGGGCCAGCGCCTCAAAATAAAAGGTCACCAGAACCTCTGTGCTCCATGCCGATATGGCGCTGTAAAAAAGAAACAGGCACACCCCCACAAGGGGAATGATCAGATGCAGCCACAAAATGGGCGTGTGTTTTATTTTAAGAGATTCGGCCTTTAAAGACCTGAAAAAGCTTTTCATTTATGCCGCCTCCTTTTTGCTGAACCAGCGCACGCAGAGAAGGGTCAGGGCTGCGCACAGTACCAGAGACAGCACAATCGCCACCGGAACCACGCTCGCGTCAAGCAGAGGGCTTCCAGGCTCTACCAGCAGATTGTTTGGCCTGATGCCCAGCACCGGACACATCGCACGGGGCGTCCAGGAGTATGGGATCATGAACCAGAAGCCCTGCTCCGCCAGTATGACGCCGCCGACGGTGCCCACGCCCACATTGAGCAGCACTGCTCCCAGAAAGCCAAGCTTTTTGGCAAGCATAAAGCAAAGGGGTATCTCCCATACACTGGTCAGAAAGACCACAGCCATCCCCAGTACCATGGGTAAAATAGTGTCTGAAAGCGGCAGGGTTGTCCCCTCCCAGAAAAAGCCTTTGATTTCAGTGCCCAGAATAATGCCCAGGAGCACCACACCGCAGCTCAGAAGCACATAAAACGCAGCCACACCCATTTTAGCCAGCCAGGACGCTCTGAGGTCCACCGGCACTGCGTATAGGTTCTGATATTTAAGCTTTTTATTCCCGTCCTTCTGGTTTGAAAGGGCTGCGAACAGCGCAATACAGCCCGGGTAGATCAGCGTATACCACCAGTTAAAGGCGTTGACCTGATAGTAGCCAAAGCCAAAGGTAAAGCTCAGAAGTATGAGCCCCAGAGGCCCCAGAAAAATCAGCATACGGCTGAATGTCCGTTTAAATTTCATGTTCTCTGCCTTCATTAGTTTTAGCATGATACGCTTCCTCCCTCCTGCGCACGGCTATTCTTAACGACCTGCATAAACAAAGCCTCCAGGTCCTCTCCTTTATGAATTTTTGACTGGTAGCCCAGCACCCCGTCGCTGATAATGCCGATATCATCGGCCATAAGCTCGACCTCTGAAAGAATGTGGCTGGACAGTATCACTGTGATTCCATGCCCCGGAAAGGAACGGATCAGCTCCCGCAGCTCCTGGATTCCGATGGGGTCCAGGCCATTGGTGGGCTCGTCCAGAATCAGCAGCTTCGGGCTGCCCAGCAGCGCCAGAGCGATCCCCAGACGCTGTTTCATCCCCATGGAGAACTGCCCGGCGCGCTTGCTGCCAGTATTTTTAAGGTCAACAATTTTTAACACCTGCCCGATCCGTTTTTCCGGAAGACCCAGCAGCGTCGTGCGGACCTTCAGGTTTTCCTCTGCGGTCAGGTTGTCATAAAGGGGCGGCCACTCAATCAGGACTCCCATGTTTTCAAGGTCTTTTCTGGACCAGCTGTGCCCGTTAAAAATAATCTCGCCGGCGGTGGGCCGCAGCATGCCGGTCATCATTTTGAGGGTGGTGGACTTGCCCGCTCCATTGGGGCCCAGAAGGCCGTAGATCGTATTTTTTCTTACCCTCAGGTTCAGCTTTTTGACAGCCTCTGTTTTCTTAAAGCTCTTGCTCAGAGCCCGCGTTTCCAACAAATATTCAGTCATGTTATCACTCCTTACTTTTTTGATGCTTCTAGTATATAAGGCAATTTTCAGGAATTTATAAGGATTGCGGAAATTTTATGGTATAATTGAAAAAACATCTTTTCAACCCACCACCGGAGGATTTTAATGACTCAAATTAAAACTGAAATCCACGCGCTGCTGCCGGAAATCATCCTGCTGCGGCGGCAGCTCCATCAGAACCCTGAGCTGAGCCTTGAGGAATACCAGACCGCGGACTGCATTGAGGCCCACCTGGACGCCCTGTCCATCCCACACCGCCGTATCGAGCCCACTGGTGTGGTCGCTGACCTTATCGTCAATCCCGGTTACCCTACCACCGCCATCCGGGCCGAGATTGACGCGCTGCCCATTGCCGATGAAAAAGCTGTTCCCTACGCCTCCCGGACGCCAGGCGTATCCCACGCCTGCGGCCATGACGGGATCACTGCCCTCACTCTGGGGCTGACCAGGCTTTTAAGCGCGCATAAAGATGAGCTGTCCACCAATATCCGTTTTCTGTTTGAGCCAGCCGAGGAAACCGGCCGCGGCGCCAGGCTGCTGATGGATGGCGGGGCGCTGGAATCACCGAAGCCTGATCAGCTCATCATCTTTCATTTCGCCAATTCTGAGCCCTTTGGCATGGAAATACAGGAGGAGGCCTCTACGGCCACAGTCGCGGGCCTCAAAATCGAGGTTACAGGTTCCTCAGGCCACTGGGCAGAAGCCTCCCTTGGCAACAGCGCGGTCAGCGCAGCGGCTTCATTATTATGTGATATCGAGGGCCTCAACGCCACGGCCGTCACCCAGAGGCCTTTTATTATTGGATTTGGCACCATCAATGGCGGCGTTAAATCCAATGTCATTCCTGACGCCTGTGTCATGGAGGGGACTCTGCGCGCCTTTACAGAATCGGACTTTGATCTCCTGCTCTCCGCCATCCGGCGCATGGCAGAGAACACCGAAAAACGAACTGGTACTCAGATCCGTATCGGCCTGTCTCACAGAACCCCTGCGGTCATCAACGATCCCCGCCTTATCCAAAAGGGCTTTGCCGCGGGCCAGACAGTCTTTGGCAGCCGATGTGTCCTCTCCGGCTCGCCTTTTCTGGTCGGCGATAACGCTGGATGGTATTTTAAGGAGCTCCCGGGCCTGCGCATCGTCTTCTTTGCCGCCCAGGGCACTGCCCCCAATTACCCTATCCACCATCCCAAATTTGATTTTAACGAGGGCATCTTTGGTCCGGCACTGGAAACGCTCTATAAAATGCTGCTCTCGTTTTAGACGACCGTCCGTTTCGTACGGTCACGACATACATTAATCAAGGAGAATATAATATATGAGTAAAACAGAAAAAAGCTGGGTTAAGGGCGCGGCCATTCTCGCCGCCGCCGGTATCTTTGTAAGACTGATCGGCATCCTTTTCCGTATTCCCATCAGCAATCTGGTGGGCAGCTACGGCAACGGCATTTTCTCAAATGTCTTTAGCATTTACAGCCTTCTGCTGATGGTATCCACGGTTGGCTTTCCGGTGGCTGTCTCTAAAATGATTTCAGAAAATGTAGCCATCGGAGATTTCAGGGCTGTCACCAATGTTTTCAAGGTCTCCCTGCTCACCCTCTTTGTGCTGGGCGGGCTTTCCAGCCTTTTCCTGTTTTTTGGGGCCGGCTGGCTCATCGAGGTGACCAACTGGCCGCCTGAGAGCATCTATGCCATCCAGGGTATTGCCTTCTCCCCGCTGATCGTGGCGGTCTGCTCGGTCTACCGCGGTTACTTTCAGGGTTTTCAGAATATGCTGCCCACGGCCATCTCCCAGGTAATCGAGCAGGTTGTCCGCATTGTGCTGGGCGTCTTTTTGTGCTGGTACTGTGTGGTCATGCTGCAAAACGTCAGCCTTGGCGTCGGCGGCGCTTACCTGGGAACCACCATCAGCAGTCTGGCGGCCTGCCTGCTCTTGATTGTCTGGCATTTTTATTTTACCCGGAAGCACAGAGCCCTGCTGCTCAAAACCAGCCGCAGAGTTCCTCTGACGCGCAAAAAAATTTTGAAACGCCTGGTACTCATCGCGGTTCCGGTTACGCTCACCTCTGCCATGATCACCTTTTTCTCCTTTGCCGACGCCATGATGTATGTGGACCGGCTGGCGCTGGCAGGGTTCGATTCCTATACGGCCACAGCCCTTATGGGGGATTTCTCCTATGCCGATACCTTTGTCAACATCCCTTTAAGCATCAGCGCCACCTTCGCTGCTGCCATGATCCCCGCCATCTCGGAATCCTTTGCCCTTAAGGATCAGGCCGGCATCAACGAGCGCATCAACACCGCCATCCGGCTGGTCGTGCTGGTGGCTCTGCCCTGCTGCATCGGCCTGTCTGTGCTCTCAGACGGTATCTTCACGCTGATCTTCCCCGGCTCTGAGCACGGCGCTGCCATCATGGAAGTCTATGCCTTCGCGACCATTTTTATCATGCTCTCCAATACCTTCCAGAGCATTTTACAGTCCATCGACCGTTTTATCATCCCGCTCATTGCGCTGCTGGGCGCCTCTGTGGTACGCATTGGCTGCAGCTATGTGTTCATGGCCGTCCCTGCGCTCAACATCTACGGGGTTGTCCTGAGCACGATGCTGACTTTTATCTTTTTGATGGTCGTCAATTTCCTGTTTATCCGCCGCTATACCCACGTCCGGCTAAGCTATACCGGCACGCTGGTCAAGCCCTTTATCGCCTCGGCCATCATGGGCATGTCGGCTCTTGGCTGCTACAATTTTCTGCTGCCCCGTACCGGCAACACTGTCTCGGTTCTTGCCGCCATTATTGTGGCTGCGGTTATTTATTTCTTTTTGATTATTTTCTTTGGTATTCTCACCGAGGATGAGCTGGACCTTCTGCCAGGCAAACGGCTTTTACTGCCCCTGGTCAAAAAAATACAGAAACTGGCGCCAAAAGCGTCGTAATGCAGGCATTAAAAAAGCGCGTTCCATACAGGCGCGCGCTTTTTTTAGCGTTCTGCCATCATTCTGTCCGCATCTGTTATCTCACGGAGCACCCTCGCCGGGTTGCCGGCTGCCACCACATTATCCGGTATATCCTTTGTCACCACAGAGCCGGAGCCGATCACCGCATTGCTGCCGATCGTTACTCCCGGGTTGATGGTGGCATTGCCCCCAATCCACACATTGTCCCCGATGGTCACAGGGCTGCCGCCCTCCTGAAGGGTGTTGCGCTCATGGCTGACCAATGGGTGCCATGCCGTAAAAATACAGACACGGGGCGCCATAAAGCAGTTGTCCCCAATGGTAATCGGGCAGACATCCAGAAGAATAGCGTCAAAATTAATATACAGATTATCGCCTGCGGTTATGTTATAGCCGTAATCACACTTAAAGCTCGGCTCAACCGTGAAGTTCTTTCCAAGGCGTCCGAAAAGCTGCCCGATAATCATGTGGCGGTGCGGCAGCTCATATTCTGTTGTCAGATTAAATTGGCGGCAGAGCTCATGCGCTCTCATCCGCTCAAAAGACAGCTCTTCGTCCTCGGCACAGTAGAGCTGTCCAGCCAGCATTTTTTCTTTTTCTGTCATTATTTCCTCACTCTGTTTTTTATTTGCTTATCATAAATTATAACAAATAAATTTGCTTTGGCCTACCCCCTTGCTCTCTTATTAACAAAGGTGTATACTTATCTCAGCATTGATTAAGTGAGGTAAATTTTGTATGAATATACGTATCCGGCAAGCCAGGCCTGAGGATCTTCCATCAATCGCTGCCCTGGAGGCCGCTTGTTTTCCGCCTGCCGAAGCGGCAGGCCCCGCCGCCTTTGAAAAACGCATCGAGACCTTCCCGGAAAGCTTTTTTGTCGCAGAGGTCGAAGGACAGATCGTCGGCATGATTAACGGCTGCGTCACCGATGACGAAACCATTTCGGACATTCTCTTTGAGGACAGCTCCCGCCACAATCCTGACGGCCGCTACCAGAGTATTTTTGGGCTGGACGTTCTGCCAGACTGGCAGCATAAGGGCATCGCGACCATTTTAATGACCTATTTTATTCATAAAGCCATGGATTTCGGCAGAGAGGGCTTAATTCTCACCTGCAAGGAAAAGCTGATCACCTTTTACGAAGGCTTTGGGTATCAGAACCTGGGTGTTTCGGGCTCGACCCACGGCGGCGCCGTTTGGTATGATATGCTTTTAGCCTTTTAACAGTCCCGCGGGGCTGTTTTTTTATTTTTTCCAAATTCGTCCTGTTTTTACCATTTTCAACGCCGCTGTACTTTCTGCCTCGAGTATAATTAAGATAGATTACTTATGGAGGAAAGCACATGTATACTGACGATAAAATCTGGATTGCAAAAGGCGAACAGCCTGTTTATCTCCTGCCCAAGATGGCCAATCGGCATGGTCTGGTGGCAGGCGCCACCGGTACTGGTAAAACCATCACCCTGAAGGTGCTGGCCGAATCGTTCAGCGAGCTCGGTGTCCCGGTCTTTCTGGCAGACGTAAAAGGGGACCTCTCCGGCACCTGTGAGCCTGGAATCGACAGTGAGGATATGCAAAAACGCATTGAAAAATTCGGTCTGGGCGACCAGTTCGGCTATAAGCCCTACCCGGTACGTTTCTGGGACCTTCTCGGCAAACAGGGGCACCCCATCCGCACTACCATATCCCAGATGGGGCCTCTGCTGCTGTCACGGCTCCTCAATCTTAATGATACCCAGTCCGGTATTCTGAACATTGTGTTCAGAGTAGCCGACGCGAAAAACCTGCTGCTCATTGACATTAAGGACCTCAAAGCCATGCTCCAGTATGTTGGCAACAACGCCAAGGATCTGAAAATGGAATACGGCAACATCTCCTCCCAGAGCGTCGGCGCTATTCTGCGCGCCATCCTGGCCCTGGAGGACCAGGGCGCCGACCAGTTCTTCGGTGAACCCGCTTTAGACATCATGGACTGGATTCAAACCGATGAAAACGGCCTGGGCATCATCAATATTCTGGACTGCGTCGAGCTTATCCAGACCCCGGCGCTCTACTCCACCTTTCTGCTCTGGCTCATGTCCGACCTTTTTGAGGTTCTTCCTGAAGCCGGCGACCTGGATGCGCCCAAGATGGTCTTTTTCTTTGACGAAGCGCATCTGCTTTTTAAAGGCGCGCCCAAAGTTCTCCTCGAAAAGATCGAGCAGGTCGTGCGCCTGATCCGCTCAAAGGGGGTGGGCATCTACTTCATCTCACAAAGCCCAACCGACATGCCGGACACCATCCTCTCACAGCTTGGCAACCGCATTCAGCACGCGCTCCGGGCCTACTCGCCATCCGAGCAAAAGGCCATCAAGACCGCAGCCGAAACCTTTCGGCCCAACCCGGAATTTAAAACTGAGGAAGCCATCACCGATTTAGGCACTGGCGAAGCCCTGATATCCTGCCTGGATGAAGAGGGACGCCCCACCGTGGTCGAGCGCTGCTTTATCCTCCCGCCGCAGAGCCACATGGGTCCCGCCGCCCCCGATACCCGGAGCGGCCTGATCGAGCAGAGCCCCTTTAACGCCAAATATAAGGACACCATTGACCGCGAATCTGCCTATGAGGACCTCCAGCAGCAGGCTGAGGCCCCAGCCCAGGAAGCCGCCCCGGCAGAGAAAGAAAAAAAGCCAGCCAAAGAGGCCACGCCCAGACACCAGAAATCCTCTTTTGAAAAAGCTGCTGACAGCGCGCTGTCCACCATTGGCCGCGAGGTTGGAAAAAGCCTGGTACGCGGGCTCTTCGATGTTCTTAAACGCTGATAAAGAAAAAAATAAAACCAACGGTGCTGTACGCCGTTGGTTTTTTAGTTTAGAATAAATGCTTAATGGAGTTAAAAAGGTCTGACGGGCTTTTAATTTCACTCAAATCCACATTGTCCTTGATATGATTGATAAAGCCTTCGACCTGTTCGTCCGGCAAGTCCACCCCCAAAACAGATTCGGCTGTTTTAACAGGATCTTCCTTAAACTCGTTGGCCAGATTCGGATCTGACTTAATACGTTCCATCGCATCGCTGAATTTTTCCTGAATACTCATCTGATTCCTCCTGAAAATTTAATTATTCATCTTTATCCTACTATATCACAATCACGCCGAATCTTCGATTACAATAACCGTATTAAGGAGGTCTTTTCGGTAAAATCCCATAAGCACCTGCCAAAAGCCGTTTGATCACTTCAAAAAATAAAAAAACGATGACCGCCCGTTTCGTACGGTCACCGTTTTGTTGTCTTAACGGTTCAGAATCTCCATGAATTCCTCTCCTGTGATGGTTTCCTTTTCCAGCAGATAACGGGCCAGCTCGTGGAGTTTTTCCTGGTTATCCTTTAAGATACCAATGGCCTTCTCATGGGCGCTGCCGATGATATCCATGACTTCCCGGTCCACACGGGCAGCGGTCTCAGCGGAGCAGGCCAGCGAGGTGTCGCCGCCCAGATACGGATTGTCCACTGTCTCCAGAGCCACCATGCCAAAATCCTTGCTCATGCCAAAACGGGTCACCATGGCCCGCGCCAGACGCGTGGCCTGCTCAATGTCATTGGACGCGCCGGAGGTTACTGAGTTGAATATAATTTCCTCAGCCGCTCTGCCGCCTGTAAAGGTGGTGATCTTATTATATATCTCATCCCGGCTCATGAGGTTGTGTTCACCCTCATCCACCTGCATGGTGTAGCCGAGGGCTCCAGAAGTACGCGGGATAATGGTAATCTTGTGTACGGGCGCCGAGTCCGTCTGCTTTGCTGCCACCAGGGCATGCCCCACCTCATGGTAAGCCACGATTTCCTTTTCCTTTGAGGATATAGCCGCATTTTTGCGCTGGTAGCCCGCAATGACAACCTCAACACTTTCCTCAAGGTCATTCTGCTTCACCATGTTGCGTCCGCACCGCACTGCCCGGAGAGCCGCCTCATTGATGATATTGGCCAGATCCGCGCCGGAGGCCCCGGCAGTGGCCCGGGCTATGGCGTTATAGTCAATATTATGATCCATCTTGACATCCTGAGAATGAACCTTCAAAATCGCTTCACGGCCATTGAGATCAGGCAGCTCAACCGGAATTCTCCGGTCAAAACGGCCCGGGCGCAGCAGCGCCTGGTCAAGGGTTTCCGGGCGGTTGGTAGCGGCCAGGATAACCACGCCTTTTTTGCCGTCAAAGCCATCCATCTCAGACAGCAGCTGGTTAAGGGTCTGCTCACGCTCGTCGTTTCCGGTAAAGCCCTTGCTGTCACGCTTCTTGCCAATGGTGTCAATCTCGTCAATAAAGACAATACACGGCGCCTTATCGGTTGCCTGCTTAAACAGGTCTCGAACCTTGGCCGCGCCCATACCAACAAACATTTCCACAAATTCAGAGCCCGAGATCGAGAAGAACGGGACCTTAGCCTCACCCGCGACAGCTCTTGCCAGAAGGGTTTTACCGGTTCCCGGAGGGCCCACAAGCAGAGCGCCCTTTGGCAGGTTCGCGCCGATGTCGGCATATTTTTTAGGATTGTGCAGAAAATCGACAATCTCTGTCAGGGCCTCCTTGGCCTCATCCTGGCCGGCCACATCCTTAAAGGTTTTGCCCGTTTTCGCCTCGACGTATATTTTCGCGTTACTCTTGCCAAAGGTCATGGCATTGCCGCCCATTTTTTTCTGAAGCCTGTTGCCCATGAGCTGTCCGATTCCAAAGATCAGCAGGAAGGGCAGAATCCATGTGAGCAGGAAGCTGATAATGGGGGATGTCCTCTGCTGTGCAATCTGGGTAAAGGAAATTTTGCCCTGGTCGTTGGTGCCCTTGGCGGCAGACAAACGGTTGACCAGGTCCGGATCGTCCATTTTACCAGTGCTGTAAATCGTCTCCTTACCGCTGCCGTCCTTTGTCTTATACACAATTTCATCGTTATTTATTTCAACCGCATCGATGGTTCCACTGTCGATGGCAGATAAAAAGGTTCCGTAATCAACCTCGGTTACCTGCTCCTTCATCAGCGATGGGAATACCAGCGCATTGAGAAGCATGATGATAACCAGTCCGATCAGATAATAAAATATAAGGGGTTTTCTGGGGGGTTTTTTCTGTTCCATTTTTTCTCCTTTGATTATTTTTAAACACTCCAATAAAATTAAACAAATGTTGATTTTTGTACGTTGGTTGTATTATAATAAAGGAAACCACTTCTTTCAATAAACAATACATCGACTTTTGTCCAAAATTGAACATTTAAAGAAAATTTGTTTGATTTTATAAAATTCAACTTAAAAGGAGCTTAATCCATGGGAAGTAAAGCAGAATACCGAAGCGCCATTCGTTCGCGCAAGCTTATAAAAACAGCTTTTATGGAGCTGGCTGCTGAAAAAGAGATTTCAAAAATTACGGTAAAGGACATTGCCGACAGGGCCGACATCAACCGGGGCACCTTTTACGCCCATTACCGTGACGTTTATGACGTCCTCGAGCAGATTGAGGATGAGGCCATCGAAAACCTCAGCCATTTTCTTGACAATCTGAACAATTCGGTTGAAAACATCGGAGATATGATGTACCCCATCGACTGTTATCTGAACAAGGATATTAAGCTCAGCCAGAGACTTCTCAACTCCAGAGAATCCGAAATGTTTTTTAAAAAGCTTCACAAGGTCTTTAAGGAAAAGCTTCTATCCAATGAAAGCTATACAAAAATATTTGAAGGCGATTCCCTGTCCCAGGAGATCTGCACCACCTTTATCACCTACGGCTGCGCTGGTGTTCTCCAAAACTGTATGCAGCACCGGGACATCTACTCGCCGGAATCGGTCAATCATGCCCTTAACCAGTTTATCGAGGGCGGCATTCTGGCCTTTGGCCAAAACAAAAAGACGATGGCATAAAACCATCGCCTTTTTTATTCGATTAATGATGATGCCCGCAGCTATGGTCGTGCTGGCCGCAGCCCCCGTTTTCGTGATGGTGTCCACAGCCCTCGCTGTGGGCGTGGTCGTGATGGTCGCAGTGAACATTGGGGTTATAGTCCAGTGTGCCGTTCATATAAGCCTGAACCGCCTGATCCGCATTGCCGGCTACGCCGCCTTTAAACAGAATACCCGCGTTCATCAGGGCATTCTGGGCTCCGCCGCCAATGCCGCCGCAGATTAACAAATCGACGGACTCGTCCTTTAAAAAGCCCGCCAGGCTCCCGTGTCCAACACCGTTGGTGTCCACGACCTGCGAGGCCAGAATCTGGTCTGCGTCGACATCATAAATCTTAAACTGGCTGGTATGCCCAAAATGCTGAAATACATGTCCATCTTCGTAAGTAACTGCAATTCTCAATGTTAATACCTCATTCCTCTTTTTCGTTTTTTTTAGGACAGTGTCCCTTTTCCTGATGACAGCCACATTGTCTTTTGCCACATTGCCGCATTCTGCAGCCGCATTCCCGGTCGGTACAGATATCATAGCTTCCGCCCTCTATTTTGAGCGTCGCGCCTGTAATCAGATGCTCCGCCAGCTTAGACCGGGCGCTGTTATAAATGCGCTGGGCCGTTGTCCGGGCCACTGCCATCTGTTCTGCACACTCTTCCTGGTTAAGGCCGACATGGTCAATGAGCCGGACGGTCTCGTATTCCTCCAGCGTCATCACCACTGGCTCGGCCTGCTTTTCACACACGTCTGCACAGACAAATATTTTTCCCTCAGGCAGTCCGCATATCCGCCTGCGTTTCGTTGGCCTTGGCATTTTTATTCCTCCCTCAGTGGTTCATCTGTCTTTATTATACCGTCATTATGGGCATATGTCAATAATCTTTTAAATCAGCCTTTTATTCCGCGGCCTTCCAATCCATTTTCCAAAGCGCAGACGCCCTCTCATATTCCAGGCTGTAGCCGTAAAAACGTGCTTCTGCCAGATAAGAGGCGTACTCAGCGTGATGGTAAGCCTCGATGCGTTCTCTGGCCTCGGCATCCTCAGTCTGCTCATAAAAGGCCTTTACCGGCTCAATCGCCGCTGGGCCGCAGGCCGCCAGGGTAGCCATATCCAGCTCCTGGAGCTGGCCCTTTTCGTAAGCTGAAAGGTTGTAGGAAACGATCATCCTGTCCATATTCGTATAACTGAGCAGCACAACCATGACCCCTGCCACCATCGCACAGGTCCTCATAACTGCAAAGTCCCTGAACTGGCGAATGATCAGCACAATAAAGAACAGGGCCAGCAGAAGCATAAACCAGCTGGTAAAAACCCGGAGCTGTGTCATACCAAACCGCTCGATGTATAAAAACATTTTGCTGAGCGCTGTGGCGATGAGCAGCAATGTAAGAATACACAGCGTTACATTCAGGCCCTTGAGCAGTATGCGGGCAGTCTTTTGAGCCTCTCTTAAAAAAAGCTGCCCTGCCCCCATTACCAAAAGATTGATGACTGAAACCTGGCACAGCTCAAAAAAACCGCGTCTGGCATACTCGGCTGTGGTTATGCCTCCACCCGGCAGGCTTCCCCAAAAAGCTGAGAAATAATAGCCACCCTGGGCGGCAAAGAACATAAAATAGGCCAGGCACAAAAGGCCAAGAACTGTGCAGCCTGTGACCGCCGGCAGCTTTTTCACCTTTTGCTTCCCTGTTTCCAGAGCTGCAGCATCAAATGCTGTTTTTTCTTTTTTGCACGCGCCGTAAAACAGCCCAAAGAAATAAGCTGACAAAACCAGTGCCAACGCGAGCCTCAAAACCTCCAGCAGCATTTGAGGTACGTTAAAAAACAAGCGCCCGATCATTGCCTGAAAAGCCGCGTCAGCCTCAACCAGCAGATAAAGCACCACCAAAAGAACCGGTACGCCAATGACAAGCCCTAACAAAACAGCCTTCAGGACATGACCTGTGCTGCTTCCGCTGCCCATTTTTTTAAAAACATGCCATTCCCTCGTATAATTAAAGAGCGGCAGCACCAGAAACGCATTAAACAGATCGGACAGGAAGAAGCGCCCACTGCCGGTTCTCGCGCCAGCGGCGCTCATTACCCAATAGGCCAGCATGGCAAAAAGGACTGGAAGCATCAGCACGCTTAAGCGTTGGTTGACAAAAAGCGTATAGCTACCTCCCAAAGCCAATGCCATCACAAGCCAATAAAGCCCTTCCCCTGTAAAAACGAGCCCCTTTTTATGAAAATAAAAGCCGCCTGCCAAAGCAAACACCCCTGTAAACAGCGTTACAGTCATTCCCAGAAATCCATAGTGGCCGGGAATAAAGCAGCGTACAAAAACATAGGCCATGAACAGCGACATTGACGCCAAAAGTTTTTCGTCAACAGACACTTGCTGCGTTTCCTGGCTTTTCAGATAAATTGTATTTTCTTTCACTGTAAGTCCTCCTGTGCAGAAGCTGCATGCACGCTTTGAGCTCTTAATTTCTCAAAACACTTCTTACATTGAGGACAGTATAACATGATATTTTCTGTTTTTCAAGTAGTTTTTATTGTTTTTCGATAATTATCGATTGATAAACATCAAAAAAGGACGACCGTCTGTTTCGGACGGTCGTCCTTTTTAATCACTGCTACCCATCTCTTCATCAGGTATATACTCAAGAATATCTCCCGGCTGGCAGTCCAGCGCCCTGCACAGGGCATAAAGCGTTGTAAAGCGCACTGCCTTGGCTTTATTGTTTTTAAGAATCGACAAATTAGCAGGGGTAATGCCAATTTTCTCTGCCAGTGTACCGGCTGACATTTTACGCTTTGCCATCATAACATCAATATTAACAACAATCGGCATCTTGGCTCCCCCTAAATTGTGTAGTCATTCTCATCTTTTAAGACCACAGCCAGCTGAATCACGTTTTTTACCACCCGCAGGATTAGCCCGATAAAGGCTGCCGCTACAGCAAGCAAGAGCCACGGAAGATAGTAAAGCCCTGAAATCAGGCAGATCAATCCAGCCGCAATACAGCACCAGGAGATAACCCGGAGGTGGCGGACATTTTCATCGTTAAAAACCTGGTCCAACCCAATGTTGTTTAAAAGCCGGTACAAATGGTATAAAAGCAGCGCCGCCGGGACGCAGCAGGCGTAAATGGTCATCAAAAAATAGGCGTAAAAAGCCTCCAGTCCCAGCTCTGAGTAAAAGGCCAGAAGGCTTCTTAACCAGAACGGCGCGCTGACACCAAAGCCTATGAGCAGCGCCATAAAAAGCCTTACACACAGCTTGGACAACGCCAGGCTTTTTGTTTCATTCCACATAACAGAACCTCCTCTTTACCCTTAAGATACCATATTTTTTATTGTTTATCAATAAATTCCTGCACTCTAAGCCCAGCGTTTTCCCGAATACAAAGCCAAAAAAGGCTATAATCGTATAAATGCAGATTTTGATGCCGTTTCATCTTCTCAGGCGCCGCATCCGGCAAATCTACCAGCAGCACCCCGGTTCTGGGCTCAATGGCAGCCGCCATTCCCTGAGGCATCACATGGGTACAGTCCTCAATCCCACAGACCCTTTTTCCCAGTGATATTTTGAAAATGGTATCGTTCCAGACAAAGGGATTAACACACAGGGAGTCTCCCTTTTCAGCGGGCAGGTCCTCTGGCACAGTGCCGCGCTGATAGCTTCTCCAGCCCAGATAGCCGCCGGTCATTTCCGGCGTATTGGCAAAGGGAAGGTGCCTGAACTGGCCATGGGGAATCTGAAAGCCCGGCAGATAGGCGCACACCAGCTGTCTCTGGAGGCTGGTGCCGTCGAAAAATTCTCTCAGCAGCCGAAGCCCGTGAAAGCTTCCCTGGCTGTGTCCTGCGATGATCACTGGCCGGCCGTTGTTTTCATGCTCAAGATAATAGCTGAAGGCATTGCGAATATCCGAGTAGGCCATATCGAAGGCGGCCTGAACCGCGTCTGAGGGCTTTAGAAAAAAAGTTTTCACATGGGCCTGGCGGTACCTCGGCGCAAAAACTCTGGCGCATCGGTTAAACACACTGGCCTGCATCCGGATCGTTCCCCGGTCGGTAAAGGCGTTAAGGGCTGTGTCGTCAGTATCGCTGTTCCACGGTTCATCGTTGGCTCTGGCCCTCATCCGGTTCATCTCTGTCCGGTCAAGCATAATACTGCACCGGCCATGCTTCTGGCATAGATAGGTCGTTGGATGAATAAAGAAAACATCCGCCGCTTTATTGAAGTCTTCCTCCGGCAGAAAAGAAGGGACAAGGTCACTGGGAGAGGGCTTGTGAGGCGAAGCCGCCCAGTTTTTCAATTGTTTGTAATCTGGTGCTTTAATACTGCTCAGTTTCATTGCTTATTTCTCCTTGCTGTTACAACAATTGTACCCATTTTAAAAGGCCGGTAACCGCTCCGTTACCGGCGGCATTTCAATCGTTTTTCTGTATAAAAAGCCTCAGCGCGTCAATGGGGATGGCCGGGCTGTAAAGGTAGCCCTGATAATTTCTGCACCCCAGCGCCAGCAGTGTGTCACGCTGTTCGACAGTCTCCACAAACTCTGCCAGCACCTCAAATTTAAGGGAGTGGGACAGATAAATGATCGAGGCAATAATGTCGCTGCTGCGCTGATTGCTCATCAGCTGCTTTACGAGCGAGCCATCAAGTTTGACCATATCAAACTGGTTATTCTGCAGATACATCAGCGAGCTGTGTCCCATTCCGAAGTCATCCATGATCAGCGGCATTCCCATCTCGTGAAGCGCCATCAAACGGTCCGTCATTGCCTGTGAACTGGACAGTGCCATTTGTTCGGTCAGCTCAAGGCCCAGCTGCCAGGGGCCGAAACTGTGACGGTCAATCAGCGCTTTCATCTGCTCATAGATTTTGGGGTTATCAAGCTGGCTCGCGGTCAGATTGACTGAAATCATAAACCGATCGTCAATCAGGGGCTGGAGCCCCTCCAGATCGCCGCAGGCCGTCTCCGTGATGATCCGGCCAAGCTCTTCGAGCAAACCGGCTTCCTCTGCCAGCGCGATGACCAGCGGCGGATAAAGGAACCCTGCCACAGGGTGCTTCCACCTGAGCAGCGCCTCCGCCCCGATCACCCTTCCCTCTGCGTTAACCTGAGGCTGATAATAAAGATTGATGCTCCGGCTTCGAATATCACGCCGCAATTCACTGACAAGGCTCTTAGCCACCGTTGACAGTCTTCCTGTGCGTTTAAGTAAAACCGGCTTCTCTCCGCTCTCCTCTGCCCTTCTGACCACATCGCTGAGCTCCTCAATCTGACGCGTCAGGGTTTTGAGCTGCTGCCTCTGGGACAGGTACACAAAGGGCAGGTATATCCCTATACCTACCGCCAGGTTCAGAAGCTGGAGCAGGCTCCCGGCAATGGAGCCCGTGGCCGCGTAACCGCTCAGAAAAATCGGGCTTGTCCACTCCACCGTGCTTGTGATCATGGGCACCAGGCCAAAATAAAAAGCACCATAGCTGATAAGCGTAAGCACAAGCGGCGTGAGGATAAAGGGAATAAAATAAACAGGGTTAAAGACCACCGGTATACCAAAGAGGATCAGCTCATTCATATTAAATAAGACCGGGAAGGTCGCAATGGCAGAGAGCTCCCGCACACTTTTCCGGCGTTCTCCGATAAAAATGGCAGCCACCAGGCACAGCAGCGCGCCGCAGCCGCCAAAGAAGATAAATGTATCGAAAAAGGTCTTGGTCGCAATCCATGGGCCCTGGCTGAAAAAGGTCTTGGCGACATCATCCAGCATATTCGCCCCGTGCACGCCAAAGAACCACAAGAAATGCATAATAAACACAAAGAACAGCGCGCTGCCCAGTCCCCTTCCCAAATGCTGAAAAAGCCCGAAAAGATAATTGGATATCAGCATCTGAAAATTAGGAATGCCAAAAACCATAACCATCAGATTATTCAGAAGGGCAAACAGGAAGATAATCATCCCACCTGGCACCAGGGCTGCCAGTGCCTGGTTAAAATGATTGTCCGCCCCCTCAGAATAGGATTTAAAAGTATTTGAAAAAAGATTGGATAATTTGTCGTAGAGCAGGCAGGTCACAATCGAGACTACCACCGCGTTAAAAAGCCAGGTGCTCTGAAATATTTCAAAGGTGAAGCCCGTCTCGATATTGTAGGCAAAGGCAATATAAGCACAGAGACTGATCAGAGGCAGCAGGCCCAGATTTTCTGTGCTCGTCTGCTTTTCAAAGCTGAGGCTGATGGTCAACAGCAGGATCAATGAGATAATGCCAAGGGTCGCGTCGTTGATCAGCAAAAGCATATTCAAGAAAAAGCCATTCAAAAACGTCTCTAAAAAAGCCTTATAGGCCGGTATCGGAAGGCTTTTAAGCAGCAGTGCAAAGGACCCGGCCATAATCCATGGTATTGCCAGGATCATTCCGTCACGTACAGCTGTCAGTATGCGGTTTTCCTCAAGTCTGCTGAATAATTTTTCGATACTGCCGCTCAGAAGATTTTTCACAACATTTTCTCTCTTTCATTCCTATTTCCTCTATTCTATACTATTCCAGACATTTTTTAAAGCGAAAAGAAACGCTTTTCACAAATATCTGTGTTTTTCAAAAATTAATTATTGAATTTTTAAGAAATATCCGTTATAATATATTCATAAATTAATTTTTGAAAGGAGTCGTTCTCATGGACCCATATGAACAGATTCGGCTGCTGGAGGATCAGCTCCAGACAAAAAAAGAATATATTTCCAAGCTTGAGGCACAGCTTGAGGCGCAGAACAGCCGTGGCGCCGGAAGAAAGCGCAAGCTGAACAGCAAGGATATTGAACTTATTAAGAGCTACCGCGCAAAAGGCTGCACCTATGCCGAAATTGCGGAAAACTTTGGCCTGAGCGTCGGTTCTGTCTATAATTACTGCAACCATTAAGAAAACCCGGATATCGATTCCGGGTTTTCTTTTTATCTTTCATTTCTAACGTCTTTGTTTAAACTCAGGATTTCTGCCACCTGTTCATCTGTCAGCTTCTGTGGCTGTATATTTGGTCTGCCCAGATAGTAGCCCTGAACATAATCCACACCAAAGCGGATCAATGCGTGCAGCTCACTGGCGGTTTCCACCCCTTCGGCAATAATCTTAATTTTTCTTTCCTTAAAATAGGTTACCAGGTTTTGCAGCAGCTTTTGCCGGTTAATATCCTCATCAATATTCTGAACAATCGACATATCAATCTTTACATAATCCGGCGTCATAAACAGCAGATTCGCGTCGCTGTTATAGCCTGTTCCAAAATCATCCAGAGCTAAGCCGGCTCCCCAGTTTCTTATATAGCGCTGTTTTTTACGCGTAAAGCTTTCATTTGTACGTTCTTCCTCTGTCAGCTCGACAACGACCTGTCCCAGAATGGGCTGGTAAAGCTGTTCCAGCTCTTCCATCTCATCGCTGGAGAGCAGCTGGTTGGAAATGGAGTTGATAAACATCCGCGCGCCGCCAAAGGCTTCCCGATTTTCTTTGAGTGCCTTCAGGCTGTTAAACCAGGTCAGCCACTCGATCTGATGAAGCTTGGACTGTGACTTGGCAAGCGCCAGGATTTCCATCGGAGTTCTCAGCGTCGAGAGTCTGGAGCGCATGAGTGCCTCATAACCGATAATCTGCCCATCGTGTATATCAACGATCGGCTGAAAATGGTAATCAACCAGATTGCCGTCAATAAATTTGTTCAACTCCTCTTTGTTTTCAAGCAGATAGGCGTTTTCGCTGTAACTCTTGGAGTCAAACTCGCAAAACTCGCCCTTGACAGAGTTTTTAATCTGGTACATGGCAAAGTCAGCATATTTTAAAAGCGCTTCATAGGAGCATGAATCATCCGGGTACCAGGCCACACCGCCGGAGGCTCTTATCTTGAGATCCGGATCATTCAGCAGCGGAAAAGCTGTGTTCAAAAGCCTCTGCCGGATCTCTGATATGATCGGGCGTATCTGATCCTTGCTGTCATAGCCATAAATCAGGGCATAAAACTCATCGCCGGATATTCTCGCGAAAATCGCGTTGGCAGATGCAAACTGTTTGAGGATGTTAGCTGTGCTGCGTATGTACTCATCCCCAAAATCATGACCATAGGTATCGTTGATGTATTTCAGGTTATCCAGGTCAAGCATGAGAACCGCTGCAGTTTTAAGCGTTTCAGGCGCCTCAAACCGCTCATTCAGCGCGGCATAGAAAGCCCGCCGGTTCAGCAGATTGGTCAGAATATCATAATCACGTTCATGCTCTATTTTCAGCCGTTCCAGCGTCTCAATCGTCACATCCCGGATGACGCCGAGAATGTTCATATCGTCCTCTACCAGCTTAATTTCAATCCACTTGCTCTGCTTGTTCCGGTCCATAATTTCAATAACCGTCACATTTGTCTGAGGGTCAAAATCCTGGTTCAGGATTTTAAGGCCAAGCATGATGGTTTCGAAGTCTTCTCTGTTCAGACCATCAGCTGGCTTTTTCGCATGGGTTATATTCAGCATCTTGAAAAAGCTGTCCGTGCAGTAGACCTCCTCAGTCACCTTATTAATTTCAAAAGCGGCAATCGGTATTCCTGCAATGGCGATAATGCGCGAGAGCTTAGAAGCAGAACTGGCCACATCCTGGCTCAGGGTCTCAATGGCTCCGGCCAGCTCATCAATCTCTGTAATATTTGTTTTGTCAAGATTTACCGGCATCCTCGGGTTACTTTTTTTAACCTGCTGTACCAGCGTTGTAATGGGCTTGGTAAAATGGATACCAGCGAGCAGAATCCCGATCAGTCCAATGGCAAGAGAAATAACCAGCGCAATCATAACCATCCGCATGACCATATCCGAAAAGGCAAACAGGCTTTTATTGGTTGTCACACCGACAAGGGCCCATTTATCTCCCGAAAAGGGTGTATTGCTGTTGTACAGATTCAGGTACTGAACCGCGCCGAGCGCATCCTCTGTGATCCGCTCATTCTTTTTTATACCATAGATATTTTTGTAATAGGGATCGTCTTCAAAGGTTGTATGGTCGGCATTTCCGGCAAGCCGCTTATAGGCTGTCCCGGTCGTCACCACATTTTGAAAGCTTCCGTCATGATTGGCGTCCACCGCCAGAAGATAGGAGGCATTTTTATTGGAATCCAGCTCCGTATTCGGAAGGATCTTCTGAAGATAATCCGTTGAAATTTCAACGCCCAGCACCCCGTAAATCGTTCCATCGTTTGTTCTCAGCGGTACCGAATAGGTGATCACATCACTTTCGTCTGAATTCAGCTTAAAAGGATGACTCCAGTAAGCAAGGTCTGAATAGGCAAGCTCGGGGTTCTTGGCCGCGGCCTCAAGCGGCTTGTAATAAAAAGCCGACGTCTCCGGGTCATCCCCCGAGAAGTTCAGCAGCGGCGCCCAGCCCGTTGCCATGGTCACATTCGTGGCCTTTGTGACATCGACTGGCGCCCGCTCCAGTGAAAGGTCTGAATTGTCCACAACGTCATTCCCCGGGTCTGAATCCCGGATGTACAGGGAGGTCTTCTGCGCAGACTGCCCAGGTTCCAGTTCATAATTTGTGTCATTGCCTGTCAAAACAATAAAGGCGCCTGTCACAAAATTTTTTCGGAGCAGATAAATCAGATTTCGGGTATTTGAAGAAATGATGGCTTCGGGCAGTGCTGGGTTTGTACCCATATCCTGCACCGAAGCATTTTTTTCCTTCAGTACACTTTCGACAGTGCTGTTGATGCTCTTAACCGACTCATCCACATTGGACCAGCGTTGAATCATTTCATTCTCAAGGTAATTTTTCCGGTTAATGACTCTTTCGTTGAGGATGTCCAAGGCGTTGTTATTTAATTGTTCAATTGTTCCACCCCACAGGATGACAAAGGAAAATAGAATTGCCTGTATCACCATGACAATGATCATTGGAGTGAAAATTTTTCGAATAATGGACCGGTTACCCCAGTCCAAAAATTTATGCTTTGCCATTGAACACCTCGTCGAGCATTATTTTTGAGTTTTTTCTAGTTCTTTTTTCAGGTTTTCATACCATTGATTGAAATTTTCATCGGTATTATAGGCTGCAACGGCGGCCTCCTTAGCTGTTCCGGAGGCAACGGCGGCTTTTACAGCTTCTGCATCAGCTATGGCTTTCTTTTTCATTGAAGCCTCGAGAATATTACGGGCATTCGTACCGCCTTCAAAGGCTTTGTTGGTGTATAGCTCATTATTATTGGTAATATCCACAGCTACCGGAAGGGTTTTAGCCAGATTATCCGAAATAGCGTTGCCACCGGCTTCTTCCATTGCCGTCTCAAGCATTTCACGGGTGTTCGCTTCTTTCTTTACAGGCAGATAGCCAGAAGTGATTGAAAAGTCAATGTTTCTCTTCGCCTCGGTCAGCCATTTAAGGAAAACAGTCGATGCATATTCCTTGCGCTCATCCGATTTAACGACGACCATACCGGCCCCCTGTTGTACCGCTACCTTTTCGCCGTCCTTAAATTCCGGCGCCTGCATTACCACTGTTTCGATCGGATAGCTCTCGGTATCGCTGACGGTTACCTTAGAAGGATAATAGGTCGCACCGGAGGACGAGCCAACCAGTGCAATAATATCACCGGTTTTGGCGTCATCAGAAGCAAAGCGCCCATAGGAAGCAAAATACCCGTTAATAAAAGGTATATAATAGTTGTCCCAAAGCTTGCGCATCACATCCTTATCCAGATTAAAGGTCACCTCTCCGTTTTTGACCTCGAAAATTTCCACGCCCAGCTGCTTAGAACCAATGATCATATAATTTGCCATGGCGTCACGGTTAAAGAAGGCTTTACCGCCAGACCAGTCATAATATTTTTTAGCTGTATCGGTCAATCCCTCAATTGTATTTAAACTGTCCAGTGAAGCGCCTGTGGCAGAAGCAAACTTGTCCCAGTCTGTCTTGTTAATCATCATGACTTCCATTGACTTGGCAAAGGGGAAAATTTTCAGGTTTTCCTCACTGTCAAAACGCCCCTCTTCAATATAGCTCGGGATGTACTCCTCAATTTCCTTTTTAGTCAGATAACTATCCAGTGAAGCGACCATTCCAAGCTTGTCGACCTGGTACGCCGTATCTGCGTAGCCGGCAAAAATATCCGGCACCTCATCCGCACCAACCTTTTTATTGGCGGATGCCAGCACCGCGTCGGTCAGCTCGTTGACGTTCCCCTTATTAAAAGCTTCGACGGTAATCCCCTTTTCCATACCCACGGTATCGTTAAACTCTGCTACCATTTCGTCAAAGGCCTCTTTTTGCGGACCGTTGTAATAATGCCATACTTCAAGCGACACCGGATCATCAGGGCTCAGCTTGACCTTTGTCGCCGGTGATGCGCTGCACCCCGCCAGTGTAACCGATAAAACAAGCAGCGTGGCAAGTGAAAAAATGCCAATTTTCTTTTTCATACTTCTCTCCCTTTTCATTCAAGTATATTATAATGATTATATACCATAACAGACAAATTAGCCAGCTTAAAATAAAGTTCAGCTATTAATAAAATTCATAGTATAAAAAAAGCTTGATTTCTTTGTTAGAGATCAAGCTTTGAAAAACACATATTATATGGTGCGCCCGATTGGATTCGAACCAACGGCACATGGCTTCGGAGACCATTGCTCTATCCACCTGAGCTACGGGCGCATTTGCTACTGGTCTATTATACTATAAAGAAAATAAAATGCAAATACATTTTTCAAAAAACTATGGGCAAATAGAAAACATGCAGTCCTTATTATAAAACAGCGCGGCATTATTATCGATCATTTTACCAAATCAAACACTTTTTTACCAAAATAAAAAGCCAGCTTTCACTGGCCTTCTATTATTTCTGATGCACCACCACACCCGTTCTTACCAATTTTACCGGATTTTCCAGGCAATCGCCTACCGGACAGCGTGATTCGATAAAATCTGCCAGTTTTTCAGCTTTTTTCTGCGATGCGTCGGTTGTCATATGCATGGTAAAACGAATTTCGGAAAAGCCGTTTCGCACCTCTTTATTCAACCCCATAAAGCCGTCTGGATCCAGGTCGCCCTCCAGTTCAACATAAAAGTCCTTTAAATCAATGTGCATGGCCCCTGCAAAAGCATATGCGCAGATGGTCTGACAGGCACCCAGCGCGCTCAATACTGCTTCCACAGGATTTAAACCTTTATTGGTTCCGCCCAGATCTTCTGGTTCATCCAGTAGAATTTTAAAATTCCGCGCTGTTGTCTCAACCTGTAAGCCTTCCGGTAATTTTTTTGCTGTCGCTTTGAATATCGTGTTCATTGAAAACCTCCTCATTTTTTTACTATTATATCTCACTAAAGGCTCTGTGTCGGTGACAAAGTCACTGAGGCACTTTATGGTTAACTTTAGAATAAACTGTTATAATGAATTTACTAAAATTAATAACCGGAGGTTCACTATGTCTGAATCTATTTCCTTTCTTCCTTTCTGGGATGCCCTGACCGATTCAGAAAAGGCCGCCATCAACCATAGTATTTTTATCCAGAAATATAAAAAAGGGACTGTGGTCCATCAATACAGCGGCAATTGTATCGGTCTCAATATTCTTCAAAAGGGACGCGCGCGTATTTTTATCACCTCACCCGAAGGGGATGAGATCACCTTATGCCGCCTGCTTGAAGGAGAGGTCTGTATTCTCAGTGCCGCCTGCATGATTCACAATCTGAATTTTGATATTGATATCGCCTATGAGGAGGATACTGAAAGCTGTATCATTCCAAAGGATATTTTTAAGGCCATCAGCGACACAAACCCAAGCGTGAAGGATTTTACGCTCGGCATGGTCGCCAACAATTTTTCCATTATCATGGAACGGTTTAATCAGTTTGCCTTCTCTAGTATGCGCAACCGATTATCCAATGCCCTTTTAGAACACTACCGTCTTGAAAAAAGCAGAACCCTCCATTTAACGCATGATGCGCTGGCCCGGGATTTAGGAACTGCCCGCGAGGTCGTAACCCGTCTGCTCAACCAATTTCAGGCCGAAGGGCTCGTTCAGCTCTCCCGCGGAGAAATTACGCTTCTGGACCCGGAATCTCTTTATTTAAGCTCTTAGATATCTATTTATACTATTATTTTCGCATTTAAAAAGCCGGCTTTTCTGCCGGCTTTTCTCTCTATTAACTTTTTGCCTCTTTATTATTTTTGACGAGGCGCAATTTTAGGCTTGCTGTCATCCTCTACCAGTGTTTTCAGAGAGGCGGCTAGCCCTGCAAGGCCCTGTATCTCTGATGGAATAATGATCTTCGTCGCTTTTCCATCAGCTGCCCTTTCAAAAGCCTCCAGGCTTTTGATGGCGATGACCTCTTTAATCGGCTCGGCCTCGTTCATCATCTTAACCCCTTCAGCCGTTGCTTTCTGCACCTTAAGGATCGCTTCTGCTTCCCCTTCGGCACGGCGTATCTGGGCTTCCTTATCTGCCTCGGCTTCTAGAATCGCCGCTTCCTTTTGAGCCTGGGCCTGTAGAATCAGCGCTTCTTTTTCACCCTCTGCTACGAGCACCGCGCTTTTCTTTTCGCCCTCTGCCTGAAGAATTTTTTCACGTCTTTCACGCTCTGCCTTCATCTGGCGTTCCATGGCGTTTTGAATTTCAGTCGGCGGCATGATATTTTTCAGCTCGACGCGGTTAATCTTAATCCCCCAGGGGTCAGTTGCTTCGTCAAGGATGATCCGCATCTGTGAATTGATGGTATCTCTGGAAGTCAGGGTCTGATCCAACTCCAGATCCCCAATAATATTACGAAGGGTCGTGGCCGTCAGGTTTTCAATGGCGCGCATCGGATGATCAACGCCATACATATAAAATTTAGGATCTGTCACCTGCATATAGATTACTGTGTCAATCTGCATCGTAACATTATCCTTGGTAATAACCGGCTGTGGTGGAAAATCCGCAACGCTTTCCTTCAGGCTGATCCTTTTAGAAATTTTATCAATAATTGGAATTGCCATATGAAAGCCAGTTTCCCATGTCGCGTGATAAGCGCCCAAACGCTCAATGACATAGGCGTGTGCCTGCGGCACAATCCGGGTATTGAGCACCACCAGCACCACTACCACAATAATCAGGATTAATAAAAAAATAAAACCCATTTTGTCCTCCTTTAAAGTTTGTACTTACGGACCATGGCTTTAACACCCTCGATCCGCTCTACCAGCACTTCGGAACCGGCCGGCAGAATATCGTTATCCATCACACTACGGGCTGTCCATATCTTACCGTCTACCTCAATGCTCCCGGTACCGTGCAGATTATCAATTTCCTCCAGAACAATGGCTCTGAAACCAACGATCCGGTCCGCATTGGTTTTTGATTCCTTTGGCCTGATAAATCGTTTGATAAAAGGCCGGGTCAACAAAAGCAGAATAAGGGAGACACCGATAAAGAGACCTGTCTGCAGGCCAACTCCGCCACCTGCCAGCGCGCAAATCAAGGCCGCGCCGGAGCCAAAGCAAAACCAAATGGAAACCAGAGCACCCACAGTTAAAATCTCTGCTATCAAAAATATAACAAGCAGTACAATCCAGACTGTGACCATACTGATACCTTCCATATGAACGCCTCCTTTCCCTTATGTTGAAACCATTATAACCTAATTTACGACGAATTAACAGCTTCTTTTAAAAGCTTTACATTTTCTTTATATTTTAGGAGGATTTTTGATGTTTATTCTTTTATTTGTTCAAGATACCGGCAGATGATCAGCCGCATTAGCAGCAAATCGTTCATATTTCCTTTTGGGTCTATCCCCAGGCACTGGTCTACCTTCTTTTTCCTGAAAATAACCGTATTTTTGTGTAAAAACAACTCACTGGCTGTCTGCTCATATCGAAAGCCGTTTTCCATGAGATGCTTCATGGTCCATACCGCGTCCATTACGCCCTTTCCAAAAGAATCTTCCATCAATCTGATATGGGGATCTAAAATTCTTTCCCGGGCCTCATCCTCCATTTGGTTATAAAAGCCTTCAATTAAGTGACGGTGGCTGAAAAACAATGCTGTATCCTGCGGAAGTGAAACACTGTGGTACATTGCCGCAGCATCCTCATAAGATTTTCGATAGCCATTGATCCCCGTGTGATAGCCCCCGATAAAAAACTGAATGGCCCGCTGGTCCTCCTTGTCCAGATGTTCTAAAATATGCTCCTGATAATTTCTCAACGTCTGTTCAATTCTCCAGGGCTCAGCTTGATCCAGCCTTTTAAAAACCAAGATATATCCGGCGGACATTACCACAGAAAGGTCCTGCTTCGAATGGCTTTTTGAACGCTTTATGCGGTCCAGAAGCCTTTCATACCCGCCTGTGTTTGGTCTGGCTTTTATGGAAATGATGCAGGCAACCCTTGGCAGCTCCATATTATAACCCATTCGCTGCCCCCAACGCTTCATCTCCTCTGATGACATACCAGGGCTGTCACTGAGCAGCATTGTCACAAAAAGCTCCTTATCGTTTCGGTGACGGTAAAACTGGTTCATGGATTCTTCCTGTTCGATGATCAGTTCAGCTGTCATTTTCACCAGTTTTCCAATATTGCGGACTTCGTCAGGTTTCCCGGTAATCCCCACAGCACCCAGCACTTTCCCATCTTTACTGACAATGGGCATATTGATACCAGGCTTTACCCCCTGCAGCCGGGCGGCGTCCTCCTCAGTCACTTCATAAATAGCACAGTCCCGAATTGTCTGCATGGCTGTTTCGTGAAAGGTGCCAATACGCTCAACGATGCCGCTGCCGATAATAATCGCGTTTTTATTCATGACATTTATATTATAGCCCAGGCTGTTCATTACCTCATCCGCTATCTTCTGAGCCGTTTTTGAATCGAGCATTACTTTTTATCCCCTTTTTTAATTAAAAGCCTGAACCAGCCTGAACAGATTTCGAGCCGTATTTGACAAATTCTCTTCTGTATGGGCCATTTGCCATTCAAGTCCTTCGCCGCTCTTCCAGGTTGAGAAAGCAGCGGTCAGTCCTTTTCCGTACAACGGTTCGTAGCCTTTCTCCAGAGCTCCGGATAGAGCTACAACCGGTATTCCTTGAGCCGCGGCCCTTCCAGAAACGCCGCACAATACTTTGCCCATCGCGCTCTGCTCATCGGTTCTTCCTTCCCCGGTTACAACAAGATCTGCCCCCTGCAGATGCCGGTCAAATTCCAAGACATCCAGCACGATTTCAAGCCCCGGTCTCAGCGCTGCCCCCATAAACGCCACAAATGGCAAGGCCAATCCTCCAGCAGCACCAATTCCAGGCAGATCACGAAATTTTTCTCCCCTTTGCACGGCGATGAGCCTTTCAAAATGGTCTAATCCCCTGTCCAGCCGGCTGACCGTTTCATCATCCGCGCCTTTTTGAGGACCATAGATTGCAGCAGAGCCTAATGCGCCGCAAAGAGGATTAACCACATCACAGGCAATGGTAATCTTTATTTTCTGCCAGCGTCTGTCAACAGATGAAAAATCAATGGTGACTATCTTCTCCAGACCTTTACCCGATAAGGGCACTTCCTGACCCTTATCATCCAGAAACTGTGCACCAAGGGCCGCCGACGCGCCAATTCCCCCATCGGTTGTCGCGCTTCCGCCAATGCCCAGAATTATTTCCCTGCATCCTCTTTCCAGCGCGTCCAGCATCAATTCGCCAGTACCGTAGGTCGTTGTCTCCATGGGATTCCTTTTTTCCTCTGGAACCAGCGGAAGCCCTGATGCGGCGGCCATCTCAATCACTGCGGCGCCGCCTTCTAATATTCCATATTCAGCGTCAATTTCTTCAAACAAAGGGCCCTTTACCCTTTTGGTAATTCTCTCTCCCCCTGTTACAGCCAGCAGACTGTCAACCATTCCTTCTCCGCCGTCGGATACCGGAAGCTCTATAATTTCTGCCGATTCAAATACTTTTTCGGCTTCCCTGCCTACCACCTTACAAAAAGCTTCGGCAGAAAGTGATCCTTTAAATGAATCTGGCGCTATGACAATTTTCATTTTATCCTCCTCACAATTTCTCCTAAAAAAGAAAAACAACATGGAACTTTTCTTCCATGTTATTTTATCAAAATTTTTATGCTTCCACAAATTCCAGCAATGTCTGATTAAATTTATCTGGTTCTTCCCAGAAAAGCATGTGGCCGGATTCTTCAAAAAATACGGTTTTCGCATTTGGAATCACTTCGCCGACATAGGCGCTTCCCTGCCAGTCAAAAACATTGCTGTGGCGCGCCACGCACACCAGCGTAGGCATATCGATAAAAGGAAGGAAGTCGCGCCAGTCCAGATTGGTATGGTCACGCATAACTTCGATTCTTACATAGGGCGGACATTTTGAGATTTCATCCGCAATAAATTTCACCTCTTCATCCGATGGCGTATGGTGCAGGCAGGCAGTTGCCAGCCCCTCTGCACTCTCTCTCGGGGCATATTTAATATCGTAGCAGGTACGAATAAACATTTCCACATCATAACAGCCGTTCTGTCCCCAAACCCAATCCGGGCCTGTATACTGAAGCGGCGCCTGATCGACACACACCAGCTTGCTGATACGATGTTTTCCAAAGAGCTCGATATAGCTCCACAGAATAGCAGCTCCCATGGACCATCCCAAAACCGTTACATCCTCAACGTCCAGATGATCTAGAAGATTTTTTACGTCCATCGCATAACGTGAAATACGGTGGCTATGCATAACTTTTTCAGATTCTCCGTGTCCTCTGTAATCCAGGAGAATAACCTGACATTTTTCTGCCAGCACATCACTGTTCTTTTTAAAAAACTGTGTGGTACAGGTCCATCCCGGAATCATTAAGACCGGTTTTCCTTCGCCTTTGACCTCGTAATAAAGCTCAACATTATCGTTTGTTTTAAATGTTGCCATTTGCATACCTCCTGCTAACTTTCCATTTAATTGTTTTTATTGTAAACCTTTTTCACGCACAATACAATAGGGTTCAAGTACAGAAAAAACATTCCTCCATTGTACAATAGTACAATCGCTCTCTTTTTAGAGGTCGAAAAACAGTCTTCCCGCTTTACTCATCTGTGATATAATACTATAATAATAAACTTGCTATAACTGGAGGAATAAACAATGGGTGTATATAATGGCACTGGTTACTTTATCAGCGCAGAAGATTTAAACCAAGTAAAGATTTCTGACATCGAGGCGCAATACCCAAAGGTCCGTGATATTTTTTTAAAGGAAAACAAAAATTCGTTTTCCCTAGAAGAGGACTCCTTTCTAAAACTGCTGCAGGCCAGCGGTCTGGCGACAGAACAGCCGATTATCCAATACGGCGACTCCGTCTACTTTACAGGGATTTTTAAAAAGCACCTCGACGAGAAGGATATTCAACCGGAAAGCGGCGATTATGAAATGGTCGAAAAGCTTTTAAAAGAAGATGGATATGATTATGCTGTCAGCAACGAAAGCGAGCTAACGCCTTCCCTTGAGACATTGAATGTTATTCTCAAAGCATTTGGGCTGATCAGTTGTCATGACGTTCTTGAAACCTACTGGTTTTTAATGCCATACACCGGAGACGGCCAATAAAAAACAAAGCAGGAAACTTTAGGGGGAAGGTTTCCTGCTTTGTTTTTGAAAGATTATTTAATAAGGGGTTTGAGGAGATCAAACTAATTTATAATCTAAGGGGAGGATTATTTAGTTTAATATGTAATTCGTTCTATATTTTAATTTATCAAATATTGGAGGGAGATTGTAAGATTATTTGGAAGCTTTTAAAGCCTTTTCCATCATTTCTTTTAATGGGTTGTAGTACATCATTTCTTTTCACCTCTTTCAAGTTTAGTTATATTTCAGATGATAATTTTAGGGAAATTATCATTTTCTGATCTTTAAATATATTTACCCAGTTTTAATTACTTAACACTTTTCAATGCTTTTTCTCTTAATTCTTTTAATGGATTATAGGAGTATCATTTTTCATTCTCGTCTTGGGCTGTTCCTTTAACTTGATTATATTCTAATCTCTAGAGTGCACTCTAGGTCAAGCGTTTTTGTTTTAATTTTACAATAATTTTCAATAAAATGTAAATTACATTTTTACTGAAAATTATTATTCCGTTTACATCAGCTAATTCTCAACATTTTCTAACCGAGCACTTTTCGTTTTTTGTATACAATTATATAAGAATCGTTCTTTTTTATATTTAAGATTTTTTTAAGTTTCGTTTTATCATCAAGAAAGCTGTAATTTTTTAAACGAAAACAATAGAGTGTACTCTAGCTTTCACTTAATAAATTTACACTGTCCGTATTTTCCCGCTCTAAAAAAGGCAGAAAACCGGTTTGGTTTTTCTGCCTTTGTTTTTCTGCCTTTTAAATGTTTTTATTAAACTCTTATAATTTCTGCATCCTCAATTGCTTTTTCAATCATAGGTCCCGCAATTTCTTCCATAGGTCTTTCTGATTTAACAACGGCTTCCAGCTTGGGCTTTGTCTCAGGATGCTTGGGAACAAAAATAGTACAGCAGTCCTCGTATGGTAAAATAGAGGTTTCAAAGGTGCCGATTCTTTCCGCGACAGCCACAATCTCCTGCTTATCCATTCCGATCAGAGGCCTGAAAACCGGAAGGTCTACAACTGCGTTGGTTGCTCCCAGCCCTTCCTGTGTCTGGCTGGCTACCTGCCCGAGGCTTTCCCCAGTAGTCAATGACATGGCTCCGTTGCGTCTGGCAATTTCCTGGGCGATCCGCATCATATACCGGCGGATAATAATGGTCGTCTGACGTTCCGGGCATACCTCAACAATTTTTGTCTGGATTTCTGTAAAGGGCACGACATACAACGTTACCTTTCCGCAGTAACCCGACACAATCTTTGCCAAATCAATGACCTTTTCCTTTGCACGGTCACTGGTGAAAGGAAAGCTGTGAAAATAAACACCGATCAGTTCCACTCCTCTTTTGGCCATCATATAACCAGCCACAGGGCTGTCGATTCCACCAGAGAGCAGCAAAGCCGTCTTGCCGCTGCACCCTACGGGCAGGCCGCCGTTACATTGAATAAATCTATGGTAAATATAAGTCTCTTCGCGGACCTCGACCCATAAGTTCATCTCCGGCGTGTGCATATCCACCTTAATATCCGGAATATTGCGCAGCACTACAGCTCCCAGCCGCCGTCCCAGCTCTGGAGACTGAATAGGGAAACGCTTATCCCCGCGCTTGGCCGTAATACGAAAGGTTTTAAAATCCGCCGCATTGGCCTGTTCCAACGTAGCCTTTTCAATGACATCAATATCACTTTCCACTACAATGGCCGGGCTGACTGATACAATCCCAAAGACCTTTGTCACTGCCTCAAGCGCCCCTTCCAGATCTTCTTCTGAAAGGTGGACGATAATTCGCCCCTGTATTTTCTGGACCTTTACACTCGTAAAGCGCTTCAGGGTATTTCGGATATTTTTCACCAATAAATCAATAAAGTAATTCCGGTTCAAGCCCTTCAGACTAATCTCACCATATCTTACTAAAATGACATGTTTCATCAATTCATTCCTCACTTTTATTTTTTTCGGCGCAAAAGCTTACGCAACTGGCCTACCGCATTTTCTATGGCCTTTGCAGCCTCCAGCACTTCCTCTTTAGTCGTCATCATTGAAAAGCTGACACGGATGGTACCTTCCTTGTACTCCTCGGGAAGGTCAATAGCCTTTAAAACATACTGCTTTTCCTTTTTATGTGATGAGCAGGCCGAGCCAGTCGACACATAGATGTGCTGAGCCTCCAGGCTATGAAGCAGCACTTCACCCCTGACCCCCTTAAAGGACAGACTCAGAACATAGGGGCAGCCATTTTCAGGCCCATTTACCCGCATGTCTTCAATATTTTCTTTAAGACAGCTGATCATTTCACTTCGTATGGCACGCATTTTATCCAGCTGGCCAGAACCGCAGGCCTGCTGCACTTCAACAGCCTTGCCAAGCCCCATGATTCCAGGAACATTCTCTGTGCCGGAGCGAAGGTTGCTCTCCTGGCCTCCTCCAATAATCAGCGGTTTAATTCTGACTCCCTTTCTAAGATAGATCGCTCCAATTCCCTTAGGACCGCATATTTTGTGGCCACACAAGGTTAACGCGTCAATTTTACAGGCTTTCACATCTACGGGCAGTTTCATAAATCCCTGGACATAATCGGTATGAAAGAGGCAGTCGGGGTTACATTTTTTAATAAGCCCTCCAATGGCCGCCAGATCCTGCGCTGTTCCGGTCTCATTATTAACTCCCATAATACTGACAAGTACGGTATGCTCATTGATGCTTTTTTCCAGCTCACCCATATTAATAAATCCCTCATGATCCACACTGAGGTACACCACATCCATACCATGGTCCTCATAAAACTTAAAAACCTCCATGACAGAAGGATGCTCAATCTGCGTTGTAATAATTCTTATATCCTCAACACGCTGGTTTTCAACAATCCCTTTAATGATCGTATTATTGCCCTCTGTTCCTCCAGACGTAAAATACAGCTCCTCTGGATTACAGTGAATCGCGCCGGCTATGCGGCTACGCACATCCTTAATGGCCTTCTCGACCACAATTCCCCGGTCATATAAGGAGGATGGGTTTCCATAATCCTCTGTAAGATAACGCATCATCTCTTTCGCAACTTCCGGATGGGGACGCGTTGTTGCGGAATTGTCTAAATATATTTCGTTCACTCTCATCACCTGATCTCAAATTCAATTTCCCAAGTCTGCTCTCTATTATACCCTACCGGCAGCCGTCTCTCAAGAAATACCATAAAAAAACCGGACGAATTGTCCGATTTAAATTTCCATAACAATTTTTGCTCTATTACTGTGCCTTTAGCTCTTTATCTAAAAAGATACGGCTGCCCACGGCATTGCGCTGGCCCTGGTATTTTCCGGCATAAGGGTTAAGCGCTTCCTCATCCATCTGCGCAAACACCAGCTGGCAGATGCGGCGTCCCGCCTCCAGCTTAATGGGCAGGCGATTGGCATTATAAAGCTCCAGGGTAATTTCACCTTCAAAGCCAGGGTCGACCCATCCCGCATTCTGGATAAACAGGCCCATACGCCCGATGGAGCTTCTACCCTCCACGAAAGCTGTCAAATCACAGGGAAGCTTGATATACTCCATCGTTGTAGCCAGCAGAAAGGAATTGGATGGAATAATAATTGAATCACTCTCAAACTGGACATACTGGATCTCATCCGTCATGGACATTGCCTCAAACTTATTTTCATCCAATTTCAGAAAATTACGTCCCAGCCGAATATCGACCGAGGCTGGCTGAACTTGTCCATTCTCCAAGGGATCAATAACCAGTTCACCGCTGTCTAAATATTTATAAATGCTCTTATCTGATAAAATCATTGGTACCACCTAACGTATTTTTGATTATTTTAACATGCTCCGCTCTGCTTTTCAATCTGTTTCACTAAATTATCATCTAAATTCCAAAAACCCTGATACCCGCGCAGCAAAATCGGCTTTTTAAAAAAAACTGGATGTTTCAGCTCCCAGGCATAGCGCCCATCAGAAAAATCACCCCTTTTTATCTCATCTTTTGAGAGAGAATTTCTCAAAAGCTCTACTGGGCAGCAGTCGGTTATTTCGACAGTTCCAATAATTGCACCTAACGCCATTCCCTCCTCATATTCTGAATTTTTAATTTTAGCCGCGTGAATCGCAACCCTGCCGCGTATTTTGGTAGGCCAGGAACGGGTTTCATACTGCTTTAACCCCAAAACAACGTAGTTTGCCCATGGCTGATGAATACTGATCGCTTTCAATTTTTCTCTCCTCCTTTTTTATAAACTATTTCTTATTATGAACCATTCTTTGCATTTTTTCAATAGAAGAGGTTGACCACTTCTTTAAAACCATTAAGAATTGTGGAACTGTTTTCATATAATTAAAAAATAAAAGCAATTTAGTGTCTTTTATTTAAATATTTTTAATTGAATTTAAAATGTTTTGAATTTATTATTTACTTTTCTTTCATTTACTTATAAGATAATATTATCTTTGATTAACTGGAGCACTAATCAAAGCAATAAAAAAATGTTAAGAGAGAGAGATTGGAAGAATGAACAAGTACAGACAACTCAGAAAAGAACGCAACTTGTCCCAGGCAAATCTTGCCGAAAGATTGGGTGTCTCACAGACTGCTGTCAGCCAGTGGGAAACGGATAAAAATTATCCGGATATTAACACAATTAAACAATTGGCAGATATTTATTCTGTTACCACTGATTACCTGCTTGGCGTAGACTCAAGTCGTCTGAAAAAGGACAATGAAATCGTTGTTTACACCCGTGTACCGGCAGGTGTTGAATGGGCAAATATTGAAGAACGGGCTGGTTATGAAGAATTGGGCGTTAAGATGCTTGAAAACGGCAAAACTTATGTCGGGTTCAAAGTTTCTGATGATGAAATGGCCCCTGTCTTTTTAAAGGACGATGTTCTGATCATCGAAGTTCGCGATAACTGCGAAGATGGAGAAATTGCCCTGGTACAGGTAAGCGGCTATGATGCAGAAATCAAATATGTTTTCATGCAGCCAAACGGCGTTTTGGTACAACCTTTAGTTCCTTCAAAACGCGGCGATTTTTACGCAAATACCAGTAAAGAAAAAGCGCGTATTCTCGGCGTTGTCCGCCAGGTAAGACGCAGCCTTTAATTTATCTACAAAGCCCCCTGGTTTGATCAAACCAGGGGGCTTTTTTAATGCCTGCCTCTTTCTTGACAGGAGGCATTTTAAGGCGTATGCTTAACTTAATAAAATCTAAAATCAGGGAGGCATTTATGAAAGATATTGATCTCGTTTATTTCAGTCCTACAGGAAATACCCGTAAAACACTCCAGGCCATCGCCGCCGGGGCCAAAGCCCAGGTAATTGAGCATGACAGAACCTATCCGCAGGGCCGCAAAGAAAAACTTCATTTTACAAAAGACAGCTTTGTCATTCTTGGGTGCCCTGTCTACGCTGGGCGTATTCCACCAAAGCCAGAAAATATTTTTGAAGGTATTGAAGGCGACGACACCCCTGCTGTCCTGGTTGTAACCTATGGAAACCGCGAGTATGATGATGCTTTGCTGGAGCTGAAAAATCTTGCCATTGAGAATGGCTTTGTTCCTGTAGCTGCTGCCGCTTTCCTGGCAGTTCATTCCTACAGTGACAAGCTTGCCGGCGGCCGGCCGGATGAAAACGACCTTGAAATCATGGGGAATCTAGGCCGTACGATCCGCGAAAAATATCTGCGAAAAAAAGATTGTAAGGGAACGCTGATCGTAAAGGGCAACTATCCTTATAAAGACGGCATGAACTATACACCTCTGGCACCCGAGGTATCAGAGGACTGTACCCAATGCGGCGAGTGTATCCCGGTTTGCCCTGTTGCGGCCATTAATCCAGATGACCCGACCCAAACCGACCCGGACCTCTGCATCCGCTGCTGTGCCTGCGTAAAAATCTGCCCGGTCGAAGCCCGCAAATTTACGGCACCACCGTTTTTGGCCACTGTTCAATTCCTTGAAAGTAATTTCGCAGGCATTTATAAAAAACCTGAAATCTTCTATATCACTGAAGACTAAAAAAACCGGCTTAAGCCGGTTTTTTTATTAATCTTCTTTGTTTTGTTTCTCCGCAAAGCTATCTAAAAGTTTTTCTAATATTTCAACAGAATCATCGCCCGGATTTTCTTCGATCAGTTTTTCGACACTCTGCCCGATATAGTACTCCAGATCATCCTGGGTAACGTCAAAATCTTCGTCCTTTGCTATCTCTGCGAGTTTTCCAAAAAGGTGATGGCGTCTTTCTTCCAGGCGTTCTTCTTTTGATTTTCCATCAAATACGACGCCCTCAACAAACTCGTCCCATTTGTTCGCTATCTTTTCGCCAAGACCTTCTCTTTTAGGGGCTGGATTTGCTTCTTTTTCAGCCTCTTCCTGCTGTTTATCATCAATGTGAATGATTTCTTCTAAGATATCATCCTCCGGATTATCTGGAATGGTCGTTAACGGTGTGTAGCTTTCGGTCATCAATGCCGGGTCCATAAACATGTAACTGCCTGTTTCCAGAAGCTTTTCGTTATATTTTTCCAAAGCCTCGCGGTTGTCTTTAATGTAAGTAATAAACTTTTTAACTTCCTGTAATGCCATGGTCTCATCTCCTTATTAAATCATATGATTTTAACTATCTATTATAATATACCCAAAACCTTTAAATCATCAAGCAAAGTCTCTCTTTTTCTTTATAAATATAAATTACCGTTTCTTACCAGTCCGCGGCTTTAATCCTTTTTTACCGTGATTTTTATCATATTCATATTACATCTGTCACCACTTTTATATTTTGCTGTTAAATGCTCTTAGAATCCGTTATAATGAAGTCACTACAAAGCAAGGAGAATAAAAATGAGACATTCACTCGGTAATGCCCTTTGGGGGATTTTCTTTATAGCTCTTGGCGTCGGCTTTGGCGGACAGGTCATGGGATACTGGCATTTTTCATTATTTTTCAGCGGCTGGTGGACTTTAATCATTATTATTCCCAGCATTATCAGCATTGTTCAAAACGGTTTTAGAACAGGCAATTGTATTGTGCTGGCCATCGGCGTTTTATTACTGCTCGGCGAACAGGATTTTATCAACGGACATTTAATCGGTGAGCTCATTTTCCCGTTAATTCTGGTGATTATTGGCGTCAGCATTATCTTCCGCGGCAGAGGCAGCCGCCGTTCCCGTGAGGTTAAGCTTCTTACCCAGGGAGAAACACAGGACTATACCGCCATTTTTGGCTCACAGGAGCTGCGTTTTCCAGGGGAGTCCTTTCGAGGCGCAACGCTGACCGCTGTATTCGGAGGTATTGACCTTGATTTAAGGGACGCGCTTATTACAGAGGACATCACCATCACCACGACCAGCATCTTCGGCGGTATTGATATTAATGTACCGTCCAATGTGCGGGTGGATGTCTCCAGCACCCCGATATTCGGAGGCGTTTCTGATAAAACGCCCCGCCCCGCCGTTGCAAACCCGCCCACTATCTATCTCAACAGTGTCTGTATCTTTGGAGGAGTTGATATTTTATGAGAAGCACCAGTAAAGTCGTAAAATACGTTGCTATCGCCCTTGGGCTGATTCTGGCGATCTTTATCATATCTGTCATTGTTAAAACCGCCCTGAGTCTCTTTGGCGCTTTTGGACACTTCGGCAACAATACCGCCGGCAGTGTTGTGACAAATAAGGAATTTTCTCAGGAATTTAATGGCGTCACAACGCTTGACCTTGATTTTTCTGCTGGATATCTGGAAATTCAAAAGGGCGATGTTTTTAAGGTCGAAGGTTACAACCTCCCGAGTAATTTTACTGCCGAGCAAAAGGTTGATACCTTGAAAATTAAAGATAGCATTAAAGACCCAGTGAATTTTTTAAATGCCTTGTCGGATTCTAAAAAGCCTCATCTCACTGTCACCATCCCTGAGGGTGCTGCCTTTAAAGAGGTAGAGCTGGCTTTTGGCGCCTCAGACACCAGCATTGATACCCTTAAAACAGGCCGTCTGAAGGTGGATATGGGCGTTGGGCGCGTTGAGATGAGCAGCATCATCGCTGATAATGCCAAATTCAATAACGGCGCAGGGGAAGTTATTCTCTCAGATATGAAGATAAACGACATGGATATGGAATGCGGTGTGGGTAGGGTTTCCTTTGAAGGCTCTCTCACTGGAAAAAATAAAATTGACGGCGGCGTCGGTGAGACGACCTTTGCCATCAATGGCAATGCCGCGGATTTTGACATAAAAGGTGAGCCTGGGCTTGGTGAGCTTACAGTGGATGGATCACGCTATACGAAAGACCGTTTCAGAAACAGCGGAGCCCCCAACAGCTTAGAGATAAACGGTGGTGTCGGATCACTGCGGATCGCTTTCGAATAAAATAAAAAAAGACACGGAAACATCGTATATGATCCGTGTCTTTTTTATTATGCGTTCATCTGTTTTTTGTATTCCAGGAATTCATCATAACTCGATAACCGGTCAATAATGCCGTCATCTGTCAGCTCGATGATCCGGTTAGCCAGCGTCTGCATAAACTGATGGTCATGGCTGGCAAAAAGAATTACCCCTTTAAAATCCATCAATCCGTTGTTAACCGCGGTGATGGACTCGAGATCCAGGTGGTTGGTCGGCTGGTCTACCACCAATACGTTAGAGCCGAACATCATCATTCTGGACAGCATGCAGCGTACCTTTTCCCCGCCGGAGAGCACGCGCACCTCTTTATAGATATCATCCCCTGAAAAAAGCATACGTCCTAAAAAGCTTCTCAGGTAGGTTTCTGTTTCCTCGGTGGTGAACTGTTTCAGCCACTCTGCTATATTAAGAGTACAGCCCTCAAAATAGGAAGTATTATCCTGTGGAAAATAGGAGGTCGAAACGGTTTGCCCCCACTTAAAGCTGCCCTCATCAGGCTCCATTTCCCCCATCAGAATTTTAAACAGGGTCGTCATGGCAATTTCATTTTCAGCGACAAAACCGACTTTATCCTCTTTGTTAATTCTGAAGCTTACATTGTTTAAAACCTTCACACCGTCGATAGTCTTAGAAAGGTTTTCTACCTCTAATATTTCTTTTCCTGGTTCGCGGTCCATATTAAAACCAACATAGGGATATTTTCTGGATGAGGCCGGCATTTCTTCAACAGCCAGCTTATCAAGCAGCTTTCTTCTGGAGGTTGCCTGCTTGGATTTGGACTTATTGGCTGAGAAACGGGCGATAAAATTTTGCAGCTCTTTTATTTTATCCTCTTTTTTCTTGTTCTGGTCCTTCAGCATTCTCTGAACGAGCTGACTGGATTCGTACCAGAAATCATAATTCCCGACATACAGCTTGATTTTTCCAAAATCAATATCCACGATATGGGTACACACATTATTGAGGAAATAGCGGTCATGAGACACCACGATCACAGTGCCGGGATAATCCATGAGAAATTCTTCCAGCCAGACCACTGCCTGGATATCCAGGTTATTAGTCGGTTCGTCAAGCAGGATAATATCCGGCTTTCCAAAAAGGGCCTGAGCCAAAAGCACCTTGACCTTTTCATTACCGGTCAAACCGCCCATCTGCGCGTCAATGATGGAGGCATCCATCCCAAGCCCTTGCACCAGACGGGAAGCGTCAGATTCGGCTTCCCAGCCGCCCAGATCGGCAAATTCTCCCTCCAGCTCTCCAGCTCGGATGCCATCCTCATCGGAAAAATCCTCTTTCGCATAAATAGCGTCCTTTTCCTTCATAATGTCATAAAGATGCTGATTTCCCATAATAATGGTGTCCAGCACTGAATAGTCGTCAAAAGCGTAATGATCCTGCTTCAATACGGACATGCGCAGTTCTTTAGGCATAATGACATCACCGCTGGACGGCTCGAGATTACCAGATAAAATTCTTAAAAAGGTGGATTTACCCGCTCCGTTGGCACCGATAATACCATAGCAGTTTCCCGGTGTGAATTTTATATTAACGTTTGAAAACAAATTGCTTCCATCAAAATTTAAACTTAAATCAGATACTGTAATCATTCTGTAACTTCTATACTCCTCTGGTTTGAAAAATATGGCGCTTTGGCCCATGAGTCTCTATTATAGCCTAAACCCAATGCTTTTTCCAGTTCTTTCTGCTGGAAATTATCGTTAATTCAAAAAAGGAGCGCCGCAACCTTAGCGGCACTCCTTAAGCCTATTTCAGATCGCTTATTTTAAACTCGACCTTATCTTTTTCATCTTCAGGATGTTCTTCTGCAGGATCAACTGTTTTTTCGGGTTCTTCCATATTTTCTCTTGTTTCTAAAACTTCGATTTCTCCGCTGACTTCTACAAATTCTTCTACTGGCTCAGCATCGACCTGCATGATCGCTTCCATTTCCTCATCCAGATCCTTTTCCGGTTCCAGCTCAATAACGGTGGTTTCATCGCCAATGACAATGCGCTGTTCCAGTGTAATGGCGCCTGTCGGACATTTTTCAAAACAAGCTTGACACTGGGTACATTTATCGTAATCGATGGATGCCAGATTATTTTCAACCGTAATGGCTTCCACTGGGCATACCTTCACACAGGCTTTACAGGCAATACAGCCTATATCGCAGACAGCGCGTACCAGCTTGCCCTTGTCTGTATTACGGCAGTCCACATGCACCAGCTGGTCTGCCGGAATCAAATCGATAATGCCTTTTGGACAGGCATCCCTGCATTTACCACAGGCCGTACATTTATCAACGTCCACCTCGGGCAGACCGTTATCACCAATGGATAACGCACCAAACATACAGGCGCTGACACAGGTACCAAGCCCCATACAGCCATGCCGGCATGTCTTTACGCCGCCGCTCGCAATCATGGCCTGGCGGCAGTCCTGAATACCATAATAATCCGCACGGTTCGGCGAATGGGTACAATCACCGTTGCAGTGAATACAGGCCACCATCGGCTCGCTGCTGCCGATGCTTTCTCCCATAATCTCTCCAATGGCCATGGCTGTGGCCGCGCCGCCTACCGGACAGGCATTCACCGCCGCCTCACCGTTTACGATGGCCGCCGCAAGGGCATCACAGCCTGGAAAGCCGCAGCCGCCGCAGTTTGCCCCTGGAAGGGCATCTCTCACCAAAGGAACCCGCTCGTCCGTTTTAACCTCAAATACCTTTGAGGCGATGGCGAGACCAGCTCCGAAAATCAATCCCATGGCACCTAAAATACCTACAGGAATCAGTAATTCCATTAACATTTCCGGCACCTCCTTACAGCATTCCGGAGAATCCCAGGAACGCAATGGCCATCAGACCCGCTGTAACAAGCGCGATCGGGAATCCCTCAAAGGGCTTTGGAATATCGGACAGCTCCAGACGTTCCCGGATACCGGCAAACAGCACGATCGCCAGTGTAAAGCCAAGGGCCCCGGCAATCCCATTGAAAACTGTTTCGATAAAATTGTAACCATACTGGATGTTTAACAGCGCAACCCCCAGTACCGCACAGTTGGTCGTGATCAGCGGAAGGTAGACACCCAACGCCTGATAAAGAGACGGGCTGGTTTTTTGAATAATCATTTCAACCAACTGTACCAAGGCCGCAATAACCAGAATAAAGGCAATGGTCTGTAAATATCCAAGACCTAACGGGTCCAGAATAGCGTACTGCACCACATAGGTAATCGCCGAAGCCATGGCCATTACAAAGGTAACGGCAATCCCCATCCCCACAGCTGTTTCAATCTGTTTAGAAACGCCGAGAAAAGGGCAAATACCGAGGAATTTTGACAAAATAAAGTTCTGGACAAAAATGCCGCTGACTAAAATCAGGAGTATATTGGTCATGACAGGCTATCCTCCTTATTTGATTTTTTCGCTTCTAGTTTTTCTGTAATCTTATTGATGGCTGCAATGCCAACACCCAAGGTCAGGAAGGCTCCTGGCGGCAGGATAAATATAAGAACCGGTTCATAGCCAGCGCCGAAAATGCTCAGACCGAAAATCGCGCCTGCACCGATGATCTCGCGGATTGAACCCAGCACGGTCAGGGACAGTGTAAAGCCGAGGCCCATCCCTGCGCCGTCCGCAAAAGATGCCAGAACAGGGTTAGAAAACGCAAAGGCTTCCGCACGTCCGAGAATAATACAGTTGACAACAATCAGAGGAATATAAATCCCCAGCGCGGCATCCAGCGCCGGCACATAAGCCTTCATCAGCATGCCGACAATGGTTACGAAGGATGCGATGATGACGACAAAAGCCGGGATACGGATTTTGTCCGGAATGATTTTCCTTAAAGCTGAAATAACAACATTTGAACCGATCAGAACAACAGTGGTCGCAAGCCCCATGCCCAGACCGTTTATCGCCGAGGTCGTAACTGCCAAAGTCGGACACATCCCCAGCAGCAGGCGGAATGTTGGGTTCTCCTTGATCAGCCCATTTGTAAAATGTTTAAAATTACCCATTATTGTGCGCCTCCTTCCTTCGCAAGCGCTTCGTAGACTTTTTCAGATGCGTTGACGCCTGTTGTAACAGCTTTGGAAGTGATTGTCGCGCCGGTAATGGCGGTTATTTGATTGTCTGAAGCTTCTCCGCTTTTAATAACCGCGATCTCCTTTTTCGCGTCTTTTCCTTTAAACTGTTCCTGGAACGCCGGCTCAGTAGATTTTGCGCCAAGCCCCGGTGTTTCACTCTGGCTTAAGATCGTAATGCCTGTAATCTTGCCATCTTTATCGATACCGGTCAATACTTCAACCGCTCCGCCATAGCCGCTCGGAGCTGTTTTGACGGTATAGCCCGCCAAGTCGCTTCCCTTATAGCCAACGTAGGCTTCCTTAATAATACTGGCTTCATTTGGGGCAGCAGCGGCCGCAATCGCTTCGATATTATCTACGGCCTCAAATTTATCGGCATCCGGCAAAACAGCCTGTCTTGCCTCAGTATTGGCCTGCTCATTGCGCTGGTCGATAACATCAGATGTTACGTAATTCGTCATTGCGAGGCAAAGAGATGCGATCGCCGTGATGACAAAGAGAATAACAGCCAGCTTGATGACGTTTTTCCAGTCGATGGATATTTTTTGTTTATTAGCCATTCACTTCCACCTCTTTGTTCTTTTTCTCCTTTTTCGGTGCTCCGTAAATACGCGGACGGGTAAACCGTTCGATGAGCGGAGCCGCCACATTCATCAGAAGGATAGAGTAAGATACCCCCTCAGGATAGCCGCCGAACATTCGAATAATCATGGTAATCAAGCCGCAGCCAAAGGCGAAGATAATCTGTCCAACCGGAGTGCTCGGAGATGAGACATAATCCGTTGCCATGAAGAAGGCACCCAACATTAAACCGCCAGAGCAAAGCTGAAAGATTGGGTCCTGACCAAATACAAGCGACAAAACCGCCACTGTCGCAAGATAAACCGCCGGAATACGCCAGCTGATAACACCGCGGACAATCAGATAAATGCCCCCGATCAGCAGCGCCAACGCGGAGATTTCTCCAATGGAGCCATAGACGCCATTGATCCCAAGAAACATATCCAGATTACTGGGCAGCGCGGTCAGATCCAGGCCCTCCTTTAAAATTCCCAGCGGTGTCGCCGTCGTAAAGGTATCTGCCAGCGGGATATAGGCTGTGCCTGTCATGTGGGTTGGCCATGACGCTACCAGAAAAGCCCTGGCCGCCAAAGCCGGGTTCATAAAGTTATGTCCAAGGCCGCCAAAGCACTGCTTAACCAGGGCGATGGCAAAAACTGAACCGATAATACACATCCACCACGGTGCTGTGATAGGCAGATTAAAGGCCAGCAGAAGTCCCGTAACAACGGCGCTCCAGTCACTGACAGTAATGGGCTTTTTCATCAGCTTTTGGATAACTGCTTCCGTCACAACACAGCTGGCGACACAGAGCGCCACGATCAGGAAGGTTCTCATGCCAAATACATATCCGGCAACTGCGAGCGCCGGTAAAAGCGCAACGATAACACTCTGCATAATGCTGGACGTATTATGCTTTGCGCGTATATGTGGTGATGAGGATACAGTCAGTGTTAAATCTAATTTACTCAATTGATGCTCCTCCTATTTCTTTTCTTTCTGTTTTAATGCTGTTATCTGACGTTTTGCCACACGAATCGATGAAACCAGCGTCCGCTTGGCAGGACAGATAAATGAGCAGCTGCCGCATTCGATGCAGTCGAGAGCATGGTATTCCTCGCACTTTTCCCAGCGTTCCTTTTCTGAGTAGGCGGCCAGGTAAAGAGGCTGCAAATGAATCGGGCATGCCTCCGCGCATTTTCCACAGCGGATACAGTTAGAAGGCTCGGGGATATAGGCCGCGCCCTTTGTCAGGCACAGGATTCCTGATGTTCCCTTCATTATTGGGACATCGGTACTGAACAGGGTTACTCCCATCATCGGGCCACCGGAGATAACCTTGTATGGTTTCTTTGCAAATCCGCCGCACTGGTCAATAACCTCCTGATACGGCACGCCCACCTTAACCTCCATTGTCCTTGCATTTTTTACTGCGTTGCCTGTACAGGTCAGCAGCCGTTTATGCAGAGGTAAACCGGTTTCAAACGTGATGGCAATCTGACAGGCTGTGCCTACATTCATCACCACGACCCCTGCGTCGGCCGGCAGGCCGCCGGATGGCACCTCGCGGTCAGTAACCGCCTTAATCAGCTGTTTTTCTGCTCCCTGCGGATACTTTGTTTCTAAAACCACTACCTCGATATTATCCTTCTCAGTGATGGCCTTTCTAAGTTTTTCAATGGCGTTTGGCTTATTGCTCTCCACGCCAATATAGCCCTTGTCGACCCCGACTGCCCGCATGGCGATTCTCAGCCCCTGGACAATACGCTTTGGCCGGGCCAGCATCAGATGATGGTCAGCAGTCAGGTAAGGTTCACATTCCGCGCCGTTTAAAATCACGCTGTCCACCTTTTTGTCCGGTGGAATACTCAGCTTAACATGCGTTGGAAAGGTAGCGCCCCCCATACCGACAATTCCGGCTTCGCGGATAATGTCAATAATCTGCTTAGGCTCATACTTTCTGAAATTGCCGTAGGGCTTGATCGAAGGGTCAACCGTGTTTTTACCGTCAGATTCAATGACCACAGACATGATCATCTCCCCGTTGGGATGCGCCCGCTCCTCAACCGCGATAACCGTACCGGATACGCTTGAGTGCACAGGGGCTGAAACAAAACCGTTTGCTTCTCCAACTTTCTGGCCGAGGTAAACCATATCTCCCTTTTTCACTACCGGTGTACAGGGCGCACCGATATGAAGGGACATTGGAATCGTTACAACCTTAGGTTCGGCTGCAACTTTAACCGAGACGGATGCCGTTCTCTTTTTCCTGTAAGGTGGATGGATTCCACCCCGGAACGTTTTTTGTTTTTCCTTTAATTCCAATTCACACACCTCTTGCTTCTTTTTTTAACTTTATGTTACATGTAATCTATTTTAACACCTTTACCATACTAAAGACAAGAAGAAATTTTATCAGTAGTCTAATAAAGATTTCTTGCTTTAAGGTAATAATAAAAGCCAAAATTTCCACTTACCAGCGGAAACTTTGACTTCCAAGATTTACGCGTCTCAGCAATGGTCGAAGAATGCTTTATAACCTTTATAGGTCATATAAACATCCGCTTTTGAACAAAGCTCAAAGGGAGAGTGCATACTCAGCAATGCCGGACCGCAGTCCACCACATCCATGCCATATTCTGCCAGCATATAAGCGATGGTGCCGCCGCCGCCAAGATCCACACGGCCAAGCTCGCCCATTTGCCAGGTGACATCTGCCGCGTTAAAACACTCGCGCAGTTTTCCTAAAAACTCAGCGTGCGCGTCATTAGAGCCGGACTTCCCTCTGGAGCCGCCATATTTTGAAATGACCAGTCCTTTGCCCGCAAAAGGCGCGTTGTACAGATCATGTGTTCCTGAAAAATTCGGATCATAGGCTGCCGTAACATCTGCGGATAAAAACTCCGAATTTTTAAGACAGCGCCTTAAGGTCAGCTCAGGCTTATGATCCTCTGTCAGATCGATAAGCTCTGCCATTTCATTTTCAAAGAAATTCGACTGCATGCCCGTACTGCCATAGCTGCCGATTTCTTCCTTGTCGGCCAGAATCGTGCACAATGTGCGTTTAGGCGGTTTCTCATCATCCTGGTTTAAGATTGCCATTGTCGCTGTAAAGGCGCATACACGATCGTCCTGTCCATAGCTTCCCACAAAGCTGCGGTCAAAGCCCACATCTCTGGCAGCGCCGGCAGGTACAACCTCCAGTTCTGCGCTGGCAAAGTCCTCTTCGATAATGCCATAGGTGTCATTGAGCTGCTTGAGGATATTCAGTTTTACGGCATCGCCTATATCCTTATCCGCATATGGAATGCTGCCGATAATAAGATTCAGGCCCTCGCCCTTGATCCCTTCTGCCATTTTTTTCTGATTCTGTTCCTGTGAGAGGTGAGGCAGCAAATCGGTAATACAGAAAACAGGCTCTTCATCCTTTTCCCCCAATGAAATATTAATAACTTCACCATCTTTTTTGACAACTGTGCCATGAAGGGCCAACGGCATAGTCACCCACTGATACTTTTTAATTCCGCCATAGTAGTGAGTTTTAAAATAAGCCATATCGGATTCTTCATACAGAGGAGCCGGCTTTAAATCGAGTCTTGGCGCATCAATGTGGGCGCCAATAATCGACATGCCGTTTTCCAGGGCCTCCTCGCCCACAACAAACAACAGAACGGTTTTCTTTCTGAAAACAACATAAATTTTGTCTCCAGGTACGACCTTACCCTTAGCCTGGTAGTATTCCAGAGGTTTAAAACCTTTTTCTTCTGCCAGAAGAACGGTATAAGCCGCGCACAAACGCTCGGTTTTTGAAACAGTCAGATACTCTTTATAGCTTTCACAAAAATCATCGACCATTGTCTTTTCATCGTTTTCCAGCGCGTGCCACGCCAGTTCAAACTTTTTAGTCAGGGATTTCTGGAGTTCTTTTGCTTTACTTTCTTTATCTTTGCTCATAAATGAACCTCCTTTTATAAGTTTTGTCTAACCCTATTTTACCTTTTGTTACGAGCAAGGTAAAGTCCCAATTGATGAAAAAAAACTTCTATGATAAACTGGTTAAGGAAAATTCAAAAGGAAGTGACAATATGAAAACAGAAAAACTGATTGTCCTCGGCACTGGAAACGCCATGGTGACCGAATGTTATAATACCTGCTTTGCGATTAAAAGTGGAAAAGAATATTTTATGGTAGACGCAGGGGGTGGAAATGGCATCCTCAGGCAGTTGAAAAAAGCATCAATCAACCCCGCGCATATTCATCATCTTTTCATCACGCACGGCCATACCGACCATGTGCTTGGCGTGGTCTGGCTCATACGGCAGATCGCCTCGATGATGCTGGATCAAAAATACAAGGGCACCCTCAAAATTTACTGCCATGACGAGCTCATTAAAACTGTGGTGACCATCTGTGATCTGACTCTGCAGAAAAAGCTCACAGCCCTCTTTGGCAGCCGTATCCTTCTGATCCCTGTTCAGGACGGGCAGACCGAAAAAATCCTTGATTATTATATCACCTTTTTTGATATTCACTCCACCAAGCTTAAACAGTTCGGTTTTACCACCATGCTGAAAAACACAAAAAAGCTGACCTGTCTTGGCGATGAGCCCTTTAATCCTATCTGTAAAAGATATGTTCTGGATACAGACTGGCTGCTCAGTGAGGCTTTCTGCCTTTACAGTGAACGGGATATTTTTGACCCATATAAAAAACACCACAGTACGGTCCGGGAGGCCTGTGAGCTGGCCGAGGAGATGAAAATTGCCAATCTGGTTCTCTGGCATACCGAGGAAAAAAACTTGCAAAACCGAAAGAAACGGTATAAGGCCGAGGGAAAGAAATATTTTAAGGGCAAAATCTACGTTCCGGACGATCTGGACATTATTAAATTAAAATAAGAAAAGCGGCGAGGCCGCTTTTCTTATTTTTTGCCTTCTACGCAAATCCAGTATTTTCCATCCTTTAAATGGATCTTTGTTTCTTTATAACCGACCTTCTCAAAGAGTGCCTTAAACTCGTCGACGCTCAGGTTGCGCAGTTCAAATTTCTTGGCCATTTCGATGTGGTGCTCATCCAGATCGTCATTTAAATACATTTCCGCAATGAGCATAAAGGTACCGCCCTCTTTTAGGACACGGAACACCTCACGCATATCTTCCTCAAGATCTGGCCAGAAATAGTAGCTTTCTACTGTAATGATGGCGTCAAATAGATTGTCCACAAAGGGCATTTTAGACACAGAGCCCTGATGAATTTCCATTTTTCCGCTTTCAATATCCGCCTTGTTCAGTTCCTTCGAGGCCTCAACGGATACTTCGGAATAGTCGATACCGTAAAGCTTTCCGCCGTCAATACGGCCAGAGAGGCGTTTCAGAGCAGCTCCGCCGCCGCAGCCAACGTCCAGCACTTTATCTTCTGGTTTTAAATCCAGTTTATCGAGCGCCCAGGCCGTCATCTCTGCATGGCTTTCATTCATGCGCTCAATCATCATTTTGCCCGCTTCACCCTGGGGCTTTCTTGGGTTGCCCGCTTCAGTAACAGACATTCTTTCCTTGCGCTGAGCGTCCTCATATTCGACCGCCAGTTTTTCATTCATTTCTGCAATATGTGTCTTATCTTCCTCCGTATAGCTTTCTTCATAATTCGGGCTCATGATTTCAATGCTGTCCAGCTGGCTTTTCAAATTTGCCCGAACCGCTTCCAGATATTCAGCGCGCAGACTCTGCTGTTCTTCCAGCTCCTCTGTGGTCAGGCCTTCGGCCTTTTTCTTTCTTGCCAAAAAATTAATGCGTTCTATTTTATCTTTATTGATCATCTTAGTCCTCCTGTAATTTTTCAATAATCCCCGCTTCCTTTAAGCGCTGCAGGGTAAGCAGCAGACCGAGCTTTCCATGATAATGGGTAAGCCCGCCCTGAAAATAAGCGATGTATGGTTCACGCATGGGTGCGTCAGCGCTGAGCTCAATGGACGATCCCTGAATAAAAGCGCCTGCGGCCATGATAATCGGGCAGTTATAGCCCGGCATATCCCAGGGCTCCGGTGTCACAAAGGAGTCCACCGGCGCTGCCTCCTGGACCGCGCGGCAAAATACCTTAACCGCCTCGGGGGTACAGAGCTTAATACTCTGTATAATATCGCTGCGGTAATCCTCCACACCAGGGCAGACCCCAAAACCAAGCTTATCATAGACCGCTGCCATAAGTACAGCGGTTTTTATGGCCTGCGCGACCACTGTCGGAGCCTGAAACAGGCCCTGGAGTAGTGTACGGTTAATATCCAGCGTGGCGCCGGTTTCCTTGGCAACACCCGGCGCTGCCAGACGGCAGGCTGCCATATAGACATATTTTTCTTTTCCCGCAACGTAACCGCCAGTTGGAGCCAGGCCGCCGCCTGGATTTTTGATAAGCGATCCGGCCATAAGATCTGCGCCCACTGCCACCGGCTCTTTATAATCGAGGAATTCACCGTAACAGTTATCCACAAATACCACCACATCAGGCTTGGCTGCCTTTACTTTCGTGATGATTTCCGCCATATCTGAAATTTTAAGCGCCTTACGCCAGCTGTATCCGGTAGAGCGCTGCATATAGATCATTTTTGTATTCTCATGGATGCTGGACAGAACCTTTTCCTCGTCAATTTTTCCATCCTCTGTCAGCTCAATCTGATTGTAATTTACCCCAAAATCCTTAAGGGTACCATTACCAACGTCCGCATCCTCAATGCCAATAACGGTCCGCAGGGTATCATAGGGGCTGCCCGTAATGGATAAAAGCTCGTCACCGGGTCTCAGAACCCCATAAAGGCAGAGCGAAATGGCGTGGGTCCCCGATGAAATATGAGGCCTTACCAGAGCATCCTCTGCACCAAAGATATCGGCATAAATGGTTTCCACTACTTCACGGCCTACATCGTCATAGCCATAGCCCGTAGCGGGATGGAAATGACGGTCGCTCAGGTTTGCGCGCTGCATAGCCTTGATGACCTTATACTGATGATACTCTGCCTTTTCGTCCAGCTCTGCCAGGCGAGTCTTTATTGCAGCCTCCACTGCATCGACAAAACAGATAACATCCTCTGAAATATTAAATTCTTCTTTTAAATAAGCGTTTTTAATGTTTTCCATACTTTCCTTCATTCTTGTACTCTGAACCAAATTCTCAGTTCAGTCTAACATATTTTCAGTTTTTTGTGTAGTCCCTTTTAAAATTCTTCGTTGAGATCGCGGTCTTCCGTATAAAGCTGATAAAGGTCGTGATAAATGCCGCCCTTTGCCATCAGCTCCCTGTGGGTTCCCTGCTCCACAATGCCGTCTTCAGTGAGCACCAATATAATATCCGCATTACGGATGGTGGTCAGGCGGTGGGCTATGGTAAAGGTTGTCCGGCCCACCGTCAGTTTCTCGAGGGATTGCTGAACAATCCGCTCGCTTTCATTGTCCAGCGCTGAGGTGGCCTCATCAAGAATCAGAACTGGCGGATTTTTCAAAAATACCCGCGCGATACTGATGCGCTGCTTCTGACCGCCGGAAAGCTTAACGCCGCGCTCGCCAACGTAGGTATCATAGCCCTCAGGCAGGCCCATGATAAAATCGTGGGCACCCGCCTGTCTCGCTGCGGTCTCAACCGCTTCTCTGTCGGCCCCGGGCAGTCCGTAGGCAATATTCTCAAATACCGATCCCGCAAAGAGATAAACCTCCTGCTGCACCATGCCGATTTCAGAGCGGAGTGAATGCAGGGTTAAATCTTTAATATCCTGCCCGTCAATGAGAATCCGGCCAGAGGTCACATCATAAAAACGTGGAATCAAGTTGCAAAGCGTGCTTTTGCCGCTTCCAGAGGGGCCGATCAGAGCAATGTTCTTTCCGGGCTCCACATGCAGGTCAATGTTCGACAGCACCTCGGTATGATCATCGGAATACATAAAGCCCACATGGTCAAACCGGATATCGCCTTTAACATTTTTCAGTTTTTTGGCGCCCGGCGTATCCACAATTTCCAAGGGCTCGTCCATAATCTCGATAAAGCGCTCGATTCCCGTCATACCCCGCTGGAACTGCTCGGTAAACTCAACGACCCGGCGGATCGAGGTGAGCAGCGTTGTGACGTAGAGCAGATAAGCCATCAGGTCCCCTGGCGTAATCTTTCCGCCGATCATAAACAACGAGCCGGCCACTACCACCACGATATACATGATCCCATCAAACAGACGGGTCATGGTCTGGAAGCCCGCCATATAGCGGTACATCATCTTTTTAATATTCAGAAATCCCGCGTTGCCTTCGTTAAACTTTTCCTCTTCAATGGCTTCATTGGCAAAGGATTTAACGACCCGCACCCCCAGCAGACTGTCCTCTACCTGCGCGTTGATATCCCCGGTCACCACACGGCCCATTTTAAAAGCCCGACGCATCCGCTTGTTAAACCAGATGGAACACAGCAGCATAATGGGGATCACTGCAAAGATAATCAGGGTCAGTGTCACGTTCACATTGGCTAAAATGATGAAAGACACAGTAATTTTGAGGGCGGCGATAAAAAATTCTTCGGGACAGTGGTGGGCAAACTCTGTTACGTCAAATAAATCGCTGGTAATCCTGGCCATAATCTGGCCTACCTTTGTATTGCTGTAATATGAAAAGGAAAGCTTCTGAAGATGCTCAAACAAATCCCGCCGCATGTCTGTCTCGATCTTCGCGCCCATCACATGTCCAATATTTGCCATAAAATAGTTGGCAGCCGCGTCGATCAGTCTCAAAATCAGATAAAAAATCCCCACATAAAGAATGAGCTTTACGGACAGGCTGGCCATATCGTTCATACCCTTGTCTGTAATAAAGCGCACGATCAGTGGCAGTACCAGCTCACAGATCGTCGTCAGCGCTGCGCAGAAAAGATCCAGCACCAGCACGAAGCGGTACTTCTTAAAATAGGGTGCAAACCTTTTGATCAGGTAACCAGTGCTTATTTGTCTTGTCTCTTCCATAAATTCTCCCTCCACTCCAGCATTAAAAAATTCCAATGGCTTGCGGAGCCGTTGGAATTTTCAAATTAACAACAACCTGATTATAACACAAAAAACTTTTTTGATAAATGGTTATTCTTAAATAAGAGAGGGTATATATCATTGCAGATAAATTGAAAGGAGTGAACAGATTATGCCAGCATTTGGAGATCCGTTTGCAGGAAACGTAGAAAGAAAAATGACCAAGAAGGAATTGGCACAGGCCATCCGTCTTGATCTCGCAGGAGAACTGGAAGCCATTTATTTATATGACGCTCATGTACAGGCAACTGATAATGTCGTTGCCAAAAAGGTACTGGCCGATATTCGCGATGAAGAAAAAGCCCACATTGGAGAATTAACCACTCTGATGCGTTACTTAGATCCTGAAGAAGCAAAACTTTTTGAAGATGGTGCAGAAGAAGTACACGAAATGATGGAGGATTTAGGCATCCCAACCGGAAGCAGTGATGCACAATCCCCTGAAGGTGCTACCATCGGCAGTCTCATTGAGTAGGAGGCGTTTTACATGGATTATTTAGCAAGAACAACTGCTCCCTTCGGAGATGACCTTTGGGAACAGATTGACAATACCGTAGTGGAAGCCGCCAAGAAATGCATTGTCGGCCGCCGCTTTTTACCGCTCTACGGCCCTCTGGGCGCCGGAATACAGGGCGTTAATGTTGATGCCCAGACAAAAGAAGAAGAATTTGAAGATGACTTCGTGCGTACTACCGGCAGAAAATTTGTGGAGCTGCCGCAGCTTTACGCCGATTTTATGATTTTATGGCGCGATCTGGAAGCCAGCCAGAGAATGGGTACCCCCATCGATCTGTCTGCTGTTGCCAGAGCCGCACAGGCTTTAGCAAAAGCTGAAGATAAAATGATCTTCTTTGGCAACAAAGCCTTAGGCCTCGAAGGTCTTTTAAACGCTCAGGGTATTACCACCATGAAACGTGAAGACTGGGGCACCGGCGAAAACGCCTTTTCAAATATTGCTGCCGCTGCCTCCCTTTTAGACGAAAAGGGCATCATCGGCCGTTATTCTCTGGCTATGGGTCCTGATTTATACTACCAGCTGCAGCGCATCCAGCCAGGCACCGGAATGATGGAAATCGATCGTATCCGCGAGCTTTTAGGCGGCCGTGTATTTAAGAGCAATACACTGGCAGGCAAAGCCCTTCTGGTCTGCTCCGAAGCACAGTATATGGATCTGGGGCTGCTTCCTATCTCGAGCTGGTTGATTTGAATCATCATTTCAGAATTCTCGAAACCGTTGCACTTCGCGTTAAAAACGGAGAAGCCATCGTCGTGTTCGAATAACTTAAATTTAACATACTACTTTCCCTTAAAGATTAAAAAAGCATGGACTCCCCTAAGTCCATGCTTTTTATTTGTTTTTTAGTTTTTCCATGTGTGCGGCGCAAACAGCATTAAAATCGGAAAGATTTCCAGGCGTCCGGCCAGCATGTTAAAGCAGAGCACCAGCTTGGATACCACTGAAAAATCCGAAAAGTTCTCAATGGGCCCAATAGCGTTAAAACCCGGACCGACATTATTAATACAGGTCGCCACCGCTGAAAAGTTCGTCAGAAAATCATACTGGTCAAGGGAAAGCACCAGCAGCGAAGCCGCAAAAATCAAGATATAGACAGCCAGATAGGTGTAAACGCTGGCGACTACCTGTGCCCCAAGGGGCTTGTCCTCAAATTTAACCGTTGTGACCTGGCGGGGACGGATCATTTTCTTGAGCTCATTACCCGCTGTTTTAACAATAATCAGCCAGCGGGAGACCTTGATCCCGCCGCCGGTAGAGCCGGCGCAGGCGCCGATAAACATCAGAAAGAGCAGAATATATTTTGAAAAGCTTGGCCATAAGTCAAAATTGGTCGTGGCAAAGCCTGTCGTTGTGATTATAGAGGCAACCTGAAAGGATGAATACCTCAAAGTCTCTAAAATATTGTTCCCATACCGCGGCAGAAGGTCAACGGTAATCAAAGCAATGGCCACGGCCACAATGCCGATAAACCAACGAAGCTCCTCACTTTTAAAAAATTCCCTGCCCTTTTTAATAAATACCAGATGGTAAAGATTAAAATTCACAGCGAACATAAGCATAAAAATCGTCAGGACCACATCAATATAAGCGCTGTTATAGTAGGCAATGCTGTCATTTTTCAAAGAATATCCGCCGGTACCAGCTGTCCCCATAGCGTTGATAATACTGTCAAACAATGGCATACCGCCGACCACCAGCAAAAGGATCAGCAGGATTGTCATTCCCAGATAAATCCCATACAGAATTCTTACCGTCGGGCGCACCTTGGATACCAGCTTTTCCACAGAGGTACCAGGCATTTCCGCCCGCATGAGATAGATAGAATTCCCTTCTGTTTTGGGCATAATGGTCAGAACAAAAACCAGTATCCCCATGCCGCCGATCCAATGGGTAAAGCTGCGCCAGAACAGCATGCTGTTGGGCAGGGCCTCTATGTTCGTCAAAATGGTGGAGCCGGTTGTGGTAAAACCCGAAACCGCTTCAAAAAAGCTGTCTGTCAGCGAAGGGATCTGTCCACTTAAAAAGAAGGGCATCCCACCGAAAAAAGACATGACAAGCCACGAAAGCGCCACCACCACAAAGCCCTCACGGGCATAAAAATTCCGGTACTCCGGCATTTTATTACTGAGTATAAAGCCAAGGGATATCAGAATAAACATAGGGATAACAAACCAGACGATGGTGTCGGTCTCGCCATAGACAAGGGCTACAATGATGGCCAAAAACATCAGCGCCGCTTCACTTTTCATCATATTCCCAATGACGTAAAAAACCATTCGATAATTCATATTGCCGTCCTATTCCCTGCCGTCCAGTATATCCTTCAGATGCTTCAGGCTCTGGGTTGTGGTGACCACCACCACGTTGTCCCCGGCTTCCATGACGGCATCGCCGTTCGGGAAAATAATGCGGCCCTTGCGGATAATACAGGCAATCAGGTTATTCTTACGGATATTAAGTTCACGCAGAGGGTGGCCCACAAAGCCCGAATCCCGCGTTACCGGAAACTCGATGGCCTCGGCCTGCCCGTCGACAATTTTATACAGGGTTCGGATGCTGTTATCCTCTGTGGTCTCCATAGCCCTTACATAGCGGACAATATGGTTGGCCGTGAGCATTTTGGGTGAAATTACACTTTCGATCCCCACGTCCTGCATAATCTTAAGCAGTGGAATCCGGTTGACCTTGGTAATAATCTTTTCGACCTTCTGGGTGCCTGCGTACATGGAAAGAATAATATTTTCTTCATCGTTATCGGTCAGCGCCACACAGGCATCCACATTGCGAATTCCCTCCTCGGTTAAAACCGCCTGGTCTGTTCCGTCTCCATAAACCACTGTCGCCTTTGGCAAAAGCTCGCTGAGTTCCCGGCTTCTCTGCTTATTCAACTCGATAATCTTAACATTGACCTTCAGGCTTATCAGCTGTCTGGCCAGATAATAAGCGATTTTTCCACCGCCAATGATCATAACCTTGCGGATTTTATGGCTGATAATACCTGTTTCCTTAAAAAAGAGATCCAGCTCTTTGGAAGTAGCCGAAATAAAAATCTTGTCCCCGCACTGCATGACAAAATCACCGTCCGGTATGATCACCTCGCCATTGCGCTCAACCGCACAGATCAGAATATTTGCTTTAAAAAAGCTCTGAAGCCCGGCAATGGCCTTCCCGTTCAGCTTTGAGTTTGGCTGAATCCTCACCGCTACCAAATCGACTCTGCCCTTTGAAAAAGAGTCGACTTCCAGGGCCTGTGGCAGCCTTAAAACACGAAAAATTTCATTAGCCGCCTCAAATTCCGGATTAATGGACATGCTGAGCCCCAGCTCATCCCGCATATAAACCAGCAGCTTTGTGTACTGAGGATTACGAACCCTAGCGATGGTGTGCTTGGCACCCATTTTTTTTGCCAGCATACAGCTTAAAATATTCATCTCATCGCCGGAGGTGACAGCTATAAAAAGATCTGCCGTTGCTACCCCCGCCTGCTGCAACACATCGTAGGAGCCGCCGTTTCCGCAGATCCCCATAACATCATAGGCATTGACAACATTCTCAATTACCCGTTCATCGTTGTCGACGATAATAATATCGTGTCCTTCTCTCGCTAGCTGAACCGTCAGTGTGGTGCCGACTTTACCATTTCCCACAACGACAATTTTCATTCCATTCCTCCGTCGCTTTTACATTATTTTTATGCAATCTTTATGTGATTTTTCATTTTCTTTATACTATCTTAACATAAAACAAAAAATAAACAAGGCATTGACAGAAAATGTCACTAATCGCCGTAAGACCAGCTTTCAAACTAGAGAAAAGGCCCTGTGACAGAGTCTCTGCACGCAATGATCTGGGCGGGGGTGCCCTCAAAAATAACCTTCCCTCCCCTGTCGCCGCCTTCAGGTCCCAGGTCGATAATCCAGTCAGCCTGCCTGATAAGCTGAGCGTTATGCTCCACAACAACGACGGTGCCGTCATTGTCCACCATACGGTTTAACAGAACAATAAAATGCTCTATATCAAGAGGATGGATCCCCGTGGTTGGCTCATCAATCAGATACAGGCTTCGTTTCCCCTGGTTTTGCATGAGCTCCCTGGCCAGCTTCAGGCGCTGTCCTTCACCGCCCGAAAGGGTGGTCAGCGTCTGCCCAAGCTCCAGATAGCCTAATCCCACATCCTGCAAAAGCCCTAAGACCCCCTCCAGCTTTTTGTTTCCTTCAAAGGTCTTTAATGCTTTCTCGACAGGCTGTTTTAAAACCTCATGAATGGAACATCCTTTAAACTTAACGCTCAATACTTCTTCATTAAACTGCCTGCCGCCGCAAACCGGACAGACGGTCTCAATATTCTCAAAGAAAAGCATATTGCTGACAATACGGCCCAGGCCTTCACAGTTTTCACACCGGCCGCCTCTGGTGTTAAAGGAGAAATGCTTTGCCGACATTCCCTTTTCTTTCGCTGCCTCCAGACATCCGAAAATCTTTCGGATGTCTGAGTAAGCGCCAGAATACGTCGCTACGTTCGATCGTTTCATCCGGGCGATGTCGGATTGCTCAACCGTAACCACCGCGTCAAAATTTTCGAGGCCAGAGACTTTTCCGGTACCACCATCTCCATTTTCACCCAGAATATCAAACACCAGCGTAGACTTTCCAGAGTCTGAAACGCCGGTAACAGCGGTCAGCGCACGGATAGGAAAACGCACATCAAGGCCTTTTATATTGTGAAGTCTGGCACCCTGTACCTTTATTGTTTCCGTAAAGCTTCTGGGATTATGGTTGATTTCGGGATTTTCATTTTTCAGATATTGCCCGGTTACGGAGGAAGATTGCCCCCGGATCTCCGCCAGGGTTCCCTGTCCCACGACCTGTCCGCCATGGATGCCCGCACCGGGCCCCACATCAATCATGTGATCTGCCGCCGCCATGACGTCAGGATCATGCTCAATGACAATGACCGTATTGCCCTGGTCCCTCAGGGCCTGCAAAACACGAATGACTCCCTCTGTGTCCTTTGGGTGCAGCCCAACGGTTGGCTCGTCCAAAATATAGATAATACCGGTAATTTCGGCATCCAGTGCTGCCGCAAGCTTTATCCGCTGGGCCTCTCCGCCGGACAGCGTCATAGCCTGGCGGTCCAGGGTTAAATAGCCAAGGCCCACATTGATAATGCGGCGCAGCTTTGTTTTCAGATCCAGCAGATAGGGCGCGGCTATCCTGCGCTTTTCACCCTTCAGGCTGCTTTCCAGCCCGGCAACCCAGCGATTCAGCGCCTCCAGCGGGAGGGCGGAAAGCTCCGGCAGTCTTGTCCCATTAACGGTTACACTCCGGCTCAGCGCGTTCAGCCGCTCTCCGCCGCATTTCGGGCATGTACGGGTATTAAAATATTTCTCGTTTTTTCCCGCCAGCTCTCCTTTTTCAGAGATCCGACGCCATAAGATAGGATAGACTCCCTCAAAACGGCCTTCAGCAGCTGTTTTTGGCCGCGCGGTCTCGGGAAAATTCTTTTTGATCATTTCATCTTCAACGCCATTGAGCAACAAATTTTTTTTGCAGCTCTGTGAAGGCGTGAACCGGCGTGTTTTGATTTGGGACCGGTATTCCATAATGGGCACAGGCCCGATTAAAAATATCTGTTTGATACGCCTTATACCGCCCTTCCCAGAAGTCCACCGCGCCACTTTCCAGAGACAGCGTTTCACGGATAACCTCAGCTTTATTTATTTCAAGGCTTGTGCCCAGGCCCTGACACACTTCACATGCTCCTTCCCCCGTATTATGGGAGAAATAGGAGCGGATAAGCTTTTCCATTTTATATCCGCAGCTATTGCAGTACATGTATACCGTAAAGTCATATAAAAGGTGCTCACTACTACAATTCTAAAAAGTCTGACAATAAAAAAAGACAGTGAAAATCAAGTTCTCACTGTCTTTTTGCATTTTTAAGAAGCGCGGAGCTCCCGGTCTTTGAAAGATCCCATTTTCCATTCTGGAATGTGGCAGTAGCCTCCGGGATTCTTATCCAGATATTTCTGGTGGTATTCCTCGGCGTCATAAAAGTTTTTCAAGGGTTTGATCTCTGTGGCGAGGGGCTTACGGCCTCCAAGCCTGCGGAAGGTCATGGTTGTCACATGCTCAATGACGGGCAAATCCTCCGAATCAGTATAATAAATGCCGCTGCGGTATTGGGAGCCTACATCGGGGCCCTGCCGGTTAACACTGGTTGGGTCGATGACATTATAGAAGGCGATTAGCAAAGCCTCCAGGCTGATAACACCAGGGTCATAGACGACCTTTACGGTTTCTGCGAAGCCGGTATGTCCAGTACAGACCTCCTTATAGGTTGGCTTTTCCTTATTGCCGTTGGCATAGCCGACACGGGTTTCAACCACGCCGGTAATATTTTCCATAAATTTTTCCAGGCCCCAGAAGCATCCGCCGGCCAGATATATTGTTCTCAGTTTTTTCATTACTGTTCACTCCTTTCATCATTGTATCATTTCATATACCCTGAGTTAAGGATATCAAACATTCCTTAAAAAGAAGTAAACTGTGTTTTAGTGCTCCAAAAATAAAGGCTCATGTCCTCTGCCATATCAGCTTTTGTGTCGTAATTTTCTGCCGCAAACCATCGGATCCGCCCATCCTTTCTAAACCATGTCAGCTGGCGTTTGGCAAAATGACGGGTATCGCGTTTCAAGATATAGAGTGCCTCCTTTAAAGACATTTCTCCCCTAAGGTAAGGGAAAATTTCTTTATAGCCAATGGCTTTCATGGAAAGAAGCTCCTCGGTATAGCCCTGGTCTAAAAGGGATTTCACCTCATCCACCAGTCCGTCCCTCACCATCAAATCGATCCGGCGGTTTATGCGTTCGTAAAGCAACGCCCGGTCCATGGATATTCCCATCAATACATAATCGCAGGGCAGTTCCTCTTTGGCAGCCTCCATGTCCAGACAGGATTTAGGCTTTCCGGTTACCTCGTAAATTTCATAGGCACGGATCATACGCTTGACATTGTTGGGGTGCAGGGTCGCGGCTGTGACAGGGTCGATGGCTTTCAGGCGCTCATAAAACGCCTCCTTACCTGTTTCCTCCACCTCCTGGGCTAAGCGTTCTCGAACCTTTTCATCTGTATCTTTTTCGCGAAAGCCCCAGGGCAGTGTAAGCCCATTGATATAAAGCCCGGTTCCTCCAGCCACAATCGGCTGTTTGCCGCGGCTCAAAATTTCTTCGATCCTCCCGAGGGCCTCCTCCTTGAACCGCGCGACGCTGTACTCCTCGTCCGGGTCCACACAATCGATGAGATGGTGAGGAATCCCCTGCATTTCTCCCTCAGTGGGCTTGGCGGTGCCAATGGTCATCTGGCGGTATATCTGCATCGAATCCGCTGAAATGATTTCGCCGTCAAGCTTTTTGGCCAGCTCAACAGCTGTGTCTGTTTTTCCGCAGGCGGTTGGTCCCACCAGCACGGCAATTTTTGGTTTTGTCATTTACACCACCCGTTTAAATAGTTTTTTAAGCTCATATTCCCGCAGCTTCAGGATAATCGGCCGGCCATGGGGGCAGGTATAAGGATTATCCAGACGGCTCATTCCGTCAAGCAGCGTTTCGATTTCCTCTCGCGACAGCTCCTGATGCCCTTTTACCGCTCCCTTACAGGACATGGTGATAATGCGCTCGATAAGATTTCTCGGATCAGAAGCATCCTCATAAACCCGCCCCTCAATGAAGGCCTTTAAAAGAGATACGTCCTGGGGCTCTCCCAAAATAATGGGGACGCTGCGGACCATGAGCGTATTTTCGCCAAAAAGGTCGCAGTCAAAACCATAGCGCATGAGCTCAGGCTGCAGCTCATCGAAATGATCCGCCTCACGCACCGAGATCTCCACAGGCTGGGGTACCATAAGGCTTTGAGCCGGGAAATCCGATTTCTGGTCAAAGCGCTCTTTCAGCTCCTGATATAAAAAGGCCTCATGGGCTGCATGCTGATCAAGCATGATGATCTCATCACCCTTTTCAAGTAAAATATAAGTAGAGAAAAGCTGACCGATAATTTTCGCATTTTTAAAATCCGGCCCCCTTCGGCGCGGGTATTCTGGTGTGGGCTCTGCAACCTTTGGCGTTTCGGCCGCTGTAGACCGGGCCGGAGTAAGCACCTGACGCGGCGCGGGGGCGTCAGGCACTGGGGCAGACGCTTCCATTTTTTCAGCCGCCGGCACTGCATGCCCATACCTCTCCGCTTCGGGTTTCACGGCTTCCTGCCGCACTGCTTCGGCTTTCGGGAGCGGAGACACGGGGCGAGGGGCTTCCTGCACCTCGTTTATTTCATCGACCGGGGTAAAGTTTTTGCTCTCTCCCGACAGAAAGCTGACGGGCTCCTCCACAATCCCCGGCCGGGCTGCCTCCTCGGGCGGTTCCGGCGCAGTGGTCACCTCGCTCACATCCACCACCAGATTCTGCGCTTTCAGGCAATCCCGGATCCCCTGCTTGAACAAAATGGATACCAGACTTTCATTCAAAATCTGGATTTCTGTCTTAGCCGGATGAATATTAACGTCCAGCATGCGGCCGGGCAGGTCCATAAATACAATGCCGACCGGGTGCTTGTGCACCATCATATAACCCTCATATGCGTCCTCAAAGGCGCGTGAAAGGCTTTTATTTTTCACAAAACGGTTATTGATAAAGAAAATCTGCTCTTCCCTGGTAGAACGTGTCAGGGTAAGATCGCTGATATAGCCCCTCAGGCGCATGGGGGAATTTTCCACATCCAGCTCCCGGAGGCTCTTAAAAAAGTCCCGGCCATACAGGCTCTCGATCACATCCTTTAGATTCCCTGTGCCCAGCGTTTTAAACACCTCACGGCCATCGCTGCTATAGGTAAAGCTTATTTCCGGATGAGAAAGCGAAAGCTTTTCCAAAATATCACGGATCAGCTTTTCTTCGTTTTTATCCTTTTGCAAATGCTTCTGCCGGGCGGGTGTGTTATAGAAAAGATCTGTCACCATGATTTCGGTTCCTCGGTCATAGGTGCAGACGCGCTGATTAATGAAAGTCCCGCCCTCAAAAAAGCTCTGGCTGCCGATTTCCTCCTCCGCGGTTTTTGTGGTGATTCGTACCCGCGCAATAGCAGAAATGCTGGACAGAGCCTCGCCTCTGAAGCCAAGGGTATCAATACTTTCGAGGTCTTCAATCTTTAATATCTTGCTGGTCGCATGACGTTTAAAGGCCAGCGGCACCTCATTATAGGCGATGCCGACGCCATTGTCTGTCACGCAGATGCTGGTTTTCCCGCCCTTCTCCACCGCCACGGAAATCCGGGTGGATTCGGCGTCAATGGCGTTTTCCACCAGCTCCTTGATAACCGATATGGGCCTCACAATCACTTCTCCGGCCGCGATCTTATTGATGGTCTCATTATTGAGCATTTTTATTTTCATGTTTCACCTCTTGGCTGTTTGGCCTCAATTGTCCTTCAGCTTGCTCTGCAGGCCATAAAGCTGGTTCATGGCCTCCATTGGGGTCATCTCATTTATAGACAGGTCCTTTATGCTGTTGAGCACTGCTTTTTCTTCCTCCGACATAGCCGGAACCATATCGAAGAAATTCACCTGCGCGCTCTCAAAGGATGGCTTTTCGGCCGCGATCATCCCTTCACGGTAGGTGTCCTCACCTTGATCCAGGATATTCAAAATTTCTCTGGCGCGGTTGGTGACCGCCGGCGGGAAGCCTGCCAGCTTGGCGACCTCGATCCCATAGCTCTGATCCGCGCTGCCAGGCTTGATCTTTCTTAAAAAGACCACCCCGTCCGGGGTTTCCCTGACGCCGATACTGAAGTTTTTTATGCCAGGCTTCAGATGCTCGAGCTCTGTAAGCTCATGATAGTGTGTGGCAAAAAGCGTTTTGGCTCCGATAATCTGCTCATCCCAAAGGTATTCCACCACTGCCCAGGCAATGCTGATGCCGTCAAAGGTGCTTGTTCCCCGGCCGATTTCGTCCAGAATGACCAGGCTGTCTCGAGTGGCGTTTTTAAGAATATTGGATACCTCGGTCATCTCGACCATAAAGGTGCTCTGTCCGGTTGCCAGATCATCAGAAGCCCCGACACGGGTGAAAATCCGGTCGACAATGCCAATTCTCCCGCTGTCTGCCGGGATAAAGGAACCGATCTGGGCCATAAGAGCAATGACCGCTACCTGGCGGATATAGGTGGATTTCCCAGCCATATTGGGCCCGGTGATCAGCATCATCCTGAGATCCTTTCCGTCAAAATGGCAGCCGTTGGTCACAAAATGGTTGATCCCAATAATCTCCTCCACCACAGGGTGGCGGCCATTTTCAATCTCCAGCTCCGGTCCGTTTGTGATCTCGGGCTTTACATAGTTGCCCGCTATGGCCACCTGTGCCAGAGAATACAGGGCATCAATTTCGGCTACATCCCTAGCCCGTTTCTGGATTCTGGATATCTGACCGATGATTTTTTCCCGGACATCCTGGAAAAGCTCGTATTCTAACTGTGCCAGCCGCTCTTCTGATCCCAAAATCTTGGTTTCCATTTCTTTGAGCTCTGGGGTAAAAAAGCGCTCCGCATTGGCCAGGGTCTGCTTGCGGATATAATCCTCTGGCGTCTGGCTCAGGTTGGTCTTGGTAATCTCAATGAAATAGCCAAACACACGGTTGTACTTGACCTTCAGTGATTTGATGCCTGTGCGCTCCCGTTCCTTAAGCTCTAGGTCACGTATCCAGTCCTTCCCTTTTTCGCTTGCCTCACGGTAGCCGTCAATTTCCTCATTATAGCCGTGTTTGATGACCTTGCCATCCTTTAGGGCAAAGGGCGCGTTATCATCAATGCTTTTCTCGATCAGCTCATAGATATCGGTTAACAGATCTGCCTCTCCGTAGCGTTTCCTGAATACTGGAGCATCTATGCCGGCGAAAAAATCCTGCAATAGGGGCAGGGCAGAAACAGACTGCTTAAGCGAGAGCATATCCTTGGGGTTGCAGGTCCCAAAAGATATTTTTCCACAGATACGCTCAAGGTCGTAGACCTTTCCCAAAACACTTTTCAAATCCTTAAGAGCTCCCGGATGACGGTAAAGCTCCTCCACCATATCCTGTCTGGCCTCAATCGCCTTTTTTTCGAGCAGCGGTGCTTCCAGCCATCTTCGCAGCATTCGCCCGCCCATGGCGGTAACCGTCTTATCCAAAACCCAGAGCAGACTTCCCTTCTTCTCGCCAGAGCGTATGGTTTCGGTCAGCTCCAGGTTCCGTCTTGTGGACAGGTCCAGAATCATGTATTCATCATTTTTATAATAAGATACATGGTTAATATGGGTAAGTACCCGCTTCTGGGTTTCATCAATATAACGCAGGAGCGCGCCGGCAGCCCGCACGCTGTGCTCCCGGCGCTCCAGATCCAGAGCTGTCAGGGAATAAACGTCAAACTGTTCCTTGAGCCTTGACTCTGAAGCCTTGAACTCAAAATATCTGGCCGGGTACAGATTCGTCATAATTCCAAATTTTTCTTCCAGCGTTTTAATGGTCTCAGTATCCTTAAAAAGCGTCGGGTTGACTAAAATTTCTGACGGTCCGATTTTTCCAACCTCATCCATCAGCAGAGCCAGGGTATTTTTTCCTGAAATTTCCGTGACAAAAAAGTCTCCGGTGGAAATATCCAGATAAGCCAGACCAACGGTGTTTTTTTCCTGGTACAGAGACATCAGGTAGTTATTTTTTTTTGATTCCAGCAGCTTCCCCTCAGAGATGGTGCCTGGAGAAATCACACGGATAATCTCGCGCTTGACAATCCCCTTTGCCGCCGAGGGGTCCTCCATCTGCTCGCAGATCGCTACCTTATAGCCCTTTTCCACCAGCTTGGTAATATAGCTTTCGGCCGCGTGATAAGGCACCCCGCACATAGGGGCGCGCTCATCCAGCCCGCAGTCTCTGCCGGTTAAGGCGATCTCAAGCTCCTTTGAGGCCTTTAAGGCATCGTCAAAAAACATTTCATAAAAATCCCCGAGCCGAAAAAATAAAATCGCGTCCTTTACCTTCTCGTGGGTTTCCAAATACTGCTGCATCATCGGTGTCAGACCCAAATGATCACCCCTTTCTTAAATTCAGTTGATAGTGGATCGTTTTTAGTTGATCGTTATGGTACGAATCCGTTAAACAGATTCGATTTAAATCAAATTTGCATCTGCAAATTTGTACTAAAACGATCCACTATTCACTGTCAACTATTTCCTCTCCAGTCAGGCTGAAGCCGCCGGCTTTAGTAATTTTTACGTTTACGATTTTGCCAATATGATCAAAGCTGCCCTCAAAATTGACCAGCTTGCCGGTTTCGGTACGGCCGCTGAGACGGTCGGTATTGTTTTTGCTGGGCTCTTCCACCAATACCGGGAGCACTCTGCCCTCGTATTTACTGTTCAAGCCAAAGCTGATATCGCGAAGAACGTCCAGAAGACGGTTTAGCCGGTCATGTTTAACCTCGTCCGGAATCTGGTTCTCCATGGTCGCGGCCGGGGTGCCGGTCCTTATGGAATAAATAAATGAAAAGGCTGAATCGAATTTACAGGCACGCATCACCTCTAATGTGTCCTGAAAATCCTCCTCGGTTTCCCCCGGAAAGCCCACGATAATATCCGTCGTGATGGCCACGTCTGGTATTCTGCTCCGCACCCTGCTCACCAGGTCGATGATCTGCTCTTTGGTATAACGGCGGTTCATGGCCTTTAAGATCCGGGTGCTCCCGGACTGGATGGCCAGATGAATCGCCGGGCAGACCTTGTCACACTGGGCGATGGCCTCAATGACCTCATCGGTCAGATCTTTTGGATGAGATGTCATAAAACGGATGCGCTTAATTTTTTCAATTTGGTTGAGATCTCTGAGCAGATCAGCAAAATGGTATCCTGTTTTCAGGTCGTTGCCGTAGGAGTTGACATTTTGCCCTAAAAGCGTAACCTCGAGACAGCCCTCATCTGCCAGACGACGCACCTCCTCGATGATCTTTTCGGGCTGGCGGCTGACCTCGCGGCCCCTGGTATAAGGAACGATGCAGTAGGTGCAGAAATTATTGCACCCGTTCATAATGGTCACAAAGCTTTTAAAAGGGTATTTCCGGTCCACCGGCAGATCCTCGATAATCTCACTGCTGTCATCCCAGATTTCAAAAATCCGCTCGCCCTTTTGCAGATAATTTCCAAGCATCTGGGGAAAGTGATGTATATTGTGTGTTCCAAAAACCAGATCCACCTGAGGATATTTTTCTTTTATTTTTTTCACGATCTCTGGCTGCTGCATCATACAGCCGCACACGGCCAGCACAAGATCGGGGTTTACTTTTTTAACGGATTTAAAGGTGCCCAGATTTCCAAATACACGCACATCTGCATTTTCACGCACACTGCAGGTGTTTAAGATAACAACTCCTGCTTTATGGACATCCTCCTCCGGCGTATAACCCATATTTTTCAGCAGGCCAGAAATCTTTTCAGAATCATTTTCATTCATCTGGCAGCCAAAGGTCATTATTTTATATGTCTTATTCATTAACCCTCCTATTTGAGTACGTATTTAAACGAATCGATAATGTTTCTTGCCGTCAGGGTGCTTTCACCATAATGCTCAGCATAGTAATCGCCGGCCGCGCCGTGATAAAAAACGCCGGCCTTAGCTGCCTCAAGCAGATCCACACTCTGCCCCGCAAAGCCTGCGATCATCCCAGCCAGCACATCGCCGGAACCGGCGGTCGCCATTCCCGGGTTACTCGTTGAGTTAAAAAAGACCTCGCCCTCTGGGCTGAATATCATGGTTCTATAGCCCTTAAGCACCAGTACTACCTGGTATTCCTCTGCAAAACGCCGGCCGTGGCCAATGGGGTCTTTCAGGATTTCTTCCCGGTCTACGCCGGTAAGTGTCGAAAATTCTCCAAAATGAGGCGTCAGGATCACTGGTGTTTTGGACTCCTTGAGCACGTCCAGGTTTCTGGACAGATGGAAAAGCCCATCAGCGTCGATGACCACCGGAACCGTGGTATTGTAAAGAAGGTCGTTTAAAATAATGCTGTAATTCTTTTTACGGCCAATACCAGGCCCTATGAGCACCACGCGTTTTCGGTCGTGCTCGATATCCTCCCCGGTAATATTGCAGTCGTAGGTTTTAATCATGACCTCAACCGGAGAGCGGGCGGCCACTGGCAGATATACCTCCAGCGGGACATAGCTGGTAACCAGGCCCGCACCGCTCTTCAGGGCGCCTTCGGTTGCCAGAAGGCCTGCGCCGATCATCCCTTTTGAGCCTGCGATAATCACCACTGAACCGTAATCATATTTATGGGAATTCTTTTTACGTTTTACCGGACAGCGCAGATCTTGCTTCTGCACAAAATATTTGTTATTTTCAACGCAGTTTTCATCGATCCCGATGTCCACAAGCACTGGCTCGCCCACACAGTCCGGACCGTCATTCAGCAGACAGCCCACCTTATAGTTCTGGATAATGATGGTCTGGTCTGCCTCCACGGCGGCCTCGAGTGTCAGCCCATTATCTCCCCGCAGGCCAGAAGGAATGTCGATGGCGGCAATGCGTTTTCCACATGCGTTAACGGCGTTCAGCAGCGTTTCGTACCATTCTCCCAGCGGGCGGTCCTTAAGCCCTGTTCCAAAAACAGCGTCCACCACCAGATCTGCTCCGGCCAGTGAGGCCTCAAAGCCTTCAAGACCAGCCTCGTGAGATAAAAACTGAACAGCCACACTGCTCTCCCGAAGACGGCTGTAGTTGGTCTGGCTTTCCGGAGACATCTTATCCGCCGGCTCGGTGAAGAACACCTGAACCGAAAAGCCCTTTTCGCTGAGCTGTCTGGCAATGACCTGACCATCGCCGCCGTTATTGCCTGGACCGCAGATCACACAGATCAGCATCCCCTCTTTCAGCGTGCTTTCAATCACCCGGGTACACTCAGTACCGGCTTTTTCCATCAAATCAATTCCACTGATACCGGAAGCAATTGTTTTCTGGTCCATTTGTGCCATTTCCTGTGGCGTTACCACCTTCATTTTAGTCCTCTTTTCTTTATCGATCCTCCGGCCTGTAAGCTGTAAATGCAGTACGCGCAAACGCGTTTTTTTCATAAGGGCCGGGTGTCTTTATATCTTAAGATGATTAGATTATATCAGACTTTAACGTCTTGTAAAGCATAAAAAAGTAAGAACCGATGAAAGTCCTTACTTCTCTTAAATAACCTTTATTTTTACTGGTTCTCTGCCGGGGCCGGCGTCGGATTTTCCTCTGGGGTGGCCTCCGGTGTCACTGCTGGAGTCGGCTCCGGTGTTACCGTCGGCTCTGCTGTCGGCTGTGCTTTTTGTATGGTCGTGCTCGAATTGTTCTTTTCCTTCACTTCTTCCACAAAGGTTGACTGGCCTATACTAGCCGCGTATACTTCCTTCACACCTTCTGGTGTCATGACAATACGGTCCGCATAATTATAGACATCCTCCACAATAAAGGATGAGGTTAAAAAGACCATGACGAAAGCAATGATGATAAAGACCAGAAAGTCCTTACCCTTCCCCTGCTTTTTAACCTTTGGCTCTTTTACCGGCTTTTTTTTCTTTTTACTCATCTGGGTACCTCCAAATCGGCCCGCGGGTATTTATTCCTATTCTTCGTTCCAGTTGTGCCATACTTCCTGAATATCGTCGTTGTCGTCGAACATATCCAGCATTTTTTCCATTTTTTTGGCGTCCGCATCGCTTAACGAGGTTTCGGTTGATGGGATCATGGCAACCTCGCCGGATAACACCTCGATACCGTTATCTCTCAGGGCGTCCATAACTGCCGCGAAATCCTCAGGGGTGGTGGAGATTTCATATCCTTCATCTGAGGTTTCCATATCCTCTGCGCCTGCGTCCAAGGCAACCATCATCAGTTCATCCTCATCGATGGCGTCACTTTTTTCAATCATGATACGGCCTTTTTTGGTAAACATAAAGCTTACACAGCCGCTGGTTCCAAGATTTCCGCCGTTTTTATCAAAAGCGTGGCGCACATCGCCCGCGGTTCTGTTTTTATTATCCGTCAGACACTGCACAATAACCGCCACGCCTGAGGGGCCGTAGCCTTCATAGGTAATTTCTTCGTACACAGCGCCCTGAAGCTCACCGGCACCTTTTTTAATGGCGCGGTCAATGTTATCATTGGGCATATTGGCAGCCTTTGCTTTTACCACGGCGTCGCGCAGTTTCGCGTTCATTTCAGGATCTGATCCGCCTTCACGCGCTGCGACAGCGATGTATTTTGCCATTTTAGTAAAAACCTTACCCTTGGCAGCATCCTGTTTTCCTTTTCTGTTTTTAATATTGGCCCATTTTGAATGTCCTGACATATTATTCCTCCGTTTAAAGTTCAATAACCACTGCAATAAAGCGCGTCATACGCCTTTATTGTCAATGCTCTGTATAAATTCTTGTTCCGACTATTAATTGTATCATACACGTTTCGGTTCATCAACGCTTAATTTAAAAAAGGTATGTCCACATAGCGCTGTTCCATGACCGCGTAATCAAAGCGCCCATTGGTGGTTTCCCGGATCAGCGCCAGGAAGCTCTCGGTTTTTTTTATTTCGATTTCAAAATCCAGACCCACCTTTTCGCCAAAGCTTTCGGCCGCCGGCTTATAGCCCTCAGCAGCCAGCACGTTCATCAGTCCGCCGTAGCTCGTATAGTCGATCTCAACGGTAACAATATCCGAAAACTGCTTTTTGACCACCTCGCACTGGTTCAGCACTTCGGCCGCTGTACCGCTGTACGCCCGGATAAGGCCGCCTGCGCCCAGCTTGATCCCGCCAAAATAGCGGATAACCAGCACTAGGATATTTTTAATATCGCGCTTGTTGATGACCTCCAGAATCGGCTTCCCGGCTGTCCCCGAGGGCTCGCCGTCGTCGCTTGCCTTCTGGCGGGCCGGAACCGTGTTTAAAACCCAGGCAGAGCAAACATGGGTGGCCTTGTAATGCTCTTTTTTTACCCTGGCCAGAATTGTGTCGGCTTCGGTTTCATCCCGGACAGGATAAACGCGCCCGATAAAGCGGGATTTTTTAATCTCAAGCTCTGTCTCAAAGGGGGTGAGCACTGTCAGATAATCTTGCTGTTCCATTTTATCCTCCTGTCACTCAGCTTCCACTTCATACTTTTCATATTGATGCGCCGGGAACTCACTGTCTATGGAAACCCGAACCCTTGTGCCGCCTTCATCGTAACGGGTATCCAGAACGGTACTCTTTTCATGAAGCACGGCCATGGCGCGGCTGTCCTCATAGGGAATACAATAGGTCTTTTCAAGCGACATGCCCTTAAGGTCGCCCTCAATCAGCGCTGTCAGCGCCTCAATATGCCACTTCTCCCTCGCGGAAATGCAGATGGCGTCGCCAGCCCGGGCGGCCCTGTTCTCAAAACGCTCCCGCTCCTCAGGCACCAGCCTGTCCATCTTGTTATAAACCATCAGCACTCTCTTATGGCCGGAGCCGATATCCCGCAGCACCTGGTTAACCACCTCGATCTGGCTCTTATAATTGGGGTTGGAGGCGTCCACTACATGCAGAAGCAGATCGGCGGTTTCCACCTCTTTCAGTGTCGTTTTAAAAGCCTTGATCAGCTCATGGGGAAGCTTCTCAATAAAACCTACCGTGTCGGACACCAGATAATCCCCGGCTTCGGGGCGTACCTTCCGGATGGTTGAATCCAGGGTGATGAACAGCCCATCTTTAATGACCGCATCGCTTTCCGTAAGCACATTAAACAGGGTGCTCTTGCCTGAGTTGGTATAGCCGATCAGGGAAACCGTGCGGATATTGTTTTTCTGGCGGCCCTTGGCATTCAGCTCGTTGGTCTGGTTGATTTTGGCGTTTTTGCGCTCCAGCTCATCGATCTGCCTGCGGATATGGCGGCGGTCGGTTTCCAGCTTCTTTTCACCCGGGCCGCGGGTGCCAATGCCCCCGCCGGTACGGGAAAGCACAATGCCCAGGCCCTTCAGATGGCTGAGCCGGTACTTCTGCTGGGCCAGCTCCACCTGGAGCTTACCCTCTCTGGTTCTTGCCTGTCGCGCGAAAATATCGAGAATGATGGTGGTTCGGTCAATGGTTTTGACGCCCGTAATACCCTCGATATTGCCGATCTGATTGGCGCTGAGCTCATCGTTGGCCACAATCAGGTTGATATCCTTATTCTGGATTATTTTCAATATTTCCAGAAGCTTGCCCCGTCCAACGTAAAAGACCGGATCGATCTGGGGCCGGTGCTGGGTCACCACCTCGGCCACCTCGCCCTCAGCCGTTTCGACCAGCCGGGCCAGCTCCTCCATGGACTCCTCAAGATCGATGCCGCCGCGGCTGCCGCTCACCTCCACTCCAATGAGCAGCGCACGCTCCCTCTCGTCCTCAATATCGAAGCCTGCGCCTGGGTCCCGCCGCAGAGTGCGGTTGGCGGCCAGCACATAGTTTTCCAGCGGGAAGCGGTTCAGCTGCTCCAGAGATTCGCAGATGCCCATGCCATAAACCACCTGCCCGTCTTTGACTACGGGCGCGCCGATCCCAAACAGTACAGGCCTGCCTTCTCCTACACCCACAGCCACCATACATTCCACCGATAAATGATCCGACGCCGAAAAATCCTCCTCTGACAGATGCGGGTTTCCGCCGGGGTGGGTATGGATAACCCGGATACGGTTCAGGCCTTTCCGGTTTTCCTGAACCCTGGAGTGATCCAGGGGCACCTTGGCCGCGTCGCCGATCCCCACATATTCAATTTTGCTTTTGTCGTTGGTCATCACCAGAATTTCCCGGCCCAGGGTCTTCGTAAGCCTTATCAGCACCGCAAGCACATCCTCATCCAGCAGCACCTGGTTCTCCATGGTATAGCCAATCAGCTTATTCAGTTCGTCCAGGATGCTCCGGCGCACCCCTTCTGCTTTTACTTCAGTCATAAATACTTCCTTATATATAGTAATTACAGCTGCCGTCACAGACAGCGAGTTTATTATAACACGAATGCCTTAAAAAAAGGTCGGTAATTTACTTCATCTATTCTACCTCGGAATTCTCCATTGTCGATTTCATTGCTATTTTTTTCGTTTACAGATATAATAGTACAGTCAGAAACTTAAGTAAGTAGGAGGTTTTGTAATGTTAGAAGATAAAACACCCCCTGAAAATGAACCCCAGAAACAACAAAGTTCAAAACCGAAAACACCGCTCCGTAGAGAGGCCGCCCCAAACGGCAGAAAAACGGAGAAACCTGGTTCCAAAAGTCCTAAAAAAAAGAAAAAGGGCTGGAATGACCGGACCATTCCCCAAAAGGTCGGGCTGATTTTTGTCATTCTTTTTATTTTATCGCTCGCAAGCGGCGGCGCTGCCTTCGGCGCGCTCTATGCCCAGACGCCGCCCCTTGACACCGATAATTTTAACTACATCGAAAACGCCCGCATCATGGATGTCAACGGCAATTTCTACCAGGACCTCCAGGGCGCGGAGCGGCGGGAGATCGTCTCCATCGACACCATCCCAGACCATGTGCAGAACGCCTTTGTCGCCATTGAGGACCAGCGTTTCCGCAGCCATCACGGTGTGGATTACAAACGCTTTGGCCGGGCCATCGTCGGCGTGCTTTTTTCAGGCGGGAGCCTGGACGGGCCCGGCGGCAGTACCATCACCCAGCAGCTCATAAAGCTCACGCACCTGACCTCAGAAAAAACTGTTACCCGCAAATTTCAGGAAATGGTGCTGGCCACCAAGCTGGAACGGGTCTACACCAAAGACCAGATTCTGGAGGCCTATCTGAACAAAATTAACCTTTCCCACGCGTGGGGTGTTCAAGCTGCTTCCGAAATTTATTTTGGTAAAAGCGTCTCCGATCTGAATGTGGCCCAGGGGGCCATATTGGCCTCTATTGCCAATTCGCCGTCCTATTATGATCCCTATGTCTACACGACAGATGAACAGGGCAACGAGGTTTTTGCCACCGAGGCAGACGGCCGCTATACCCTGAACCCCAACAACATGGAGCGCTCCCTGCTCGTCGTCGATAAGATGCTGGAGCTGGGCTATATTGATCAGGCCCAGTACGATCAGGCCAGTGCAGAGCTTTCCGGCAATCAGGTAGGGCTTGTCTATAATGAACCAGACAACACCTACTCCTATTTTACCGACGCCGTCTATGAGCAGGTCGTAAATGATCTTCAGACAAAATACCGCTATACCGAAAACGAGGCGACGGATATGCTGCTCGGCGGGGGGCTTACCATTTACGCAACTGTCGACCCCAAGGTCCAGAGCGCCATGGAAGCAGAATCTCTAAACGAAGATCTCTACCCTTCCCAGTCTGGCTCGGCAGCGGCGGCCTCTGAGGCTAAAACGGCTGATACAGGCGTGGAAACAAACTATATTCCTGAGGTCGGCATGACCGTCATTGACAACAGCACCGGCAATGTGGCCGGTATTGTGGGAGGACGGGAGGAAAAGACCAATCTGTCCCTGAACCGGGCTACCCGGAAATTCCAGCCTGGCTCCTCAACCAAACCGCTGACCGCCTACGGCCCCGGGATTGATACCGGCGCCATCACCCTCGGCACTGTTTTTGCCGATGTGCCCATCGCTTACCAGGGCTGGCGGCCAAACAACTCCAGCGGCACCTTTGAGGGCCTGACCACCGTGCGCGAGGGGATCACCAGCTCGGTGAACACCATTGCCGTTCAGGCCAATGTGGCGACCGGACTCACCCAGTCTGCCGCCTACGGAACCCGTCTTGGACTGGATATTGTACAGGACGGCGACGCCAACGACATGACCCCAGCGGCTCTGGCCCTTGGAGGATACACCCACGGGCAGTCCTCACTGGCTATGGCCAGCGCTTACTCCGCTTTCCCGAATATGGGCGTTCATAAAACGCCATCTTTCTACACAAAAGTCGTAGACCGCAGCGGAAAAACCCTGCTCGAAAATACAGACAGCTCTGAGCAGGTCTTTAAGCCCCAGACCGCCTATCTGATGACCGATGCCCTGAAGGGCGTCGTAAATGGCGGAACCACCAATATTTATGTGGACGGCCAGCCTGTGGCCGGAAAGACCGGTACCACCGATGAAAACCGCCACGCCTGGTTCTGCGGCTATACGCCCTATTATTCCATGGCGGTATGGTATGGCTATGATGAAAATGTCGTGGAGACAAGCGAAGGCACCTATTACCTGAATATCGGTATTTTTGGCGGAAGCAAGCCTGGGCCGGCCTCTATGTTTGAGGCTGTGATGAACGATATTCACGAAGGTCTCGAGCCTGCCGCTTTCCCGGATAACCCCGGCGGCATTGTCACCGCCGCCATTGACCGCGTCTCCGGTAAGCTGGCAACTGATCTATCCGCCCGGGACCCAAGGGGCTCCATGGTCTTTAATGAAATGTTTATCGACGGCACCGCCCCTACTGAAAAGGACGACTGCCATACGCTGGTTTCGCTGGATGTCACCACAAACAGCTACGCGACTCCCTACTGCCCGGCCAGCTCGGTGCAGAGTGTGGTGCGCCTGCAAAAGGTCAACCGGAATTTCCCCCAGGGGATCACGCCGGTAGATTCGGACTATATCGCCTCCTCCGAGGCATCCGTCATGGTTCCGCCCGAATCCCAAACCTGTCCGGTGCATACCACCGCTCCCGGTGTTGAGATCACATTTTTGGTAAATGGTGGCGCGGTTGGCGGCACCCTCAACATGCAGCCTGGGAAATCCATCACGGTTACCGCAAACGGCCCCAACAATCCGGCCACAGTGGTTTCCGCGAACGGCTCCTCCGCCTCGGTTTCACAGAACGGCAATCAGATTCAGATCGCCGCGGTCAGCCCCGGCGTTACCCAGATCACCGTCACCCAGAAGGTCTCTGTCAATTATCAGCAGGGCAGTCAGGTGAAAACCTACGAAACGACCTACACACGCACGTTAAATATCAACGTTACAAGCTAAAACGGCTTCTCAGCCCTTTTCAGGCTGTCAAAAACCGAAAGCTTGCTTCAAAGTTAAAGCAGAAAACTGTTTCAAGTGGAAAGTGGAAGATGGAAGGTTCATGACCCCTTTGGCTGACGCCAAAGCGATTAAAAGGGCGGCCATAGGCCGCATCACATCAAATCTGCCAGCGGCAGATTTGCACCTGAACTTTCCACTATCCACTTTCAACTAAACCGTCCTCTCTTTAACGCTTCACCTCTTCATGATAATATTTGTCTACATGCTAAAAAGGGCTTCTCCGCCCTTTTTTATTTCTTCAGCAGTCCGCCCATCAGCATAAAATATTCGGGCAGACGGTCCTCAGACATCCACTGTATCTCCTGCTTCAGGTATTTTTTAACCGACAGCCCCACATTGCCGCCAAGGGATTCTACCGAATGCCGCATTCTTTCCGGACGCCTGCAGGGCTCTCCAAAAGGCCTGGTGCACCCCCCCTCCCCACAGACGTCACAGCTGCCCATGGACAACGCCACACTGCCGGGATACTGGGCTTCAAGCTTTATAAGCTCAGTATCGAGGGCATGACTTTCCTTTTTAAGAATCTGCCCCGAAATCTTTTTAAAATCCTCCACCGCACAGTCCCGGCTAATCTCCCGGGTATCAAAGATAATTTTCTTGCCACTCATATAAAAACTCCGGTAACTCAGCCAGAAATCCTGAACCGAAAAATCAAAAGGCGGACAGGCCCAGGTTTTTCCATAGCTTGGGCAAGCCTCGCAATAACCCAAAAAGGTGGGAATATCCACGCAGCTCTCCATATATTCGGGAACGGGTATCTCAGCCACGTAGGCCTCCACCCGGTATTCCGGAAGCTCAGCTGTCTCAAAGGTCCTGTCTTTCGCGTTCTTTGTCATTGTCTTTCCTCCTGTAATCATTTACCTGTACTCAGTATAGTGACAAAAAGCCTGATTGTCAAACCTTTTCATTTTTTAAAAAAATGCATAAAAAACTGCCTCATATATAAAAAACACCTCTGCCGAAGGGCAGAGGATGTCTTAAATACTGTTCTATTCTCCCAAATCTTCCTTAACCGATACAATGACCTTGGTATCATAGGATGCAAAGGCGTCGTCCACCAGACGCTTTCTGGGCGCTTTGGTCAGGAGACTGATCACCGGCACAAAGATCAGGCCCATGATCATGGCAAAGGCACCCGCGTTGATGGGTGACTGCAAGACCGGCGGAAAAGCTGTGCGGAAGAGCATATTGCAGATCATGAGCACCGTGCTGAAAATGAAGGAAACCCAGACCGCCGTTTTGGTTGTCCGCTTCCAGTATAAACCGTAAAGAAACGGCGCCAGAAACGCTCCAGCCAGAGCGCCCCAGGATATGCCCATCAGCTGGGCAATAAACGTGACAGAGCTCTTATACTGCACAATGGCGATGATCACCGAAATCAGGATAAAAACCACAATCAGGCAGCGAATCGTAAACACCTGCTTTTTCTCATCCATGTTTTTAATCAGGTTATCCTTAATCAGATCCAGGGCCAGGGTCGAGCTGGACGCCATGACCAGCGAAGACAGTGTGGACATGGAGGCCGACAGAACCAGGATCACCACGATCCCAATGAGCAGGGAGGGCAGGTCCTCCAGCATGGTGGGAATAATAGAATCATAGCCGCCGGCAGCAATGTCGATCCGGTCTGAGAACAGACGGCCAAAGCCGCCTAAAAAATATGATCCGCCGGCCACAATAATGGCGAAAAAGGTGGAAATAACCATGCCCTTGTTGATGGAGTGCTCATCTTTGATTGCATAGAACTTGCCAACCATCTGCGGCAGTCCCCAGGTTCCCAGGGAGGTCAGGATAATAACCCCCAGCAGCGACAGAGGATCCGGGCCGAAAAAGGACGTAAAAGCGCCGGCCTGGCTGGAGACCGCTGGGTCGCTGACATGGGACAGGGTGTTCAGCGCTTCCATAAAGCCGCCGTTGTTCCCTAAAACCACGGCCACCACAGCAATGATCCCAAAGATCATAATAATCCCCTGGATAAAATCGTTGATGGCTGTGGCCATGTATCCCCCGGCAATCACATAAATTCCTGTCAGCACTGCCATAACCACAATACAGACGGTATAGTCAATATTGAAGGCCATGCCAAAAAGGCGGGAAAGCCCATTGTAAAGCGATGCAGTGTAGGGAATTAAAAACACAAAGGTAATGATGGACGCCCCGATTTTCAGCTTATTGGAATCAAAGCGCTTGCCGAAGAACTCCGGCATGGTGGCTGTATCCAGATACTGGGTCATGATGCGGGTGCGCCGCCCGAGCACCACCCAGGCCAGCAGCGAGCCTAAAACCGCGTTCCCCAGGCCAATCCAGGTGGACGCGATCCCGAATTTCCAGCCAAACTGTCCGGCATAGCCCACAAAGATAACGGCGGAAAAATAAGAAGTCCCGTAAGAAAAAGCCGTTAACCACGGACCGACGGAGCGGCCTCCAAGCACAAACCCATTGACATCGGTGGAATGCTTCCGGCAGTAGAAGCCAACGATCACCATACTGGCAAAAAACGCCACGAGTAAAACAATCTTTTCTGTCATATTAAACCATAATCCTCTCCTTTTAATTTGCGGATGACCCGCTTTACCAAAACGCGACAGAAGCATCTGTCGGACAGGAAAATGCCAAATAAAAAAATCCCGTCCTCCAGACAGAGGACGGGAGCTCATATACCCGCGGTACCACCTCAATTTCGCGCCGCTTCACAGCGGAGCGCTCACAGGGTACGGCGCACATGTATACGCTTATACCCTTGCGCTTTAACGGGCGCTCCCGTTGCAGCCTACTCGGAAAACCCTTTCGGTACACAGCTCACAAAATGTATTCAAAACGCCGTTCTCACCGCCTCACACCAACCGGCAGCTCTCTGGGAGACTTAAGCATTCCTACTTCTTTCTGGTCACAGCCTTTAACATTGCAGTTTCGATTTTTAAATTCTATCATGTTAAAGTATGTCTGTCAATCCATCAAAAGTAATTTTATACAGGAAATCTTGGTTTTTCGCCGTAAACCATGCTATAATGGGCATATCAAACATTGAGGAGGCCTTCTGATGAACCTTTTTACCAAAAGATACGACCGCAACTTTCCGGCCTTTTCGCCGGATGATTTTGCCATTATCCAGCGCAGCACGGTCAGCGTGGTGGGCTGCGGCGGCCTTGGGGGCTATATTATCGAGGCGCTGGCCCGGATCGGCATCGACGGGCTCGTTCTGGTCGACGGCGATATTTTCGATGTCTCCAACCTGAACCGACAGCTCCTGTGCACCGAGGAAAACATCGGCTGCCCAAAGGCCGAAGCCGCTGCCGCCAGGGTTCACGCCATTAACAGCGGCGTTACCGTCACCGTGTACGATGCCTTTTTAAACGAGAACAACGCTGAAGAATTTATCGCCGACAGCGACGTTGTCATCGACGCTTTAGACAATATCCCAGCGCGCCTCGCGCTCCAAAAAGCCTGTAAAAAGCTTGAAAAGCCTCTGGTTCACGGTGCCATCGGCGGCTTTAACGCTCAGGTTACCACTATTTTTCCGGGAGACGATACCCTTTCACTGCTTTACAAAGTAAAGGAGGACAACGGAGCTTACAAACCCCAGAGCGGCGGAAATCCGGCATTTACACCCGCTTTGGCCGCCGCAGTGGAAGTGAGCGAGGCCCTGAAGCTTCTGACTGGAAAAGGGGAAACCCTGCGCAAAAAACTGCTTTACATCGATCTGCTCGACAACGAATTCACAACCTTTGAACTTTAAGGAGGATATCATGTTTACTGTAGCCATTCTAACCCTGAGCGATAAAGGCTCACGCGGAGAACGCGAAGACAAAAGCGGCCCCGTCATTGCCGAGATGCTGGATGCTGACCTGTACGAGGTCGTGCATACCGCCATCCTGCCCGACGAGAAGCACATTATCGAAAGTAATTTAAAAGCCCTGTGCGACGCCATCGACCCGGTTAATCTGATTCTGACCACTGGCGGCACAGGCTTTTCACCCCGGGATGTCACCCCCGAGGCCACTACCTCGGTCTGTGACCGGCTGACCCCCGGCATTCCCGAGGCCATGCGTTATGAAAGCCTGAAAATCACGCCAAAGGCCATGCTGAGCCGAAGCGCCGCCGGCATTCGCGGGCGCACCCTCATCATCAATCTGCCCGGCAGCCCAAAGGCTGTCCGCGAAAATCTGGCCGCCATCCTGCCAGCGCTGGATCATGGGCTTGAAATGCTGCTGAGCGCCGGCTCAGCCGAGTGCGCTGCACCGGAAAAGTAAGGCTGGCCTAGCCATTGACCTCGACGTGCAGATAGCCTTGGCTGTAGTAGGGCAGCACGTTCATACCCAGCTCTTTGGCCGCCAGCACCAGATCGCCCAACGCCACGCCCGGACAGTACAGGTCTGCCGCGCAGCCACGTTTATGAAAGGACCAGCTTACACCGCCCACCTCCTCGTTTCGCGCCTCACAGCGTACCCCCGAGGTAATGATGACCGGACAATCGAAAGTGCACCGCAGCGCCTCTATTTTTTCAAGGAGCTCTGGGTTCATATTCACAGGCCAGCCATCGCAGTAGCCCGCACAATCGCAGGCATATTCCGACATCAGAAAATGTGTGGACGCGCGAGGCTCCAGGTCTTCAGGCGGCGCTGGAGCTTCCGGCGCAGATGGTGTCTCCGCGCCCATCTCCTCCGCAGGCCGGGGTGCCGTAGTTTCCGGCTCCGGCGCTGATACCTCTGGCTCCGACTTTGGCATGTCCTGAAAATTTGCGAAAAACACCGCGCTGGTAACAACGACCAGCGCAGCGGCCAGTGTGATAAAAATACGTTTATAAAATTTTTTCATATTTTTCCCTCGCACACCGTCTTTCATCGGTCTCTGCGCTCTCCTCAGCCGGCAGCGCTTCTGCCAGGCTTGCGCCCTCCGCTGTTTCTACATCCAGCGAAAACGCCGCCTGAACCGAGGTTCCCGGTCGTTTTTTGGCGCTCTGGACAAAGGCGTAAAAGAGCTGTTTTTTGATATAGGCTGGAAAATAACCGGGCTGCTCTGATTTAAAATCCTTTAAACGCTCCATAAAAAGGACGCAGGCCTCCTGATACGCATCTTCCAGCTGGGTTTTATCGTAAACATACTCGCTAATGGTGGCTAAAATCAGCGGTTTAAAGGTCAGCAGCAGCGTTTCCGCTGCCGCCTTGCTTCCTGCCTGCGCCCTTGCCACCAACACGCCGATCTCCGCGTACTTTTTACTCAAGCACACCCTCCTTCACTCATCCTCGCGAATGGACCGAATCTCCAGAACCGCCTCTGGAAAACAATCCTCCACCGCGCCGGCCGCCTCGTAAAAGCAATCCTCCGCCTCCTCGCGGCTTCTGGCCGACAGCACTTTGCGCACCCGGCATTCCCCTTCCACAGTGTAATGTCTCAACCGCCCTGTACAGGGTCTTCCTGCTCCGTATCGGTTTGTGTACAAACGCACCTCCTGAATTAATAAAGATTAATATATAATATTATTAATAATATTACTAATGGCGGACACCTGTGTCCGCGATGTTGCCGCTATCTTGTTCTTTTTGTCCACATTGCGGTCATATCTGGCCGCTTTACCCTATCCGGCATACTTATCCACAAGGCCGAAAACCGACACGGTTTCATCCGCCAGATTCTTCAGGCGCGTGGGCGCCACATTATCCGCAAAAGGGATTAAAGTATAAACGCCCTTGCGCCGGTTTTTAACCGCCTTCTGATATTTGAGCCGTCCGGCGTCTACCAGCTCCTTGCGGTAACGGCGGATATTGCGTTCGCTCCGCCCAAAGAGGCGCTCAATGCCCTCTGGCCGCACAAAGAACTCCACCCGCCACAGCCACCGTCCATCAATGGACGGCAGCGCGCAGCAATTGCACCGGTAAAGCAGGTAAATCCAAGCGCCACGGCCCCCTCCGAAAGCTTGCGGTCTGCAGGCAGATCGGATTGCCATTCGATAAAAGCCTCCAGCTCCGAAAAAAAATTCATGAAGCTCCTCAGGCAGCTGCCCTTTGCAAAAGGCGCTCCTCCACCATTTCGAGCCGCGTTTCAAGCTCCTGATTTTTAATGACCTGGAAAGCCAGAGCGCCTGAGAGCATCCGGATTGCCTCCTCCATGTTCTCTTTTTCCTCCTGATTTTTGTCTGCTTTTTCGCTTTCAGGCAACATCATCCGGGCCGCGTCGATCTCATGGCGGATGACAGGCAGCACGCAGATTTCCAGATAACGTTTAAAACCCGTGGCCGCCTTGCCGCCTTGTTTTTTAAGCAGGGCCATCACCCCTTCCTGGCTGATCATCAGCATATTGCTGGCACGCCCGCGGCGGTCTTTAATACGCCTTTTGCATATGGATGAGGCCGGTGCCTTCTTTAAAAAACAGCGGTAATCCCGGTTACCTAAATCTCCCGCGATCTCTCTTAAAACAAAATAGCTCCGGCTGCCCTCCTCATAGATATCGGTGTATACGCGCAGTTTATGGTAATCACTGCCAATACATTGTTCCAAAGTTGCTAAAACGGGTTTATTCATCCTACTCTACCTCCCATATATTCACTAAAGACTGGCCGCTGTAAAAACACTTTGCTATCTGCGGCATCGATTTAAAATAAGTCCGGCTGATCCATTCCCACTCATCGTAAAAGAACCACAGTCTGTCCTCGACTTCAGCCTTTTCAAAGCGCGCAAGGGCCATCCGGCGAACGCCGTCAGCTGTCATATACCAATCCTTCGGGCCGTTATCCTGCCGGGGCACCTGCATCTGAAGCAGATCCTGCTTTTTGCAGTGCCTGAGCAGAAACATTTCCGTTTCGTAGGGCCTTAGGCCTAAAACTTTTCCAACATCATAAATGTTGTAGAGCAGCGGATCATCGCTGAGCAAAACGTTGTTCAGCCAGATCATCTTCACCTCCTTAAACTCGGGTGTCTCTGCCCTGAGCAGCCGCTTTTCAATATCGGTCATTTCCCACTCGATTGGGCGGCTCTCAAAGGGCTCTCCCTCCTTGTGAAAGCACTGGCACTGCCCCTGCGCGTCTAAAAAGCGACAGTACAGCCTGCAGCGTGTTTCATCCGCCCGGTAAGCGCATTCTCTGCAGCCCTCAGACATCTGCTTTAAATCATACCAGGGCTCTTCATAAAACGCATTTCTTTTTAAATCTTCGTTCATACCATTTCCTTTCGGTTACTTTCGCCAGCGCTGACGTTAGGTTTAATTATAGCGGTTTTTTAATAAAGCGCATCTCGTCTCCAGGGGATGATAAGCAGTAAAAAAACATAAAACGCAGCGTTTTATATCTTTTTATGGCAATATTTTTCTCTTTAAAGTTTAAAAAGTATCGTGTTTTTTAATAACTGTAAACCTCTGCATTTCTGAGGAATAATGTTTTATTTTATGCGCTTCTGGTAAAACCGAAAAAGCTTCGTTCGGAGACGCTGTTTGATGATGCCACTCAAGACATACGCTTTGAATTCCGCATTCTTTACAGTGCAGCCATTCTCCGTAAACCGGCCAGTGGCGTTTAATAAACATTTCCCGGATGCGCCAGCCCTCGTCCAGCTTTTCCTGCACCCTGCAGGGCCGCTGCCGGTAAGGAATCGAAAAGCCCGAAAAAGTAACCAGGGCTCTGGCCCTGCGGTCATGCCCTCTGTATACCGCGTGCCAGTTAAGATAGCTGAACCGCTTTGCGCTCACCCAGGGCATATCCACCTTGACAGGGATGTACTCAAGCCCAGCCCCTAAAAAAATGACGTTATTGCTTCTCTTTCCTGCAAACCGCATGGTGGTCTTTCGCCGTCTTGCCATGTTTATATCCAGATACTCCCCGATACAGTCCAGAAAATAGCTGGTCTCCACCGGGATGATAAAAGCCTGTCCATCCCCATACAGCACCACCGTACCGTTGCCCTTTGCCTCACAGCACCGCAAAAACCCCAGCGGCGCGCCCGAAAACCGTAAAATCCTGCTGATATTTTCATCCGTCAGCCTGACCTGCCCATTGTCGAAGCCCATGGGCAGGGACTCGTATTTCAATTCTGTTATCGATTTCATTTTAACCTTTACTTCTCCTTTTTTACAATCTGTTTATATCCGACAATGACAAGCTTGTTTACACCAAGGGAAACGCCTCCTTTCTGGAATATAAGAGTATAAAAAACGGCAGGCGAAAGACGTATGGCTGTGCTTTCGCTTGCCGGATGGGTGGATGCTGGAAAGCATCTATTTACATAATTTCTTTAACTTTTCCAAAAGGATTGTTTTGTTCTTAAAAAATATTGCGCATAATAATATTAGTGCAATGCCACCTCTTATGAGAACATGGTTGTATGTAATGTTAAAAATTACAAAGCACACTACTACTATTAAAATTCCAAAAAAATAATTCTTTCTTTCAATATTAAATCCTTCAAACTTTTTCACCAAAATATTATGAAATATAAATAAACAAAAATAAGAGATTAATGTGGCTATAGCTGCTCCAATATTTCCAATTAAAGGCATAAGGAACAAATTCAAACCAATATTTATAATGGATGCGGCTACCGTCCCAATTGCAATCCATCTTGTATTTTGCTTGTATAATTCATAATTTGTTGCAAACATAGATAAATAATAAAAATAGATTCCTATGATAATTATAGCCGTCAATCTCCCAGCACTCCAATAACTTTCGGGGCCTAAAACTTTCATCGCTTCAGGTATTAGTAACATTATTAAACAACATAAAACGCTAATTATATTAATATATTTTTTTGAAAACTTGTTGATATCAATACTGTTTCCCTTTTTTGTGTTTTCAAAATACCATGGTACCCATGCATTGTTTGTTGCGTTCCATAGTGTTAATAAAACCAATGCAATATTATATGCGAAAGAATAGATGCCGGCTTCATAATCACCCAAAATTTTTTGAGACATTATACGGTCGGATTGGTTTAAAATCAAACAAGACAACGAATTAATAACTGAAGGTAATGCTAAAGGTAAACAATAACTCCAATTTTCTTTCGATATATATTTTTTTCCTTTCAGCATTATGATAATAAACAATATAATTCCTAGTAAGCATGTAATGATTGCATTTCCTAAAATTTTTCCATAATAACGATCCGTATTCATATTGTATATCAAAAATAAAGACAAAACTATCGTTACTACAGAATAGCTTAATGATATAATTAATGATTGCGTTGCTTGTCCTGTTTGTATTAAATATGTATTATAAAATTGTTGAACATAGCTAAAAAAAGCTTGCACAACCAAAACTACCACTAAAAACTCAGTCATATTTAATAATAAAGCTAATAGCTCTTTAAATATAAAACTAATAGTTAATACAACGATAAAACTTATAGTTGACAAAAAAAGAATTGAAGATATGTATTCATTAAATTTTGTTTTATTACGATGCACGTATCTTGGGGCGATTGATACTAAAGTTTGCATGCCTATAAAATTAACAAAAATATTTAACCATGCAGCAAAAACAGAAGTGATACCATAATCTTCTGGGGTTAACAGCCGGGTAAAGATTGGTGTTGTGATAAAGGCTAAACCGCTAGTTAAAAAGCTGCCGAATACATAAATGATCGAGGACGTCAAAAAAGAATTTTTAATTTTCATTACCAAATGCTCTTTCTTTGATTAACATCTCAGCCATCATAAAATCAAAACGATCATCAATATCGACCGAACTCTGTTTATCCATAATCACAGCAAAACTTTTATCATCGTATACTTCGGTATTTGTCATTAAATGCTTTGTTTTTATAATATAAACAGCACCATTGACCCGATAATAAATCGGTAAATCCTGTCTTCTTTTTCCAGTAATGACTTTATCAAAAAAATTGCTCATATTGCCATCTTCAGGCAGTGTATTTTCCCATAATGGCGAATGATCGGTTTCGCATACCGACACTACTGTATTCGCACTCTTTTTGATAAATATCTCCAGTGCGTTTAAAATATCCTTTTCTGTTCTGAGTGGGGAGGTTGGCTGCAAAAGCATACAAATATCAAACCTCTGCTCCAGCTTTTCGTATTCAATGACCGCTTCTTTGACGACATCCCAAGAGGAGGCCGTATCTGTCGCTAATGTATTGCGCCTTAAAAAAGGAACATTGGCACCATATGATTCTGCTATTTCTTTATACGCTTTTGAATCGGTGGATACAAAAATTTCGTCAATTGCTTTTGTCTTTTGAGCTGCTTCAATCGTATATGCCAGCAAAGGCTTACCGTTGAGCTCTTTAATATTTTTATCAGGAAGCCCTTTGGAGCCGCTGCGTGCTGGTATTACTGCGAGAATCCTTTTTCCTTTATACATTCAAAACCTCTATATCATAAAACTTCTTTTTCAAATCAATCCGATCATTCATCAAAAAATCAGTGAGCACTTCACTCATCTTGTCACTGGTCTTTCCATCGCCGTAAGGATTTACCGCATCCTGTATGCTTTCCCTGAACTCTGGATCATTCGCCTGATCCATTGCCTTTAGGACAGCGTTCTTTTCAGGCACACAGTTAATGACGGTTTTTCCCTGTATCCTTCCCTTCTGGCGGTCACCGATATTGATGGTGGGGATATGAAAGCTAGGGACCTCAATCAAACCGCTGGAGGAATTGCCAATGACCATCTGCGCGTATTTTAAAGCGCTCAGATAACGGAGCATGCCCAGGGATTCAAAGGCAATGGCATTTTTGTGCTTACACGCATAGTCATCGATCTTCTGGTTGATGATTCTTCCATGGGCATCGGAATTAGCTTTGGTGAAAATGAACTGCATCTCCGGATGGGCATCACAGGCACTTAACAGGGCGTCAAATTGTTGTTCAACCTGGTTTTTTTCTAAGGTGACGGGGTGGAAGGTAATCACTGCGTAGGGCTTATCCAGTTTTAACGTAATACTCGCCTCCAGTGCTTCTTTTGAGAGCAGCTTTATCGAAAGAATATTTTCGACTCCCATGGCGCCGACTTTAAAGACACGTTCAGGCGCTTCGCCTAGCTGGATCACCCGCTTTCGGTATTCCTCAGTACTGGTAAAATGCAAATAGCTCATTTTAGTGATTGCGTGGCGGATGCTCTCATCAATGGCCCCCTCGGTTGTCTCTCCGCCGTATAAATGCGCAATGGGAATCTGCGCGTTCATGGCGGCACAGCAAACAGCTAGGGTTTCGTAACGGTCACCTAAAACAATGAGCATATCAGGATTGGTACGGTCAAAATACTCTGCAAAGCTGATCATGGCCAGACCCATGCTTTTGGAGATGGAGACTGGCGTGTCAGAGCTCATGAGAATCTCGATTTTCTGATCAATGACAATCTTATCTTTTTCAATTTCACGGTAGGTTAAACCAAACTCTGGCGAGAGATGGGCACCTGTTGCGATGACTAGTACATCAAAACAGGGATTTTGATCCAATTTTTTGATAACAGGACTTAAGAGGCCATACTCTGCCCGTGTTGCGGTAACAATACATATTTTTTTCATACTTCAATCAACTCATCCTCTGAAAAGTCACGTGTTGCTTTCTGATCGAGAACCTGGCGCCACCGCATGGCGCTGATACCAGTTCCGGGGCGTTTGGTGGTAATGTTTTGTTCTGTAAAAACCTCTCCTTTTTTAATGGGCTGGCTGGCGACAATACTCTTTCGGGCAATCGCCATATTTTTAATCTCTGAAGGTGTTGGCTTTTTATCCCCGGTTCCAATGGCTTTTTCAATATTGCGGATAGCCTGAACCATCACCTTGAGCTCGGATGGTTCCAGACTGGCTTTGTGGTCGGGGCCTTCCATATTACGGTCTAAGGTAAAATGTTTTTCGATAATCGTCGCTCCCATGGCAACCGCCGCGATGGGAACCTCAATGCCTTTTGTATGGTCGGAGTAACCTATAGGCGTATTAAATTCTTTTTTTAAGGTTTCCATCGCTTTAAGATTGACATCCTCCATGGGCGTCGGATACTCGGTATTACAGTGTAAAAGAGATATTTTACCCGCACCGTTCTCTCTTAGCACGGCGAGGGCCTCGTCGATTTCATCCAAGGTACACATGCCGGTGGACATGACAATATTCTTATGAGTCTGGGCGATTTTAACCAGATAGGGATAGTTTGTAACTTCGCCCGACGGCAGTTTCCAAAAGGGCATATCCAGCTGGTTTAAAAAGTCTATGCTTTCAAGATCAAAGGGGGTGGACAAAAACTGAATGCCTTTTTCTTTTGAGAAATCCTGAAGCTCCCGAAAATCATCAAAGCTTAACTCCAGTTTTTTGACCATTTCTAACTGGCTTTCATCGGCACTGCCGGTATTTTTAATCTGATATGCTGCTTTCTTGGCCAAAGAAGATACAACACGCTCTGATTTAAAGGTTTGAAACTTGATGGCATCTGCGCCAGACTCTCTGGCTTTAATAACCATTTCTTTTGCCAGTTTTAAACTTCCATTGTGATTGACGCCTGCTTCCGCGATGATATATACTTTCATATAAACTCCTAATGTCTCTTAATCGGTTTTGCCGGTGCTCCCACAGCGGTACAGTTATCTGGCAAGTCTTTAACAACAACAGATCCAGCCCCTATAATCGTGCTCTCACCAATTTTTACACCTTGAATAATATTAGCGCCTGTTCCAATTTCAACATTTTTACGAATGTTCACATTTCCTGAAATATTAACGCTTGGGTATAAGGTGCAGTAATCCTCAAGAATAGCTGAATGACCAACAGTTGAGTCCAAATTAATGATAACATGGTTTCCGATTACTGCATTAACAGTAATGATTGAACTTGCACAAACGATGCACCCTTTACCAAAAAAATTCGAATCTGAATAGATCACAGATGGATCAATCAAGGTGGGAAAAGACACTTGTTGATTGACAGATATTTTTGATATGATTTTTTCTCGCAACTTAGCATTTCCAACAGCACACACTGCGTATATTGGATGTTTTTGATTAATCAGCCATTGATCATCACCAATTACTTTTTCTGCATTTTTTTCCTGGTCAACAAAACCAATAAAATTCCATGTTTTTTCGTTTTGATTAATTCTTTCAATTAACCATTCTACTTCTGATGCAAATCCACCAGAGCCTAATATTACAATATCTTTCATTATTATAAACCTCTTATCGACGTAGCCCATTTTTATTGATTAAGTCTATACGCCCAAGTCTTTCCGCATTTCTTCCATCTCCTCAAGCTGCCCCATATCCATCCAGGATTTCTCGCTCACGGGATAAATGGCCACTTTTTTGCCCTGCTCCCGCTGTTTCTCAACAATGTCTGGAAAGCCGATGCTGACATGCTCCTCAATATCCTCTAAAACTTCAGGCTCTACAAGATAAAAACCGGTGTTGGTCAAGAAGGAATACTCGGGTTTTTCAATCATATCCGCAATATCGCCGCCTTCCCCCATGGTGATAACACCGTAAGGGATGGTAAAATGCTTGTAGGCGCAGACAATGGTGATGGTATTGCCGTTTTTTCTGTGAAAATCCAGAATATCACTGTAATCGGCTTTGACAATAATGTCACAGTTTGTCAGGAAAAAGGGCTGGTGGATTTTTCCCTTTAACAGGCTGAGACCCCCTCCTGTACCTAAAGGCTCGGTCTCGTCATAGTAAGTAATCTGGCCTGCTATCTCCGTTTCGGCAAAGTAAGCTTTGATCATTTGCTTTTTATGATTGACGATCAGATGAAACGCGTCACAGCCAAAGTCCATAAACCGATTGATGATATGCTCCGCGATGGGGAGATCGCCAATGGGAATGAGGGGCTTAGGCAAAACCTTGGTGTAAGGATACAGCCGTGTGCCCTTCCCTCCTGCCATCATGACTACCGGCAATTTAAGCTTTTGTCTCTCCTCCAACGCGCCATTGTTCAAAAAACAGATTCCCTTTATAACTTTCTCATGATCCACAATCGGGATGGAGAGAATATGCTTTTCACGCATGGCCTGCTGTGCCTGCTCTCTGTCCTCAACGAAAATATATTTCGGGCTGTAATTAGCAATCGCTTTGATAGACTCTTGCAGTTGTCCACCTTTCAACAGGTGTCTGCGAATATCCCCATCGGTTAACGCTGCCAGGAGCCGGCTCTTTTCGTCCACCAGATAAAGGATGCCCTTGCTCACGGTGTCCAGTTGTTTCATGGCCTTGAGAACGGTTTTGTTTTCGTTAATAAATAGATCCTGAAAATGCATGGTGGTCTCCCGTTGTTATTTTATATTACTGAGGGTTTCAAGCACTCGATCCACTTCCTTTGCAGTCAGGTTACTGCTACAGGGCAGATTGACAATACGCTTGTGATAATCTTTTGCTTTTTCGATTTCGAAAGTCCTACCCTTCTGGTAGGGCTTTTGTTCATGAATCAAGCCCCAGATGGGTCTTGTCTGGATATTATTTTCGGACAGCCTTTCGATGATTGTCTCTTTTGAATATTTTTCTAAATCTTCTATATACAGGCTGTAAAACCAGTAATTCGGCTCGATGGCTTTGTTAAAAGGCAGCAACTGAAGACCATCCAGTGTTCGAATGCCCTCTTTATAGTGTTGGTAGTTTACCTTTTTAACCACAATAAAATCATTGAGCTTTTCAAGCTGAGCGACCCCGACAGCTGCCTGCAGATTGGTCATACGGTAGTTATAGCCCACATCGCCGTGGATAAAGTTGATGGCGTCGTTTTTGGCCTGGGTTGAGAGATACCTTGCTCTTTGGCTCAACACAGGATCCTTGGTGACCATCATTCCACCACCACCGGTAGTAATAATTTTGTTACCGTTAAAAGAGTAAACGCCAATATCGCCAATGGTTCCGGCATATCTTCCGGCAAAGTCTCCTTTTGTATAATATGACCCTAATGCTTCGGTTGCGTCTTCAATGAGAACCAGGTGGTACTTGTCCGCAATCATGACGGCTTTTTCCATATCGGCCATGTTTCCAAAAACATGAACCACAATTGCTGCTTTTACATGCTTTTGTGTCTTAAGATGAATCAGCTCTTCATCTTGTAATTTGCATTCTTCTTCGCAAAAGCGCTGAAACTTGTCCATGTCCATACAAAGGCTGTTATCACAGTCCATAAAAACCGGTGCAGCGCCTATGTATTTCACGGGATTGACGGCAGCTATAAAGGTTAAGGTCGGCACAATAACCAGATCGTCAGCGGTGACGCCTGAAAGAAGCAGTGCCAGATGGAGGCCAGCAGTCCCACTCTGGCAGGCAACAGCTGTATCCACATTCAGATAGTCGGCGATCTCTTTTTCAAACCGGTCGATGTAAGCGCCGCCCGTGGAGACCCACTCTCTTTCAAGGGCGTCGGTCACATATTGGATTTCATTGCCTTTGATGTTTGGAACGGATAATGGGATAAATGGTTTCATGTCACACTTCCTTATACGTTGTAAATGTCGGTTTTATAGGCATCCAGGTTTTCACGCATCCACTTGATGGTTTCCTCAATCCCTTGTTTAAAGGTATACTGGGGTTTCCAATTGGTTAAGCGCATGATTTTTTCATTGGAACCGAGCAACCGATTGACTTCACTTTTTTCTGGCCGGAGACGCTGTTCTTCACATACAATTTTTGCATTTGGATTAATCTGGTTAATGATTTCCTGTGCCAGCTCACCGATAGAGATTTCCTGCTGTGTCGCAATATTGATTTCCTCGCCAATCGTTCTATCCGACTCAGCAACTTTAATAAACCCATTGGCGGTGTCTTTAACAAAATTAAAATCCCGGGTCGGTGTAAGCGAACCTAATTTGATCTCCTCTTTACCTGCCAAGAGCTGGCTGATGATCGTTGGAATAACGGCTCTGGCGGACTGCCTTGGACCATAAGTGTTAAAGGGGCGCACAATGGAAATTGGCATGTCAAAACTGCGGTAGAAGCTTTCTGCCAGACGATCTGCGCCGATCTTAGTGGCCGAGTAGGGCGATTGACCCTGGAAAGGGTGGTGCTCGTCAATGGGCACGTACCTGGCAGTTCCGTAAACCTCGGAAGTGGATGTTACCAAAACCCGGCTGGTTTTCAAATCTCTGGCTGCCTGCAGGATATTTAACGTCCCCTTGATATTCGTATCTACATAGGAATCCGGTGAATGATAGCTGAATGGGATAGCGATCAAAGCAGCCAAATGAAAGACCATGTCCACACCTTTCATGGCAGTTCGGACACCGTTTGGGTCACGGATATCGCCGGTAAAAATCTCAATTTGATCCATTTTTTCCTTAGGGATGGTGTCCAGCCATCCCCAGTTGTTGAATGAATTGTAGTAGACAAAGGCTTTAACGTTGTAGCCTGCTTCGAGTAGGGCTTCGGTTAGGTGGCTGCCGATAAAGCCATCAGCACCGGTGATAAGTATTTTTTTCATTTTATTCCTCTAAATATTCTTTATTTTTTTTTTCTATAGCACTTATTCGTTTCTCTATTCCAATATATTGCTCCATATTTTTAAAGATCCTTTTTAATTTTTGGTTTTTTATATATTTACTTATTTTTATTTTAAATGTTTTTACTACTAAACAAGCTAAAGAATAGAACGAACTTGAAACGTTTCGAATTCTATAACTCATGATATCTCTTTTTTTAATTTCAAAATCATCTCCATTATTTTTATTCAATAATTCAATAATAAAATCACCCAATACTTGATAGACAGGAATTTTGCCGCTATTTTTGTAATAGTTTTCTATTACTTTATGATCTATGGGAAACATTGAGTTATCTTCTTCATCAATATTTTTTATAAATTCTTCTTTTTTAGTTATAAAACGCGCTTCATTCATAATTTCCACTTCCAAATCTTCTGGTATTTTTAATGGCCTTAAAATATTGCAAGCTTTATTCATATAATAAATCTCCGCGATTGAAGTACTAAACCAATTATTGATGATATCACAAACTTTTATCCATTGTTTTACTGTTAAATTATCAATCACATGAAAATTTTTATATTTTAAAGAAATTTTCTTCAAATATTCATCAATAGTCTCCAATGGATGTGGTCTATAAATAAATTCTATCTGCTTATTACTTCTTAATAGATCAGTAATCCAACTTATTATCATTTCTCTACTTTTTTGAGATATAAGCACAAAATCATTCATATCACAGTAAGTATTTTTAATTTCATCTAATCTTTTTTTCGACAAAGTCGCATATGAAAAACTTGAAATAAAAATACACCACTTTTTTTTAATATCCAAATTATATTTTTCACTTAATTCATTTTTATTTAAATAGTACTCAGAAAATTCATTTCTACAAAAATCGAGTTGTATTGCTCCTGATAAAAGTAACTTGGAATCTTCGAGGTAATTTAATCTACTTTTTGTTACCTCTCCCCAACAAATATGATATGCATTTTTTGCAATTCCTTTAATTTCTCCTATACCATTTTTTAAAGTCCGATTACTATAAATTTGTTCCCATTGCAAATTTACAATTTTATTTATTTTATTCTTAAAACTACAAAATCTTATTATATTATCAGTGTTGCGTAACCAAGGTACAACAACCACCATAGGTTGATATTTTAATATTGTTTTTAAGTACTCTGGACCGTAACTATCACTTATAACCACTGAATATCCTTTTTTTTCTAAATATTTTTTTAAAACGACTAAAGACTCTAACTCTCTTACTTCTATTTCGTAAAACAACACAAAGTCAACATTCATTTATTTCTCCACATTTTTTTGCAATACCCATATTAAGACTACGGTGATAATATAAGGCCACATTATGATGAATTCACCAGTAAAATAATTTCCAAAGAAAGACATATATATTGCTTTTTGCAATAGCGCTAATAACAAAATATAGGAAGGGTATTCCTTTGCTTTTTTATAGATTACACCTATAAAAGAAAAAATTAGCATTGGATATACTATTATGCCGATTAACCCTAAGTCATGATAGAATCCATATAAAAAAGTTTTTGAATTAAAAAACATTAATGTATAATTGATAAAATAATTTTCAATGTTTAGGTTCCAAAAATACAAAATAGGTTTAAATGTATAAATAACCAAGGTATAAGGCGAACCTTTGTTTATTAATTGTAATAAATTTTGATAGCCAAATGTTAAATAAGTATATATAGAACTAAATGTACTATTTTGAGATATTGCATTAAATACTAATGATCCTTCATTTAACCTCATTTGGGATATTATTACAAAACCCGTTAATAACACTATTAATAAAATAATAAGCATTTTAGGTTTTATTTTATATTTAGAATGATAGATCAAAAGGAAAGCTATAGCCATATCAAGTAATGTCCCTCTTGAGATAATTACTGCATATGAATAAAAAATACCAATTAGAATAACAAAAATATTATATATATTTTCTTTAACTCTTTTATTTTCATCATAAATTAATTCAAAAAAAGAAAAAACTGAGCAATAAGGCAATAAGTATGCCCCATAATGTATTCCTTTTAATGCCACTACTAGATCTTTGGCATCACCTATAAATTGATTAGACAAAAGACCGGGTAATAAATAGTTTTGTTCTCTCCATTCTAAAAAGGCGCAGTACAAAGCACAGAAAAAAATTAATTTTGTTAGGGCTTTATAAACAACGTTAATATTGAAACTTTTTTGATTATACCAAAAGTTATTTTGCTTACCACTAGTTTTTACTATTCCAACCAATGCTATTGAATATCCACTTAAACATACAACTGCATACATTTCTAAATTCCACTTTGTTTGCAAATTACTTAAATGTATACAAGCTAATCCGGAAACAGTAAACCAAATAATTAAAAAAAGACTAAAAGGATTTAGAATATCTTTTGTTTTTAAATAAAAGAAAATATATAACCCTACTCCATTTAATAAAAGAAAAACAAATGACATAATTACTCCGTTCAGTTATTTTTAGTATAAAAATCTTTATATTTAAGATACATATTCTTGCGAGAATAATTCAACCGTTCAAATTCAAAATATTTAGCTCTATTATTAACAACATTAATTCCTTTTATTGTTTTTATTTTTAAATTATTTAAATCACCATAGTTTACAAATAATCCAAAATTTACAGGTGTAGTCTCTTTTGTTCCCCCTACATCAAATCCACAAACCGGCGTCCCACAGCATATCGCTTCAACACAAGTGGTCGGAAAGTTTTCGCGTTCGCTGCATATAACAAACACATCCGCCATCGAATAATACTCTGCCAGTTCGATCTGATTATCTGTGCGTCCCAAAGCAATCACGTTGTCTGGAAATTTTTCACTTAAATCTTCAACACCAATCAGAATAAATTTGACATTCTCACCCTTCATCATTTCAGCCAACTCTACCACATATCTTCCACCTTTTCTTTCACTCATAAGATCTGGAGCAACGGCTAAAATAATTTTTTCATCGGTTAAATGATGCCTTTTTTTTAGATGCTCAAAATTTCTAGGATAAAACACATTTTCTGTATCCACTCCATTATGGATCACCTGTATACCTTTGTCCCCCAAAAAGGATTGTTTCGCCCGGTCTGCCAGCCACTGGGAGGGCGTAATAATGGTAAGATTTTCAAAATCAGACAGCAGGTTCTTTTTATCCCTGAACATCTTTTTTGTAAAATCAAAGAAGAAACTTTTGGGATAATCTTTTAAATGAGGACATTTTCCACACTCGGTCTTCCAGTTTTCACATTCATAGGCATATCCACACTTTCCGGTATACATAAATTCACAGTGAAAGGTCCAAATCGTTTTGATTTTCTTTTCTTTCAGGTATCTGATCACTGGCTTTAGATTCACAAAATAGGCGTGCAACTCGTGGATATGTACCACATCCGGCCTGAACGCTCTCATAAATTTCAAGAGTCGTTTGGTTGAAAAATAAGAGTAGCATCCTGTCAGACCAGTCATCCGTGTTAGGCCCGCATGAATCTTTGTTTCCAGATCATAGCCAAATTTATAGATATTCGGCTCATTGATCTTTTCGCCTCTGCCATAGCAAACAGCGGAGATATGCCCATCTTTTATGAGCTGTGTATGTAAATCATAAGCAATTTTCCCGGTACTTCCTGACTTACAGTTGACATCAATCTGTAATACTCTCACTCTTTCGTCTCTCCCTAAACCGAATAAATACCGGCTTTTATCAATTCATCTTCACTGGGCGCAGTAATCAATACCGCTTTTAGTCTTCCGTAGTAAACAAACATACTCCCACCAGCCGCTGCATGAGCGTGGCCTTCCTTCAAAACAACCTTTAAATCTTCAATACCACCTGCGCCGCCGCATGCTGTAACCGGAACCGAAACTGCTGATGTAACATCTTTTACCAGCTTAATATCATATCCCTGCATCATACCATCGCAGTCGATCGAGTTAATAAAAATTTCACCAACGCCAAGCTGTTCGGCTCTTTTCGCAAGATCTGATGGAGTTATGTCAATCGTCTCCTGTCCGTCACCGATCACACATTTGTAATTACCCTTCACCAGCTTAGCATCAATGGAGGCCACCACACTTTGACTTCCGGCCAGTTTGACGGCTTCTGTTACAAGGTTTGGATTTTCAACCAGAGCGGTATTGATGACGATCTTTTCATATCCGATCGCAAGCAGCTTTCGAATCTGCTCAATCGTTTTTATGCCGCCACCATAGCTCAGCGGCATAAAGGCCTGGCTTGCAATATCTTCAAGCAATTCAAAGTCGGGCTCTGTGTTTCGCTTTGTTGCAGAGATATCCAGAATCGAAAGCTCATCAATTCTTTTTCGGTTAAAAATTTTAACCGCATTGACAGGATCCCCCAGATAGGTTGGCTGCTTAAAATTTATTGTTTTGATTAAATCCCGGTCATCAATCAGAAGCACAGGGATAATTCTCGGTCTCGTAAACATTCCTAGCACCTCCTGACAAAGTTCTCAAAAATCTTCATGCCAAAATCGTGACTCTTTTCGGGATGAAACTGAGCGCCATAAACATTGTCTTTGAAAACGGAGGCTGCAAATTCATAGCCATAGTCACAGGTCATCAGGACGTTTTCCTCGCTGTCGCATACGGCGTGATAAGAATGGACAAAGTAGTACCGCTGAGTGCCCTGAATATCCTGAAGCAGAGGAACGTTCTTTTTGAACGCGACAATATCCCAGCCCATATGCGGGATTTTTAACTGTTTTCTAAGGTTCTCATCAATATTTGAAAAGTCAAATCGCACATTGTCAAAGGGAATTAGTCCTAACCCTGCTTTTTTTCCTTCTTCGCTTTTGCGTCCAAGCAGCTGCATCCCAAGGCATATCCCGAGTATTGGCTTGCCACTCGCTACCTCGCGCTGAATAACTGAGTCGAGCCCTCTTTTTTCAAGCTGCTCCATACCGGCATCAAAAGCGCCAACCCCCGGAAGGATAAGCCTTTCTGCATTATGTATTTTTTCTGCGTCACTTGTAACAATCGTTTTTTCTCCGATCGCTTTAAGCATGTTAGCAATGGAGCCAAGGTTTCCTAAACCGTAATCTATAATTGCGACCATACTCTCCTACCTTATATTTCTATTTTCAATGCCGAGAAGCTTACAGGCTTTCACTGCCAGCTTGATTAACCAGAAAGTATTTTTATAGTCCTGAGGTGTCTTGTTCTCTCCGGCAATAATTTTTTCAAATTCTTCTGTTGATATGCCGAGCTTTTTGGCAATATATTCTTTATCCTGTTCCATCATATCCGGATCATAGGCTGGCTGTTTCAGGAGTTCAATCGCTTCATCCCGAGTCATGGTACCTGCTAATATCTGGTTGGAATAGACATTTTTTCTGGTGTCAAATCCAAACTTTGTCGGTAAATAATAACCTTCGAAGAACCGGGTAAACACATTTTCATAGTGTTTATTTTCATATCTCTCCCAGCCATATTTTTCATGGAGCATGATCTCTGCCTCTGCTTTGTTATAAACCACATAATCTAGGGGATAGACTCTCTCCATGCCATAGATATATTTATAAAGCAATCGGTACTTAAACATGCCACACTGCGGAAAGGTCTTTAAAGGGATTCTGCCGTATTTATTATGGATATCTCGCATCATTCTTATATCATTCATATAAATCCATTCAACAGGCGGGCGAATGAATTCCGTAGCATTATTACTTCCTGTAAGGACATACTTGATATGATGTTTTGTTGCATAATTGTATAAGCTTGCAAAAATAGCATGATCCTGTAAAAAATCCTGTGAAGAGATCTGAGCCTTGAAAAAGGACAGTTGGAGATCTGCCATTTCCTTCCAATTGATTACCTCAGTATACATATCAAGCTCCAGACCTTTTACAATCTTTTCAATATTTTCTACTGCCACATTTAAATTCCAACCGGTATCCACCACAAAAGCCAGTGGTCTTAAATGCATCACTTCTTTTGCAATATAAGCCAGATAGGAGCTGTCTGCGCCGCCGCTTAATCCGAGAATACAGTCATAATCATGTCCCTTTCCAGCTTTTCGAATTTTATCGGCTATTTTTTGAAGTTCGTCCATTCTATTTTCATTGGGATTCCAGTAAGGACGTATATTTTTTTCAAAGTTACGGCAATGGTCACACACACCTTTCTCATCAAAGGTAATCTTTGAATCGGTGGTATCCATGACACAGTTGGTACATACCTGATAGTCTCGTTTCTCGTTTTCCATCGAATCTCCCTTCTTTTATTCTTCTATTCTGTTCATGGTTGATGCCATGTCGTTTTCTTCACAATCCCCGCATAACTCTGAATCACCTTCACCACCTTCACACTCAC
>NZ_QUDF01000009.1:0-164658 GCF_003477535.1 Eubacterium sp. AM05-23
CAGAGCCTGATGGCATTGGAGGCCGATGGATGGGTTGGCTTGTCGACTTGGGCGGCTTTACTTGTCAGCAAAGGAAATGTGGACCGCAGCTGCAATGCCTGTGATTGTACTGATAGAATTACTTTGGAACGTGCACTTAATTTAAAGGCAAATGGGATTAACTACGTGGGTCGTTATCTGACAGGCTATTGGTCTGTTTCCAGAACTGAACTTAATAATATGAGAATTGCAGGATTAAATTATATCCCAATCTTTGAACGTTCAGGAAAAGACATATTGAACTGTGATTATGATGTAACAGAAGCGGGATATTTTAACTATGCTCAAGGCCGGGCAGATGCTGCTTACGCGGTAGAAGCTGCCGAAAATTTAGGTTTGCCGAATGGAACAGTAATCTATTTTGCAGTTGATTTTGATGTATATGATTTTGAGGTCAATAGTAATGTAGTGCCCTATTTTAGAGGTGTAAAAGCGAGTATTGGAAGCTATAAAGTTGGTATTTATGGTCCCAGATATGCATGTACTGCTATTTCGAATGCAGGTTATGCAGAAAAGAGCTATGTGGCAGATATGTCAACAGGATTTTCAGGAAACATTGGCCAGCGAATCCCGGAAAACTGGGCTTTCGATCAATACTATGAAACTTCAATCGGCAGTGGCTACGGCGCAATGGATATCGACAAAGTTACGGCATCAGGCAGAGATGCGGGTGTTTCAAATTACGATTCAAGTGATCTTGTGCGAAAACTTGCTGAAAGCATGTTAGTATCCTTTAATTTGAGACCGATCGGCTGGGAATGGAATAACACCTATACGATTTTTACCACTTATTTCAATGTTTTTTATAAGATGGGGATTGAAGGTAACTTTAATCCAATTGTAAATTTAGCAGATATACCCGATAATCAGAAATCAGTCATTGAAATTGAGAATGGTGTTTTTGACAAACTAGAACTTGATCACGCTCAAGAAATCTACAAAGGCTTTACTTCGGATACAAAGCTCGCGTTTGGTAATGATGGATTTTTATCCGCTTCGGTTGAGCTTGCAAATACAATTGGAAAAGGTTCGGTCACAGTCTCTTTTGATGTACAGGGTGGCTTACCGTCATTTGGTATCCTGGTTGAACAGATCGTTCATAAAAGTCCAACGGATACTGAAACAGTATATTTTGAGATTAAAATGACGGCCAATCCCGCAGCAGGCGCAATGCCTGAAATGGCGACAGTGAATGAGTACGGATATGCTGTTTTAGTTACTGTCGGATTACTTTTATTTGTTCCTCTTATTGGACCAGGTTTAATTGCCGGTATACCAACTTTTCTTCCATCTTTTGGAGAATTTTTAACCAAAGTTTGGGCTTTACCTGCTATGTAACAAACAAGGGCTGTCACTTTAATGATGAACCGATCCCCGTCAAATAGACAATTAAAAAAATAAAAATTTCTGCCAGTGGGTTTAACTCACTGGCAGTTTTACGCTGCCAGCAAATATATTTCGTGTTTTTCCATAGTAGAATTTTCTCACTGTTTCCTATTTAGTTATAGAATTTAACCTATTAACCATAATTTTTGAGTTGATAAATTTTTTAAAATCGTCTGGCGATCCTTGAATAAAGCCTCTTCTATGAATTACAAAAAAAGAATATCCAAAATAAACAATCCATATCTTCCCTTCATCCTCATTACGCAGACTTGTAATATCAGAATATTGATATTTTTTGTTTTTTATCTCGATAATTTCTTCAGAATCATTAAAGAGAACGGATTCATTAATAATATAGTCCTCATAAAAAAGGATTCTGCCTCTTGGGGTAAATCCAGATTCTTTCCATTTTTTCCTTTTTGAAACTGCTATTTTTTTCGCTAATACAAAGTTAATATATTTGGAAAAAAGGAGATACACTAAACCTACCCCCCCGAAAACCAGGCAGAAATAAAAGAGCACAGAGTAGAATGACAGAGTAAACGGATCTATTTGTTTAAATAATAAGTAATCAAGTAATAAAAATATTATAAAAAGAGTAATTTTTTTGCCTCTGTTCGGGAATTTTAAATATTTCATACTGATCTCGTTTGCTTCTTCTTCAGTAAATCGCTGTTCGTTTATATATAATAATTCCATAGTAAATCTCCTTTTCAGTAAATTATCCTTACAAAGTATATTACAAAACTAAACAAGCATAAACTTTCTTTAATTAATACTTTTTTACTATAATACAAGAAATTAAGATTGTCAAAAAAGTCAGCTTTAAAAGTTTAGCTTTTTGGGATACACAAAAAAAGAGGGAGAATCCGTGTGTTTAAAAAGCAGCTTGAAATGGAATAGCGTGGAAGTAATCAATACCGATATTGGAAAGTAGAAGCGGCTAGCTATCTTCGACCTGATGTGGTTTTGGTGAATGTCACACATATCGAAATCAACACCAATCTCAAAACGAAATCCAATGCTTCATTCATTAGAAACATTGGCTTTCTCACACAGAAAGTCACGAAAGGGATCAATATCAACACCGCTTTTCTCAATATCCTGATATTTCAATAAAAAGAACCCCTCAAGTTTTGTCTTTTTATTTTCATACAAAATAAATTTTAAATAGAAGCAGTGTCGTATTTCTTTAAAATTAAATCCTTTATATCCAGTTTTATCTAATCCATTATATCTTATATAATCATCATAAAAGTCAATACAATCAAAGGGTTCATCAATGAGACCCTTTTTGCGTCCGACTATCGATTTAAATTCTATCAGATAGTAATCGCCGCATGGAACCAGCAGGGCAAGAAATAGACAATATAACACGAAACCAAGCATAATTAGGTTCAACCATTGAATACTATTGGTAAAAACAAGAATCGGAAATAATACAAGGAATATAGGGGTAACGATGAAAATATATTTTATGCCCATTTTTAATTTCCGTTTCTCTTTGGCGGTTCGATAAGCCATATCGCCCCAAAACATGGCTTCTGAAAAGTGTTTCCGTTCCTTTTTATCCGTTGATAAAATAATTTTAAATAGCAACTTATCATCCATCTAAATTTACTCCCTCAGAAATCCGGCTTTATTTTTTAGTATACTTCTCAACCATTTTTAGAGCGTGTCTACTAACCAAACCCCAGCATTTCAAAGATTCCATTCTCAAGAATAATTTGGCCAAAAACATAAGGTTATAGAAAATATTTTGTACAGCAACAACATTATAGAATTGGATGCGCTATCTGCTAAAAAAATAAACGGATTTTATTAGCCCTATTTGATAAATTGCGCATTAACATTTTCATAGCTCCTCTCACTTAGCATTTGCTCCGCAATAATACTAATTCTTCCAACGAATATAGATTGATCTCTGATATCTGTAAAAGAATCCAAAATAGCAAGAGTATCTTCTTTATTTTTCCTTATCATCGGGTCTTTCTCGTCTCTCTCTGTCGTAATATCGGTACCGTAATACAAGTATTCCATTGTTACATTAAAATAAGCCGCTACTTTAGCTACCTTTTCAATTGAAGGTGAGTGATCCTTCATTCGTCCGATTGTTCCTTTTGCAAACTTCAGCTGTATTTCTAACTTACGAGCTGATAATCTGTTTTGCTGAAGCAAAGCCAATATTCTTTGATACATGATTTTCCTCACATTTTTTATATTATCAAACTATAATCAATTATATTTTGTTTAATGGACAAAATCAAGTATTCAAACACGCTTTGGTTAAAGGTCAGTTGTCTCGATTACGAAATGAGCGATTGGAATACCGCCTTTATCTTAGGCACTAAATAATGACTGCCGCCACGATCCTTCACATCTTCAACCATACTGACCACCATCAGTTGCTGACTGCTGGCCGAGTCTGCAATAAAGGCATTGAACCACCCAAGTTCTGTACCAGTGACGTCATCCTGGGATGCCTTGATTTCGGCTGTGCCTGTTTTTCCAGCGATGCTCATCCCCTCTATCCTGGCCTCATGTCCTGTGCCCGCCGGATTTTCCACTACTTGGATCAGGTCGTTACGGATGATGTCGCTGATATCTTTTGAGATGACTTGCTCCTTCCAATACTCTGGCTGTATATTTTCTTTGTATTCAATATAGGGCTTTATCATACTGCCATCATTTGTAAAAGACGAATAAATGGACGCCATATGCAGCGGATTGACTAAAATTTGTCCCTGCCCAAAGCCGCTGGCCGCCAGCTGGGCTTCATTGTCAAATCCTCCGCTTTCCGATATCTGGGAAGGGGACATATCCAAGTCAATGGGAATGGTCTCGCCGAAGCCTAATTTTTTCAGCGTGTCGGCAAAACGGTCCCCGCCGATTTTTAAAGCAGCTTTAGCAAAATAAATATTATCGGAATAAACCAGCGCATTTTCCAGATTCGCAGGCCCGCTGTATTCCTCCAATGTCGTGATGTTAAAATCCTCCCAACTGCTGTCCTGCTGCCAGACTAATCCGCTTGGCCCAAAGTCCTCATCCGCGGTAAAAGCTCCAGTTTCAAGACCTGCGGCTGCTGTCACTGGTTTAAAAGATGAACCAGGCACGTAGATGGACTCAAATCGACTGAACAGCGGATTAGCCGGATCGGCATTTAGCGCATGCCACTTCTCGTCGCTGAGCCCTAAAATAAATGTATTGGCATCGTAAGTTGGTGTACTCACAAGAGCCAGTACCTCACCTGTTTTAGGGTTTATAGCGACCGAACAGCTTTTATCTGCGGCAAACTGGTCGTACAAGGTGTTCTGAAGGTTAATATCAATCGTTGTTTTGACATCTTTTCCTCGCACAGGTTCTTTACTTTTTATGACTTCCTTTGCTATCATATTCGATTCAGGATAGGTTTGATTTACTGTAATTGTTATACCATCCTCCCCACGCAATCGTTCATCATAAAGTCTTTCCAGCCCGCTTTTTCCAATCACACTGTTTTCTGTATAGTCTTCATCCTTTTTTTCTGCCAGTTCCTCTGCGCTGATTCCCTGAATATAACCGGTCAAATGCGATGTTTTTTTGCCATAAGGATAAAAACGGACGCTTTCATCATTAATCATCACCCCTGGTATCTTCAGAAGTTCTGTCTCCAGCGCGGTATTTCCGCCTGCAATGGTTTTAACTGGGACAAAAGTATCATCAGTAACCCATTCTGCCGACAGTGCTGTCTGGATTGCTTCGACGGTCATACTCAAAAGCTCCGCCAGCTTTGTAAAGTCGGCATCCCTGGTTTCGGCGTTCATCTTTCCAGGCACCAGCCCAACGGCGGAAGCAACACCGGTGGTCGCTAAGGGATTCCCATTTCGATCTATGATATCTCCCCGCTTCGCTGGCTCCTCCGTGACGGTAACAGTTCCATCTTTCTGCAATTCCGGCAAAATAACAGAGGGCTCCCACACAATTTGATAAGGCTTGAAAATACCATTTTTTTGAAATCTCACAACACCCCACTCGGTGATTGGTCCGGCAAGTGTATCCATCGTAAATCCATAATCAATAATTTGATAATTTGATTTTACCTTTTGAATACTGCGAATCTCCTTAACAGCCATATTTTGACCGTTAATTCCTTCATAAATATTTTTGTTTTTTTCGATAAATTGAGTCTTACGATCTTCATTTTTTTCTTTGTCACTCGTCAAGGCATACATTCGCTCATAATCACGTTGATTTACAGCTTCAATATATTTGTTTAAAACCTTCTCAGGACTGTTCATTGCATTGAAAATGCTATAGCTCGTTATTATTGCAATTACGATTACTATAGCTATGAGTATTAATAAAATTTTTCTGTTTTTTATTAACTTGTTGTTCATTTTTCCATCCTCTTTTTAAACTATTTTATTAGCTACTTATCTTTATACAGCTTTCATAACCTACACAAACGCAATGTTTTTTGTAATGAATACATCTATTGTGGCAAAACTCTATCCTAAAAAACTCTTTTTTTAATGTATTCATAATACTTTTTTAAAATATCTGAACGTTGCCGATTACTGATCATTGCCGTTCCACCTCCTACTAAATAAAACGTACAATCTTTATAGCGAATCACTTTTGACATATTAATAAGGTAGCTTTTATGAGATCTTAAAAAACCGTATGGCTCAAAAATCTTTTCTAACTTAGAAATTTGATCAAATACTGTATATTCTCCTGTTTTAGTATAATAGGTCACTTGTCTTCGAAATGATTCTATATAATAAATATTATCTAAATGAAAAAAGTAGTGGCTTCCGTCACAATATACTTCATGTATATAATGACTTTTTTTATATTTTTCGATTGCTGCATTCAAACACTCTATTAAAATCTCGCTATTTAAGGGCTTTACTAAATAATTAAATATTTCATAATTAAGTGTATCGAAAACATACTCTCTATGACAAGAAATATATATAATAATGCAGTTTTTACCCATTGTTCGCAATAATTTGACAGTTTCTAATCCATCCATTGTTGGCATTTCTATGTCAATAAATAAGATATCAATTCTAGATGAATTCTTTTTTGACCATTCTATTAAATCTTTTCCATTATTAAAATAAAAAGTATCTATATCAGAATAGTGATCTTCTATACTCTTAATGTATGGAATTAAAAATCCAGGAACAGACTTATCATCGTCACATATAATGATATTCATTGTTATTCCTCCGAATTTCAGATGTTTAAGTTCATTTTACATTACTCACGGATTTTTTTCAAAAGCTGCATTAAGGTGTCTCTATAGCTTTTTTCTGTTATGGAAATCAATATATATTATGTTGTTATTATATTTATTTTCTTTTTTTCCTAGCTCTATCAGTTTGCCAATAACCTGCCATTTTGTTACTTGATTTTCAATCATATTGTAATAACTAATCAGTTCATATTCATCTTTAGAAAGATATAATTGTGGTTTCAACTGTCTTCTCAATATTTCTTTTTCGATTTTACTAAGTATTTTTTTAATATCACTTTTATTATTACTTCTATCTAAATTGTCTAAATTCAGATACTGTTGACACAATTCTGAATCTCCACCTTCTCTATAATTTTTTTTACTGTTATTTAAAAATAACATCTCATCTAAAGATATATTTAAACATTCAGAAATATATTTAATTTGTTTCAATGTGATTTCAGAATACTTACCAGTTTCGATTCTTTTTAAAATGCTTTCACTGATTTTTAGCTTTTTTGAAAGTTCGAAATATGTAATTTTTAGACTACTTCTTTTTTTTGCAGATTTTGGCCAACATTTATCCGTATTTCCTTTGAAATTATCATGGTACTACTCCTTTTTGAATTTATTATTATATTATCATAGTTGTCCACATCAAATTTTATTAATATTCTTTTTTCTTGCGATCGGTACATGTCTTTTAATTTTTTTCTTTTGTATCCGTAGGGCAGAGATAGCCTGTTTTCAGGAAAAATCAAAAAATAAAGGATACTTTTGATTTCAGTTATCTCTTTCCTGCCCTATCAAAAATTCTCTTCCAGCAGGTCCACTTCAAGGCGGTTTCCCGCATGTTTCTTTCGCCCATTCCCGTCCAGGCTTACCATTTAATCCATGGCGAAACACACAGCACAACATAGGACGTCCCCCGAGCCGCTTTTGTTTTACATGAGTCTGCGCTCTCCACCCCATTGACGACGGATTGGCATAAGTGGTCTGCCGCACCGCCGGGCCCACTCTCTGCATCTGCTGGGCCAGACATATTTGTTGTTTTGATACTGGGGATCAACAAAAGCCTAAAAACCACGGTTTGTTCGATTTTCGTGCACACAAATAAAGGGGAACGCGAAAACGAACTGCCTCCGGTTCCCCATTTTTCTCAACCTAATATCTTGATTTAATGATTAGATTTTTTTAGCTTTCTTCTTTTTCTTAGCTTTTTTCTTCCTTTTCTCAGGCTTTAGTTGTACTTTATAGACTGCGGTTGTCGCCTCGTCGTCAAGAAAGTATTCCATCGGAACCCCTAAAGCCTTAGCTACTTTTTATAAACTTACTGCGGACACACGTTGACTGTCTCGTTTCAAGATCGAGTAGAAGCTTGTATAGGGCATTCCTGCTTTCATAGCAAGCTGTTTAAAATTCAGGTTCTGCTTTTTGGCTTCCATTCTTATTTTCTGTCCAATACTCATTTTAATTCCTCACTTTATCTAATTCATATAGCCTGGGACACCATATCCCATTCCGTTGCCTCCTTTCGATCCTAAAAAAGCCAACGTTTTGTTACTAAATGTCTCCTTTATCATGAGTGCCATCATTCAATTTTCCCATTTCTAATGATCCCACCGGATCAGGTACTAGATAAATAGCTTATCGCTATTATCCGTGTGAGCAAGCATTTTGCCCTCTGTGTAGTTCTTAAGTGCCATAACTCTTTTACAGCGATGACATTTCATAGTAATGCCGGACAACACCGGCTGTTCCAAATTTCCTGAAAGTGTATAGCTGACTCGCATACTACATTTACACTTTTTACAATATAAACTAATTTTTTTCATCGTCTCTCCTTCTACAATACAAATGCGTTAATAAACAATTTGTGCTTGTAAAGGAAAAGGGAAATTTGTCACCTTTGCAAGTCCGTACTAAAAGGCGTTGATGAATCGCCTTTCGCAGTCGGCATATCTGAGTCCGCCCTCTAGGATATTGCCAACCGCGCATTGCCACATTTTTCACTTAACTATTTCCTCCCTTCATTCTTGCTCGAACACCTGTTCGTATTTTTATTATAAAAGAAAGTACCTCTACCAACAAGTGCAGCATCTTGCACTTTCCCTTACAATTCGCTTACGGATATAGCTCTTCAAATGTAATCTCAAAATACGCCAAAAGGCGCTTCACCGTACCCACTGACGGATTAGCACCTGCATCATTTTCTATGGTAATGATTGTTCTTTTGCCTAAGCCTGTTGCTTCAGCCAACTCCTCAAGGGTTAGACCAGCATCTAGTCTTAACTCCTTGAGGTTAGACTTGTATTTTTCCAACATTTTCACCCCCAAACCCAAAGCTACTTATCTAGTTTTTCTGCCATATTATGTATGCATTCGCCAGCCCATTGCATATTTACAATATAGTCGCGTTTTCCATCATCCTCCGGATCTATCATTTCTTCTTTAATTTTGTCATACACCTCCTGATTAAATGGTGTACTGCCCCATTGTCCATCTGTAAGACATATAGCAAATCTTGATGGAACATCATCACTAATTTCCAAAAAGATTTCATCCACCTCATGATCAGGATCCTCTTGGGAGATATCAAACCTGATAAATAACTTCATAATCTCTATTACACGGTCATCTAGACTATGGTCAAAAATGCAAACTTTCTCTCGAAGATTGTTTCTAGAATCGACCAAGCGCAGTTTATACTCATCATCCATTTTTATCAGGTCATCTGTCTTTTTAGAAAAATCATCAAACATAGCAATATAATCTGCCACACGTTCTTCCGATTCACAAAGCTGAATCATAAACATTGATTCCATGTCATGATATAAAAGATCATATGTGTAACTATCAACATGACCGCATTTCGGACACTTATGCTCAAACAGGCAGCTTTCCATCATGTCAGCTTTTGCCTCCGGATTAAGCGTAGCATTAAGGCTCTGCCAAATAACAAAGCCGTCTTCATTTCCACAATTGGAGCACTTTACCAATTCTTCATGTTCCATAGACATAAAAAACACCTCCTCGTGTTCGTTAATCAGCTCCTTTTAGTAGGTTCTGATTATACATTACACGACGAGGTGTACGTTAAAAATACCAGCTTAATTTTTACAAGATGCCTTTTAATTTTTGAGTATATAAGCGTTATAAGAATAAACCATTTATTTCTTACCGATAATATTAATCCATTTTTCACCGCGCAAAAGATTATCTTCAGTTATCCATAATTTTTCGATACTAAAAGAAGATGAATCAAAAAGCTCAACAAGTGAATTTTCGTTCAAATCAGTATAATATTTTCCATTGTTAATATGTTCCATATATCCATATTTCCATGAAGCGTATATTAGACCTTTATCCCTTAACGCCTTTCTTATTCTAGCAAATACCTCAAGCAGTTCACCTGAATCCACATGCAATAATGAAGCGCATGCCCATACTGCATTAAACTCGTCAACATAATCAAGTTCATTGAAAGTAATATTCCGTGCCTCTTTACATAAATACTTTGCAGCTAAGCGACACATCTCAATTGAACCATCTACTGAAACCACCTCGTATCCTTTGGATAAGAAATATTTAGAATCTCTTCCACTTCCACATCCTAAATCTAAAATCTTATCACCGGGGTTTAGATATGCTTCAAACTGATCATATAGCGCCTGCATTGAAACATTGACTGTCTTATTAAAGTATTCCTCCGCATTTTGGTTGTAATAAGTAATAGTCTGGTTCATCTAGATTACCCACTCTTCATACTCTTGTAACTTGGCAGAATCGTATACAAGACTAAGGTTTTCTTCCAAAATATTTCTAAACTGTTCTTCTGTATTACCCGGAATATAAAGCTTTTCTGTAGCCCATACTGCATTCAAATGCTGATTCTCACATCTATCAAAATAATGTTTCAAAATGGCGGCCTGGTCTTTACTATCATTAGCGAATATTAAGCTATATAAATAATAATTATACTTTACAAAATCCTTGATGTATCTTCGATCTGGTAACTTATTATTCTTGCTTGAATTTAAATTTTTAGCCATCGGTGTAAGATTCCATAATTCATCGTTCGATACATATGACCTTGGTACAAAATGATCCAAATCAAACTCATCTATAGACAACTCATTACCAGTATATATTTCATACAATGGTCTTCCTGTAACATCTACAGTAGCAATCCATAATTCTCTCGCATTCTTCAAGGATTTTCGTTTTTCTTCGGTTTCTGGGGCAACTTTATACATAACCCCAGGTACACCCGGATTACGATCTTGAATAAATAAAGCTTTATTAAATCTAAGCCATCCCATAATAACAGCATAGTTCTGAATAATAAAATTAACCCATTCTTCGTTGAGACGAATTTTTCTCATAAGCGGATTCTCAGCATCTACAATGTCATAAAAGAATTCATGATTCGCTTTGGTAAATGCGTTCAAATAAGCAATAAATCGTCCGTAGGTTTTTCTATCAATGTATTCTTTACCTTCCTTTTCAACGCTTGATTAATCTATATGGGACATAATCTGTCAAATGTAGCTTATCTTCCATCAAATTATCTTGATACTTCTTAATCAAAAACATTAGTCGATCTTTTGACGGAGTCTTGTTTCCAATTTCTTTCTTTGAGCATTCATAAAGAATTCTTATAGCATGTTCAAGAAAGTTTTCCGCATTTCCATTAACTGTATGTCCCAAACGAAGATGATAGTATGTAACCATACGCTATGCGCCAACTATCATCTCATCTATTACATCTTCAAATGTAAATAGCTGCCTATTTTGAGCAATTAACTTTAGAATTGCCTCTAGCCAAAAAAACTTATATCCCTGATCATTATTACTCAGCAGATTCTCAAATTTCTTTACGTCTAACTTATTTGAATATAATATTGTGCTTAATTTGTTTGAATCCACCTTCATCCCCCACTTTACGAATTAAACTGCTTTGCTACCGCTAAAAGTTCCTTAATACCTTCTACCGCTTCGTCTTTATCCGTTCCTGCTCCCCAACTAATACGTAATGAACTTTCAATCGTATCAGTATCAATTCCCATAGCTACTAATACATAACTAGGAGAATAATTTTTAGAGGTGCATGCTGATCCATTTGATACACCACAAAACTGTTTTGTAGATATCATTAAAGCTTCAGATGATACCCCTTTGAATGAAACATTAATAGTAGTATCAACGCAAAACTCTGGATCTCCGTTAACGGAATACTCTATTCCAGACTCATTCAATTCTTGAAGTATAGCCTTTTTAATATCACTAGCTTTTGTTGCATTATCCTTATACTCTTTATTTGCTATTTCGCAAGCCATACCACATCCAGCAACCAATGCAACTGGTATTGTACCAGGACGTATTCCATGTTCTTGTTGACCACCATACATAATATTCTTTACAGGTGGCAACTTATATCTTTTCTTTCTTAAAACAAGTACACCTATACCTTGAGGTCCCATTAGTTTATGAGCGCTAAACGAAAGCATATTATATTTAATACTTCGCAGCTCATCGACAAGTTTTCCGCAACTTTGAGTAGCATCAACATGAAATAAAACCTCTTTTTGTTCAAGTACTTCACCGATTTCCTTAACTGGCTGTATAATTCCAGTTTCATTATTTACATGCATAACACTAACAAGTAGGGTATCTTCTCTTACTTTATCTAAAATATCATTAGCATTTACTCTTCCATTCAGACCGGGCTTAACAAAATCAACTTCAAAACCATCTTCAGATAAGTGTTTTACGGTTTCAAGAACTGCCTTATGTTCAATCGCCGTCGTGATAATATGCATCTTTCCAGTCTTCTTACCATAATCCACTAACCCTCTTATGGCTATATTGTTACTTTCAGTGGCTCCACTGGTAAAAAAGATCTCATCAGATGATATTCCTAAAAGAGTTGCAACCTGCTTTCTAGCATCCTCTACCACTGATCTAGCCTTTTCGCCAAACCCGTGAGTCCTGCTGTCTGCATTTCCAATTGAATTCTTATAAACATCCACCATGCAATCTAAAACTCGCAAATCAATTGGGGCAGACGCATTGTAATCTAAGTACGTACTCATGTCCTTTTCTCCTTCACCGCAAGTTTTATTAAATCATCAAATTCTTTAATAAAACCTGTTCCACATAAATGAGCTATTCCACGTTCTAAATTCAATCTAAAATACTTTATTACAGTTTCGTTGTCCGTAGGCAATTTCATCTGTTGACACCATGCCTTAACCAATGCTTCATACAATTCATAATAATCGCCGCCAAAGGTCAACCAAGACATCTCTAAGTTACTATCTGCTGCAATTTGAATATCTGTTGGTATTGTTTTTTCGCTAAGCGAATAGCACAGTGCCCACCTACACAAAACATTCCAATTCTTAATCCCAGTCTTTCCTTTTAATCTAGATAACTGATCTTTCGCCTGCTGAGAAACTCTAACCTGCTTTATTATCATAATTACGCTCCAATCAAGTACCCACGTTCAATAGATGTACTTTTTGTTTTTTCATCATACTTAAGGGTGAACTCATCTCCAACATTTTCTTTCATCAAGCCATAATATGTACTGTCTATTTCAGAATCTGTTGATAGGATAATTGTCTGTTCTCCCGCATTAGGGAAATATGTATTTATCAACGCCGTTCTATGCAAAGAATCCAATCTAGATAATGGAGTATCAATAATTACAGGAAGCTTTTTCTTTGAACATATTGCTAACGCCCAAAGAATGGATATCACCATTAACTGTTGTTCTCCGGCAGATAAAGAATCTTGTGTCACCTCTTTACCTTCTTCAGATAAATACTTAATAGCCAAAGAATCCGCTTCCATCACAATCTTGTCAATTAGATTCTTTTTGTTAGCCAGTTTTTTGTAACAAGATGTAATTGTTTCAGCCAAGATATCAGTCTTTCTCTTCTGTAATTCAACTTGATATCTATCTAAAATACTAAGTGCTATATTGGAATATTTGATAGTTCTCTCAGCACTATCACGAGACTCTGCGGTTGCTAAATATGATTCGACATACTTGTTGAATTCAGATGTAGCTGTCATAGCCTTAGAATTTGCAGCACTCCTCTTTTGCTCTAACGCAGACATTTTCACTTGATCCTTAATCAGTTTCTCCTCGGCTTTTTTTATCCTCTTGTATACTTCTTTTAGCTCCTTCTCATTAATATCTAATGAAAGGTAGCTATCTAATTCACCGATTTGCTTTTGCTTCTTCTTATTCTCCGCTAATATTCTTTTTGCCTCTGTTTTTGAAGAATTTAAAAGACCTTCAACTAAATTGTTAACCTGAAACAATGCTTGATCTGACAAACTGTAAAAAGGTTCGTCTTGTGAGTTTTTCTGACGAGTTTTTACATATTCAACAAAATCAAAACTTGCCTTCGTATCACCATGATATTCATTTGCAAATTCATCCAAGATATCATCTAACTGCAACACAGCCTCACGCATAATCGTATCATTATGCTCATCTGTAGCTTGTAGCTTAATGTTCTGTAACAAATCCGAAACTAATACTAGCGGTAATTCATTACTTGCAATTTCCCTCAAATGGTTCTCTTCAGATAGCAACTCAGACTTTAATAAAGCTCTTCTTTGCGTGGTTTCCTGTTTCTTTTCTACAGCATCTCCACCTTTTGCGTTATATAACTGATGCAAAGCTTCAAGCTTATCATTGTCCTCAGCTAAAACATGTGTCAAAGATTCTATCTCTGCATCAATCTCCTCTAATTCTGCAATTGCTTGATCCTTTTCATCTCGCAACTTTTGAACCATTTCCGAAGATTTATCATTTAAATCATCCTTATTTATCTTCTTAATATTCCTTAGAATATCATTTCCCAATACATCTAATACTGTGATACCCAGCATAGATCTAATAGCATTCTTTAACTGGTTATTAGAGCTATCTACTGCCATTTCCGCAATCTTTTCACCATCAAAGAAGAAGAAACTTGATAACGCACTAGGTAAAATGTTTTCAACAAACATAGGCCAATTCTGTGTTAGGAATTCATTTGCCACGCCATCTTTATAAACAAAAATGCTCTCATCGGTTTTCTTATCAAGACTGTTCCAGGTTCTTTTTACTAAGTAGTTTTCTATTGTTCCGTTATTTATTTCGAACTCAAGCTCTACAATACACTTTTTGTCTTCTGCATTCTTATTAACAAAAGATTTAAGATACTGCGAATAAGACCTCTTCTTGCTTTCTGTATAAGCTACAGAATTAGATCCATATAAAGCGAGAAGCACTGCTTCCAAAAAAGTAGTCTTTCCTCGTCCATTCATTCCACCAACTAAAACTATTGGCTTATTATTCGTAAATAAAAATTCATTATCTCCTGCATATACTCCAAAGTTATGCAATCGTAATCTCCTAATAATCATAGATTATTCATCCTCATTATCTTCAAATTCAGCTTCAAGCGGTTGGTAATCCAAAAACTTTTCATTGTATTTACCACCGTTTTCTTTTTTTCTGACCATTATATTGGAATAGTACTCTGTTGCATCATTCTCATCTTTATAGAACGTTTTAGCTATAGTTTTATTGATATCATCCAGAATATTTTTTCTCTGATTCACATCGGAAGCCTTATTCTCAACATCAATCAGTGTGTACATCATTTCAAAAGCTAATTCCTCTTCCGGATACATTTCAGCACAAACCTTCTTAAGAATATCCCATTCATCTGACTCAAAATTCTCATTATGTAGCCACGTAGGATCTACAAAAGTTTTTCCCAATACCCTTTCATATATTTTAGGTAATGCATCATCAAACTCATGTTTATCATTCACCCAAATTCTTCTAATAGCCTGTAATTCTTCTATTTGAATCAGTTCAAGATCTCTAAATTCTTCAGGCCCATTCTCATTTATATCTTTTTGAATAGAAAGCAGTCTTTCTAACCATTGTTCGCGAACTTCTTTTTTGTATGGACCATGAAAAAGCTTTCCATAATTTCCTTGAAGATTGCCTTTCATTCGTCTAAAACTTCTTCGTTCTCTATCTCCTTCTTCATTACCGAATTCATTTCTAAATTCCAACAGAGCACTCATCCATTCCTTCTCTTGATCATTGGCAATCATAGCTTCCATCGACTTATCTTTTTCAACCATCGTGCATACCCAACAACCGAAACGACTCTTTCCACAAGATTGTGTAGATTTATCTACCTGAAGTGGACACTCATTATCAGCAGTTGCGCCTCGATACATTGTTAAAAGATCTTTATTGGAATAGTTCCAAGGATTTTTATATTGCATCAAAAAGGCCCAAACGTCGTCATCAGTCCAATCCTCCATAGGAGAAAAAACAAGTTCATTAGCTAAGGTCGGATTAGGACTAAGAAGTTCTCGAACTCTTTTCTTTTCAAGATTTGTCATAGTTCGATTTCTTCTTGAGCTTTCCTGCTTTCGAGTTCCCAAAACCAATATTATTTCACCATGCTCTGCAATTTTATTTTTAATAAAATTATTTACTGGCTGAATTTTCAATCTATCTGTACACCATCTGTACTTCATTCTAGGAAATGGATATCCACGTCCAATAAGATTCACCCAAAAGGTGTTATTATAATCTGGAATTAGCCTTTCTGGTATAATTGGTAAGTCACACTTCTCTGCTTCAACTCTCATCGATTCCAAAGATTTCTCTACCCATTTTGAAACCACTGGAGACTCAACCAAAGTATCTGTATTCATTATATGGATAGGTTTTTTTCTATCCTTTTTAGGAAGCTTCTCTAATGCCATCCATACTAATTGAACAGCTGCAGTACTATCCTTTCCACCGGAGTAGCCAACCATCCATGGAATATCATCTGCCAAATATAAATTCTGGATGGTTATAATAAGTCCATCTATCAATTCCTTTGTAATAGCCATATTCAATCCTCTAATCTTTTATTGTTTTCTTTAATGCCTCTTCTGCATTTATTTCTTCAGCACTTAATGCAATTCCGAGTTCCTTCTTTATTACATTTGAAATCAACAAAGCGGCTCTTTTACTAGTAATAATTCGACCATTCTTTCCAACTGCTCGCATATACCATTGCTTAGCACTTCTGCTCCAATTGATTTTTTCTAGATTTCGTAATCCTTCTTCCATATTATCTTGATGTGAAAAATAGTAATTTCCAATACGTCCAAGTGCCTGTATAACGATACTTTGTGTAGCAATATAGCTCTCCCTTAGATCTACTTTCGTAATTTCTCTATGTTGAAGTTCTTGCCATTGCACCATATGTTCAACTACATTATTCCAATAGTTCAACAAAAACTTTTCAGTATCCTTTTTTATAGTTCTTCCAACTATAGTTTTATTAGCAGTATAAAATGTATTAAGAGTAAACAAACTCGAAGAATACTTGCCCAAAATATCTTTCTCTTTGTCTGTATATGTGTTAAGAAAATCATTATTCCAAATCACATTTCTCGTTATAACTGCCATTTCGTCTCTCGAGTCATATAACTCAGAAATAGAATTTGATGTCTTCACCGCATTTTTATTTAAATCAGTAAAAATTTGCTGGCTTCTTCTAAGCCCTTTATCCGCGTAAAAAACTATAGAAATAGTTTCATTCTCTAATGATTTATCCTCTTTTAATGCAGCAATAATTGCAGACTTCCTATGCTGACCATCATTTATAAGAAAATGTGCATCCATTGATACTTCTAAAATCCCAGTATCATCGTCAGCCTTATTATTCTTGAATTCAAACTTACCATCTATAGATGCAGCTAGCGCAGAAAAAACATAGTTTTCACGGTTGTCTAAGATATACTTACTTATTATAGGTATTCTGCTCTCATTCAGTTTTCGCTGTGCTCTATACTCAGGCGGTATATACTCTTCTTCATCTGTTGAAAACAATTTTGAAAGCATTTTCAACGGAACCATTGCAATATAATACTCTGAACCAGCTTGAACGCCTCTAACTACTGGAAATCTATATACGTAATCCATATTTCCTCCAATATAAAAAGGATATACTTAAGTATATCCTTGAGTATATAAGGTGTCAATCTATTTCTCTAGCTTTCTACTTCAAAGAAACATACATCTTTCGCTGTAGATTTTCTTTCTTAATCCAATTCAAAATCTTATCATCAGCAGAGAAGATATCTTCCAGCGTCGCTTTTCCATTTCTTATTTTGCTTAAAAACGTTTTTATTTCTTCATCAAGTCCAAGGCTATCTATTAGTTTTTCGGCCTCATCAATAGCAGACTTCATGTCCTGAAGCTGATTTAGGTTATTATCCCAGGTTTTGGCGGCTTGAATTCTGGTTATACATGCTGATACCTTTTCCGGATTAATTCCTTGAATCACATTTAACGTTCCTAATGTAAATGCAGTCAACTGATCAAACTGTTTAGGCCACATTCTTTTTAACTCGGTTTGTAAACCCTTATAATTTTTATCAGCCGAATCAACCTTTTCCTTTTCAGCAACACCGTTTTCTATAGATTCCTCTAAAAGTGCAAGGGTACTCTCTGTATTAGAAATAAGCTCATCATCGGAATCAACATTCATGTTGTAATGCAAATATTCAATTGCATCTATCATTTTGTCTAATTGAACAAGCAGCAATCTGAATCTATTGTCCGTTGCATTTTGCTCATCTTGATTCTTTTGAATATTAATTTTTCTTTGCAGATCCTGCATGTCTTTTGTTGTTGTTGCTAATTCTTCAAAAATCATGCATTCACCATCCTTTCGAGTTTCTCTTTGTATTCCACTATATTCTTTTTCTCTTCAATATAGCGTTCATCCACTTCTGTTCCATCTAACCCTACCAAGCCAGATTTCTTGCTCATAATTTGATTCTTAGCTTTTAATACTTCATTTTCCAAACTATCAATGAACTCCAATAAAGGCTTAATAGTAGCTATAGGATCTCCTGAAAAAGCCATCAATATCGTCAATTGATCTTTTTCATCTAACACGCTTGCTATATCAGAAATAGCTTTAGCTAATGTCGGTAATTTTTTCTCACCTTCTAACCTACACTCTTTAACATTAATCTGCGTTTTGTTTGCTTCCTCAAAGAATTTTTTAGCACGTTCAACAAACTCTGTAAGCTCTTCCTCACCTACTTCATCGTCACCAAAAGCATCAAAAATCTTTTCAAGTTTTTCTCTTCCAAGTTCAAGCTCAGCCTTTGCAACGCTTTCCATTCTTTCTTCAATATCATTAAGAAAAACATAAGCATCTTTTCTTAATTTCACTTTATCATCACTCTGTTTTTCTTCTTCTGTTATTGTCAAATGATTTCTTTTAACTTTACTAAAAACTTTTGAAAGCAAAATTTGATCAAGTACTATAACTTTACTTCCACCACCCTGATCAATATTAAAATATGTACGAACAGTTTCTTGGTTATTCTTTGCAGCATTCTTCTGCTCCATAACACTTAGCAAACTATTCCACTCTTTGCTATGTGAATTCGAAGTATTCTTATTAGGTTTACTTGCAAGGAGTTCTTTAATGGTAAAGTTCTTTAATGTCTTCTCCCTGAATTCCCCTGTAAGAATCGTACGATACATCTCACCAGCAATTGCAGCCTCAATGTATTTAGTCTCAACTCCAGGCTTATATTCTTTAACTCTCGCAACAAGTTCCTTTTTTATTGATTCTGTCCATGTAGTAATCAAATATGCGTCAAAATCAGCGTCTGGATAATCCCAACTTTTGTTTCCGTACTCTTTCCATCTAATAAACGCAAGAATAATATTTATACTATTCCAATTTGCCGGTAGTACATACAATCCCTCGTTTTTAGTTTGGCCTTCTAAGGCAACAAAAAGCAAAGATGATTCTTTGACTTTTTTTGCATTATTAGTCGTAACGCCTTCGGCTTGCCAGTTGATCGCAGAGTACAGATAATCAGGAATCTCATCATAAATAGCAGAATGAACTGTTCCAGATGCACCTACTGTTGCAGAAATATCAATGCTATGTTCATTTGTCCACTTAGTCAACAACTTATTTGCTGCATCCAACTTCTTAATCTTCGCAACAGGAACGCTGACATCTGCAGTCTCAACCGGAGGGATTACCGGTTCCTCTGTTTGAGCATCTCCATCACTCTTTTTTTCAGCATGAACAGGTGCTTGTACCTTATCCATATTTAATGACGGAAAATTAAAATCATCAAAAGCATCTTTAGGGATTCCAGCAATAAATGTTCTACCATTCTCATCGTATTGATCCGGCTTTCCATTACCCCAAACGCTCATAAATTTTAAAACTCTATTTATCATTTTCTCATCACTAATTTGTGAATGAATTCTGAAGCTCAGAGTCTGATTTACGTTCACCACATCAATATCTACACTTGGGAAAGACTCTTTATTAAAGATTGCATCTCTAACCACAGGTTCAATAATATCTCTTATTATATATCGTGGAGTCTGATGTCCCTTTTGAAGCACATAATTATAAAAATAAAGTATACTTCTTCTAGTAAAGGGATAAATATTAATCTCTTTATTGTATCCTACATTAACAAATTCCCAATTCTTACCTTCTACAACATCATGTACTGGATAATCTTCGGGATTTGCATGTCCATTTACCCAATCAGCAATGCTCTCTTCATCCAAGGACATTGTATTAATATATCTAGCCACAAACTCATATAACCCGTCCTCATCCAATACATCACTTGGAATATAAATGTACTTGGTTATTCTATCCTTATGATTATCTTTAAAGTTGTTCTGCAGATAATTATTTGTTGTTCCAACTATTGAAGATATTCTACAAAGGTTTTCTCCATCTCTTTTACCAGTATGCTCTTCAATCAAAGCGTCTAACAATGCCGTATCCACACCAGTAAAAGAAGTTACATCTTCAATAAACAAGGTCAGCTTTTTATCAAGCCTATATAATTCCTTCCTTATATCTAAAAAAATCTGTTTAAAATCACCTGGCTCAATCCCAGCACACCTCTGAATAACCGCGCCAACGAACTGATTTAAATAACATGCAATTTCCTGTGCTTCATTTGGACCTTCTTCATCAGACATCAATTTCCTAGCCATCCTCTCAGCTTTGGGATCCGCACCAGCATTAGTTATATTGTTATATAGCTCTGAAGATACAATAAAATCATTTGTTTCAAACTGAGCAACTGTATCTCTATCTACAAGAGTATGTTCCGCAATTTTCGAATACATCCTCTCAACAGGCCCACTAGCCCCCATTAAATAATCATGTACGACTTCATTATTTAAGAAAGCTATTAACCTCTTTTTTCTTACTGTAGTCAGCTTAATATCTTGTTCATCTGAATCATTATTGATTTCAATAATGAAATTATGATAAATCATATCTTTAAGCTTATTTTCTTCTACAGACAGAGATGCCTTTACAAGTCTTTCATAAACCTCTTTATTAGAAATATCTTGTACTTCTGGCTTTTCTAAAAGCTGTCTTATCGTTCCCTTTAAAGTATTGTCACTTCGTCTAATAAATAAAATAACCTCATCCTTTGGCTTATTTTGCTCATATCTAGCTTCAAACCAACGTATAAGATGCGATTTTCCAGTTCCACTCTGCCCATATACAGCAATAAACTGATGCCTATCCTCTGGATTACTGATTAACTCCTTAAATAATTCTTCTTCTGTATATGATTTACCACCTGTAGGCGATAACTCAAACTTGTCTAAAACTTTAAGCTTTTTAACCGCTACGTGTGTAGCCAAGAAATCTCCTTCAGATGAAGTAATTGAGTCAGGGCGCGCAACATCTGAAATTCTTTCTTTAGCTATTTCAGCATTCATATTAATTACTCCTCCTAAAGTATCGTGATATTCGTAATAATCGAATCATTTGAGTACGCTTTCATCGGATATAGTGCCCAAATATCTTTCTGATCCAAAATATGTTCCATTTTCAAGAAGCCTGAATCCTGCAAGGCTCTTAATCCATTTGAAACACCATAATTAAACTTTTTGCTAGACGGATCTGAAATAATAATATTGGCTTTAGGAGATAAAATGTCTATAAATTCACTGATTGAATACATTTTATTCTTTTCAAAATTGGACTCTTTTATAATATCCTTTAAAAACACATTTGCATTTGGAATAACAAACATATCTTGCAAATATCCAAATCCTAAGAATGAAGCCCAAAAGCGCCATGCACGCATAGCCATCGCGTCTACCTGCAATCCTGTCATCTCCGAAAACATCGGACCTAAGTTAGCAATATTTTTGTCTTCTTTAAAAATATCGCTACCTTTCTCAAAAAAAGCGTTCGTTACTAAATAAAACTGTCCAGCATTAAATTTTTCCAACTGTTGGTTAATGTATGTCCTCATGTTGTCTGTGCTCTTTACAATTTTATCTTCTACTGCCAAGCTTACTAAATCATCCGATATTGAGATAAGTCCTAATTCTTCGGCCGCATTTCTATAGTCATTAAAATACGACGATTTATTTCCTAAAAAATCAGGCTCCATTTTTTCTTTTATCTCGGATGTTGTAACTGGACCTTTCTCAACAATTTTGCAAAGAGCATATACCCTTTCTGGTATTGCCGGAGTAACCATTTTTTCTTTAAACATCTTGTTCCTTTCTACACATAAAGAGTATCGCTTAATAAACTAGGACCATCCACCAACTCTGTAAAATTTTTCCCTAACTCTTCTAAATATGTGTTTTCTTTAATTATATGAATCACTCTTGTTTCACTTTTTCCGCATAGGTTATTTCTGACAGATAAATATTGCTTACCAATACTATCCCTACCTTTATCATAAATAACTGCAACTAAGCCAGATGTATAATAATAGCCACCAGCCTTTTGAATATTGAACAAATCACTTTGAGTTATAATCAAAACGTTTCTTCTTGAACTGATTCGAATAATATCTTCGTATTCTTCTTTCGTATCCGGTAAAACAAACGTTGTCACACCCTTGTTAGCAAGCTTATCTGCTAATTGTATTAAAGAATCATTATCACTTAATATCATCACTAATTCCGAAGCATCTCCAAAAGGTTGTCTTTGTTCATCTGATATTATCCTTAGAGGCTCTACTACACGATTCTTTAGCGGGAACTTGTTAACATCTCCTATGATTGCATTAGTATGTGCATTACAACCAGCGCAATACTCATACACTTTTGAATATGTATCATAGAATAACTCAGAAATACAATCTTTACAGTTAGCCCTAACCGCACTCGATATAGCATTATATGAAGAGTTGTAAAAACCCCACTCCTCTTCTCTATATTGCTCTATTAGTTCTATTAACTCATCGTTAATAACCATGAGCCTATCATCAATCACCTCTATCAAGATTACATAATGATCAATATCCTTTTTTACTTCTAGCATTTTTATTAAATTAAATCTGCGAAGGAATAAAAGGACATAAACATTCCAATTCATATCTGCATCACTTGTAGGCGAATCATCAAATTCATCAACATCTGCATAGTTTGGTTTTATTGAAGTGTCTATAAAAACCCTATTGTTTGATATGCGTTGAGATTTTGGATTATTATACAAACTATCCCATCTTCCAATTATTTTCTCAGGCGTCAGCACCCTTTTTTTGATACGATCACGTCCGATAGTTGTATCCTCTGGCTGCAGACACATTACGCTCAAGCATGGTAATCTATCTCTTCCTCCTCTACCTAATTCTTGATAATAGGTATTTGCATTTTGAGGAATATATGTATGTACAACAGTTCGTACATCACTCTTATCTACACCTACGCCAAACGCTGATGTTGCTATCATTATCTCATAGTCATCGTCTACCCATTTTTCTATAAGACTTTTTCTCTGAGTACCACCAGTTAACCCTGTAAAAGTTCTTGTATTTTTAACTCCATTAGAAGCAAGCATCTGTTTAATCTGATCTGCTTCAATAGGACGAGCTACATAAATGATCATTGGATGAAGCAGTTTTCTTACAAGTTCTAATATATTCTTCTGCTTTTCAGAGTAACTTTTTGCCCTTATAACGGTATATCTCGGCTCATGTCTTAGTGCATCGCATCTTATCTCGATCCATTTTTCATTAACTTCAAAGAAATTTCTTAAAGTTGCAACACAACGGTCTTCAAAAGTCGCAGATAAAAGAATAGTTCTCAATGATGGATTGGTTAATAGCAGCATATTTCTCCATGATTCTAAACACTGATAATCTACTCTAAAAGATGCCCCCCAATCCACTACAATATGAGCTTCATCAATTACTATATTTTTTAAATACCTACATTTGTTAGCTTCTTTAATAACCTCAGCAAACCCTGGATTTTCCAGTAACGCCTCCGGCGAAATAAAAAGAACCTTTGCTTTCTGTTCTTTTATTGCTTTAAAAATAGGTCCTGCCTTGACACCACTTGAATAAGAGAAAATCTCCTCTTCATTATCTGCTTTCTTAATTACTTTCTTAGTTACACGTTCTTGATCTATTGCCAACGATATTGTTGGTACAATAACAATAGTAAGGCCATCCTTTTGATATGATATTGTCTGTGTTACTAAGCTCTTACCTCCACCTGTTGGAAGAGAAACCAATGCCGTATATCCTTCGGGAGCATTTAATGCACCATAAACCGCCAACTTTTGAGCCATTGATTTAAAGTGTGAATAGCTGGTTAAGGAATATATTAAAGGATCAGTTAGCAAATCATTTCTTTTTACAAATTCAATAGCTTCAGTTTCTTTTACAAATGTATCGCTTACAAATTTTTCATTAACATACTTTGGCAATTGCATACTTGCAAAAAACTTGCCCTCAACAGCATCGTAATCAATTCCATATTTGATAGTTTCTTTAATTGGCTTTCCTTTGTACTCTTGTGCCACATCAAACGTGATCATGTAGTCTCTAAATGCAATCAAAAAATCACCCAGATACTCATCATTTGATAGAAACAATCTGTACGCTTTCAGTAGTCTTTTAACTGTATGATAGTGAAATAATTCTGCAGCGTTTAGATTTTCAATCTCCAAATTGAGTACAGTCTTATCATCTTCATTGAAGAAAGACGTAACATACTCAACCAGTTTTCCCTTAATCATTGTCTTCTCCAACCATAATTACAAAAGCAGCTGATTCCAATCTAATTCTTGGTCTCTTCATAGCTTCCAGTATTACGTCTTGTGTCTTCTTTAATTTATTAATACCGTCATCATCAATGCCGTAATAATCTCGATTAGCAACCCTCGCAGATAAATTACGCTCCATCTCCTCGCGAGCGCCGCGAATGTTAGATTTTTTCTTGAACACCTCTATAGCCTTTTCATAAGACTCTTTTCTTGCATCCAGAACAGATTCACTCCAATTTTCTCCTCCGTATTTTGAAATAAACCAGTCTATATTTCGCCCCTCAATTTCCTCTTTAAGATAACCAGCCTCACGAGATCTTTTACCAAGATGTATCGTTCTGGACTTTATGAATCCGGCATTTACTATTCCTCTGTATTCCCTGATAATAGTTTCATCATCCAAAGCATCTTCATTGCTTAATGATACTGGACACGTTACTTGTTCAGATAACAAATAGTTACGATATGGACTCATAGCATATATAGATACACCATTATCCATTATGTATACATTATTTGGTTCAATTGCCCATGTAAAAATAAAGCCAGTCCAAGTAATGTTACTCTTTACCGCAAAAGCACTACAGCACCCTTTACAAGAATTAATTGCATTATCTACTATGCAATCAAATACTTCATCTCCAGGTGCGAAAAAGTGTAAGTAATCATTTTCAATAGCTAGTTTTCGAGAAAATGTTCCCTTAATTGAACGATCTGAAGATTTCCTTTCCATCTTCTTATCAAACGCTTCCTGTACCTGAAGCAAGAACTTATTCTGATTCGAATTTAAATAATCATTCCACTTTGGCGGAATAAGCTGAGAATTAATTGCAGATTTTGGTGAGAAAGAAGTAGCCGAATATGTTATTTCTCCCTTTTTGTTCTTATGTCCATGAAAACCTGCTAAACTAGCCCAATTTGACATAGTTGTAGCAAACAACTCATTCTCATTTTCTGCATAATATTCAATCAATCTACGCAATTCAGCATACATTGGTCTGTATATAAATCCAGCTGCATCAAAATTTTGTTCTTTACGTATATCACCACGCATTTTGTTAGCAAGCTCTATAATCGCAGGTATTCTCTCTAATAAGCCATATTTAAAATCTGAAGAAATTGCCGATACTATTTCGTTATTAATATCGCGCATGATTATTTCCATTCCGCTCAACGACTGATTAAAAATCTGTAATCCATCTTTAAAGAACTTAAAAAGGGCCTCTTCAAAAGTATTAAGAGTATGAACCACAACGGAATACACCATCGGTCTAGCCATATCTCTCTCTAAACGATCTAAGCGGCCAATTCTCTGTTCAATAGCACTTGCATCCCATGGCAAATCAATATGAACTATATAATCCGCACATTGAAAGTTTCTACCTTCACCACCGGTATAATCGCAAAGCAAAATTCTACATTCTTCCTGTGATTGGAATCTATATGCATTCAATTCAGCCTCTTCGATTTGCATATTTGCCCCAAAAAAGCTAACCTCTTCCTCAGGAAACGCTTTTGCCAAAGCGCTTTTATATGCTTCAAATGTTTCTTCATAGTTTGTAAATAATACAACTTTTTTATCATAATATTCATCAAAAAGCGCGTTTAAAACCACTACTAAACGTGAAGCATAGCACTCATAATAAGAATCTGGATCATCCAATATTTCAACTATATGATCAATGTTATATTGTTCGCTCTCAATCCAGTTTTCAATCTTATCCTTTATCTCTTCCAGCCCAAAGTTTTTAATACGTGTTTCAAATGCCCAAGGGGAACTAAAAAAAGCAGACAAAAGAGGTTTTATATCAGATTCAACCTCTAAACTACCTTCTTCTAATCCAGTCATTATCCATTTTGCTAAGCCTTCATAGATTAAATGCTCATATACATTTCGATCTGTATTCGCATCATATGTTAGTTCTACCAAATCTCGTGATGCCATTATTCGTTCATCTGAATCATTAGACTCAAGAATTTTTCTTCTGTTTCGAATAATATTACTTTCAATTTGATAATTACCACAAATGTAAGAAATAACGACCTTTATTGCATAGACTCCCAAATCCTCTGAATCTACATCAATTTCTTCAAGTAATTCCGTAAGCTTCTGGTCATCAATTTCTTCGCAAATTTCTTCTAAATCAGACTGTATTTCTTCGACCAAATCGACACAATCCTCTGATTCATGAGGATCATCACCATCCTTCTCTACGTCCTGAATGGTTTCTTCTAGATCACTCAAATCATCTAAAATCAGTGCAGTTTTTTGGATAATTTTGCTTTGCTTTCCTATTAATTCGCTAAATTCATCCACAGTATATTTATCATACTTTTGAGGCAATAAAAGGCGTAATAAATCTAAATACTCCTCCTTTTTTTGCTGAACCGGTGTTGCACTAAGTAATAAAAGGTTCTTAGTACTCTCACTTAGAGTATGCAGTGTTTTATACTCTCTCTCAGAAAATAAAAACTTATGCACTTCATCTACTATTATAAAATCCCAAGATATATCCAAATCTTCACTAGATATATCATCTATGCACTTTACTGATAGCAAATTATTGTTTGCATCATATCCTTCAGGTATATTAAATTTTAATAAAAGTTCAGATTTCCACTGTTCCTTAAGGGCTGTTGGGACAACTACTAATGCTTTAGCATTACTCTTATTTAAAGAAAATATCTTGTAAACAGAAATCGCTTCTACAGTTTTTCCCATTCCAACCTCATCTGCGAGCATATATCTACAAGGACTTTCCTGTAAGCATCGCATGATAGAGTTTACCTGATGTGGCATTAGATATATTTTGGAACCAGCAAGCTCTTTAAAACCATAAATCGAGTTTTCCAAAATATTCATACTCTTAGAAACGACAGCTCTTCCTAAATACCAGCATGGATTCTGAAATTCATATCTTCCAAGCTGAGTGCAGGGATCAATATGTCCATTATTAAACAATGCAATTACTTCCTTTTCACAAACCTTAACTACCTGCTTATTGTTCTGATTTTGAATATAATAGTAGTAATAGCCATCTTTAGCCTTTTGAGAAGAAAGAACCTTACATCTTTCACGGTTATAAACAACTATTGATTCTATAAAGAAATTACATCTATCAACATTCCCTTGCAGTAATTCGATGATTCCCTTTGGCAAGTCTTCAAAAAACAGCAAATAGCCAAATGGATCGTGAATCTTAACTACAACAGTCTTTTTGAATTCGTCCACTTTCGTAATTTGACCGCATATAAAAACCCTTGGTTCCGCCATATTCTCTTTATCAGCTGGACATCTTACATACATCCCTGCACTTAACATAGACAGTTCTCCTAAATACAATTAATCTATCTGAGCATAGTACGAAATACATATTTCTCTGTTACTACAATACTGACACCACACATCAGTACTACTGCTAAAGGTGTCATCAATAAGTTTCTCCGTTGAAAGTTCCTCTTCAATCTTATTTGGTGAAACATCAATAAATTTGTCCTTTAATACGTCCCTATTAAACTTTCTAGGATTCTTTAACTGTTTATATATAAACAGTTCTCTTATCATCATAAATTTCCTATCCTCATCAGATAAAATAGGATATTTACTTACATTCCCCAAACGATTCTTAACATTATTAACAATGTCTATTCGATTCACATTTAAAGCAAATGGGAAATATTTTTTTAATTCGTCATATATCTCATTTATTTTTTCAACTAATATAAGATCACTTCCTGGGAGCCCTTGCATGCTTACTTTTAGCTCATTTTCGACCCATATTTCCAGATATTTAGCGAGCAAAAATTCATTCTTATAAACTGTATTGCCCTCTGTTAGTGTTTCAAGTAAGAAACGTCTTTTACAGATCTTATATCTATAATAATCATATGACGAATAAGTTCCTGTTGACGCATTTATAAACTGTATATCTGAAACATCTTCTAACTTTCTCTTTATAATACGATCAACATTTCTTTTCTTCTCAATCCCAAGTATTTTTAACAAATAATATGGTTCACGTTCTAAATCACCATCTCTTTTTACATAGCTAAGTTTATACTTTCCTCTATTAAACTCTAAGCCATATACAAGAGCATATCTCTTAAAGTTTTTATACTCTTTTCTGGCTTTTACAAAAACCTGATACTTCCAGTCCACCGGATTCTGCGCTACTTCAAAAAAGTCCGCATTTAACGGCCATGAAAACTCACGGGTTTTAGTAGAATCAATATCTTCATCCGTCAAACATGCAAAATGCATGATTTGATTACTATTCTTTGCTGTTCTTAATACATCACCATCTATCTGTTCGTAATTCCTTACAATCCAATTTGCACTTTTCCCTGGCTTTGTTTCCTGAACAAGATACAGCGACATAGTTGACTTCAAACATTCAAAAGATGCAGATGCGTCTATATTATCTACTTGATCTAATCTAGACAGCACTCGATTAATGATATCCGCAAATTCATTGCCAAGCTCCCTATCGTCTAATATTTCTTCTTGTAAATACTGTTTTAGCTTCTTATAGAAGTTCCTAAAATTGTTAGGGCGCTTTTCAAAGTCTTCATAGAAAAATGAAGCTAGTTCTTCTAAATCGTTCAGTGCTTGCTCTAACTCTTTTACCTCTTCACTATTAGCAGCATAGTACGAGATATGTGAAATGTACTCTAACCTTTTTTCATCAGATATAAACTTTTTATTCTTTTTAACCTTTTTTATTCTTGAAAGAATCTCATCAACAGACAAGCAGCCAACAAAAAGGCTCTCCATTTTTCCAAATGTAGAAACTAATCTTCCTGGCTCTTTTTCTTCCAAAATACCAGCGCCCAAGCATTCTTTTATATCATTTATATCAGAAATCAGTATCTCATTCGTTTCTGAATCCCACATATTAGCTACGGCAATAAAGAAATGCCCGAGTGGATAATTCAAAAACTGTCGTTCACCAAATTGTTCTGGAAAATATATTTTCAAAATATCATTAGCAGAACTATCAGCAGCATAAATCTGTTCGGTCATAGCTGACATAGGATGCTCTGAATCCTTTTGTTCTGCCTCCTCAAATATTTTTGCAACATATCCAGCAAATTCAATCATATTATCAAACTCAATGATTTCATATGGCTTATCTACAGTAATATCCTCTTTTCTACCTTCTAAAAGTTTCCCCATGTTTTGGGCAAGCATATTACCTTCGTAACTAATTGCAGACATATCTGTAGGATGATATTCACTTCCTTTATAATCGATCATCTTACAATCAAATGATGAATAAATATCTATCCATGTCTGATAAATATTTTTGTACTGCTCTTGGTAGTTAAATAGGAGAATTACTTTTTTGTATTTTGCAATTTCTTCTATCGTCCTTAGCATTAATGGAGAAAACTGATGAACTCCATGTATTACGATGTGATCCAAGTTTTTTATCTCTGTATTGTCAGGACCGTTACTAGGTTTTTCTTTTGCATTTTGCAAAGCCCGCAATATTGACTCATCAATTTCTTGCTCAGTAAAATCTTCCTTCAACTCGAAATCTTTACTTTTAGCAGAGTTGATAATCTCATTAAAAATGTAAACAATAAATTTCTGTTCAGGCGAAAGATACTTTTCCACAATATTATTAGGATTCATTCTTAATTCAAACATTGTCCTAATACTATTAAAGACTTCATCTCTATTAAACAAAAACGACTTCTTAATATTTTCTAACTCATTTTCATTAAGACCGCTTTTAATTGATGCCGTACTGATAATATTATCTATATCTGCATGCTGCTTTACTGCGCATGCAGTTCCGGTCCAATATTCGTATACTGCATCAGTAAGATTTTTTACAGTTGTCACTCGTCCAATCTGAAAATCTTTTCCATATAGCGTCTTTAAGCCATTAACTAAGGTCTGTGACACACAAAAATACGGACAATTCACTATTCCATTCCATAGCTCTTTATTATCTTTCAAGCCATATGAATTATGGTATGAATATATAACTATCGACATAATTATCCCTCCAATAGTGTTGCCCAACTAATACTTGGTGAACTATCAATATTATTTATCCAAATACAATTCCTTATAGTTCTAGTTAATGCAACATAAAGTATTCTAGCTTCTTCTGCAATTTGCTCATCAATTTCAGTGACTTCGTTATAATTTGAGTTTCGCTCTCTAATACTATTTTCGAACAATACCGTATAGGCCAACTTACTGTCATTATAACTAGCTTCAAGCTTAACCTTCTTTGTATCACTTATATCTTCATACGTGTATGGCAAAATTACAGTTCCATATTCGAGTCCCTTTGACTTGTGAACCGTTGTGCAAATAATATGCACTCCATTCTCTTCAGCCTCTAATGTTCTTGCTAACTGCTTCTGACCAGTAAGTATATTTATTCCCAAATAAACCATTATTTGATTTAAGGTCAAAGCATCAATTCTCGAAAACTTAATCATTCTTTCCAGCAAGTAATCATAATTTGCAATATATAATCTTTGTCTATCCTTAACAACGCTATAGTTTTCCCACGGCTGCAATTCATCAAAGATCTTTTTCAACACAAATAAAATTGGTTGCGAGTAAACCTTTTCTAATAACTCATGCCATGTAATACCCATTCTCTTCATAAAGAATTGATCCAAAACACCTATTAGTTCAGTAAGCTTATCTTCTTCAGATAGAACCTTCATTCTTTGATAATCTAGTTTGAGATTGATGTAGTTAGACTCAATCAAGTTGACCAAATAAACTATGTTCGTATTATGACTTAACGCTAATACAAGTTTATAAAGGTCTAGTGTTGATGCTAACTGATACAAATCTCCGCCTGTACTTATTTCAATATTAATGCCCTTCTTTGCAGCCGCTTTAACGATATTATCTACCTGCCAATTGCTTCGCACTAATACTGCTATTGTTCGCTCCTCTTTACTAAGCTCTTTTTCCTTACATAATTCTTCTATCTTACTTTTTTCTTCTAAAATCGTATCATTTAAAAGTTCTAATAGATTATCATTATCCTTTCCATGACATGGTAATTCTGTAAAAAGATCATTTTCGTCTCTATCAGTTTTTACGTCACTAATTAGCTGATCATCTTCCCTTTTGTATGGAAGTATTCCATCTGCTCCCATGCCTTCAAAAACAGAATCAAATAAATCCAGCAATCTACCATCTGTTCGATAGTTTCTATTCAACCGATAATGACTCCAATCCGCCTCTTTTCCATTTTGTAGTTTCTGAAAGGCATTCAGTTTAGCTCCTCTAAATCTATAAATACTTTGCTTTAGATCACCAACTACGAACAAACGGCAATCTGCATTAATGCATTTCTGCAATTTTTGAAAAACTTCAATCTGCACATCATCAGTATCTTGAAATTCATCGATAAATAAAAATTTAATCCTTAGATCTTCTAATTTTTCACATCCATTAGACAAAATTTTATCTAGTTCTATTAGACATTCTCTAAGATCAATATCATTACTATTTCGCATCATTTCCGTATAAATAGCTTCAGCCGGAAACATTACTTCAACCAACAACTCATTAAAATACGGGATATTATTTTCAACTACAGTCCCCATTTCTGCCGGTTTTATATTTTCAAGATTAATACTCTTATCAAATAGACGATCTGCAATACTCATCAACTTCTTTTTTAAATCATAAATAGGAATAGGAAGCTCATTAGCAAAATTAGAGTTTTCCTTTTCCATTTTCTCAAGGTATTCGCTAAGAAACAGGTCATATGCTTTTCCACGCTCATATTCATTTGATGATATTCTAAAGTTCGTTCCTAATCCCGTATATAATGACTCACCTCGCAAAATTCCTATTGCGAATTTGTGAATAGTTGAAATATATGCACGGTCTATATCTTCAACATATTTTAAATATCGTTCGTACCCAGTAAGCACAAAATAGTTCACAAACATCTGCTTTAATCTCTTTTTCATATTGATAGCAGCATCATTTGTAAATGTGACCATAGCAATTTCATCAGCAATATTCATCACAGGTTCGTCTTGCTTGTTACAGAGAAAAGCTATTCTAGACACCATAGAATATGTTTTTCCTGTTCCAGCTCCGGCTTCAACCAAAATATCTCTTTCAGTAGTTGCATGTTCAACATCATATTGTTGAATATTAAAAGATGAATGGTTTGATAGCTTACCTAAAATATTGTGCTGTTCTATATCACAGTTGCCATCTACAATAACCATATCTTTTGTAACAAGCGATTTGAGATCATTAATGTAATACAAAGAAAAATTAAAAGCAGAAAAAGTATCTGTATACTTTGTAATTGTAATGCCTTCTTCATATCCCACCTTTAAATTGTTCTTTTTATATTCCACATTATGTAGTTTGAAAGATTCATTTAATTTCTTCAAAAATGTCGTAAAGTCAGTCTGTTCACTAACAAAAACAATCTGTTTAACACCGTTGAAATACTCGCTTATTACATTTTCATATTGTTCTTCACCAAGTCCAGTTGTAAAAATCGATACCTTTGAATATGCCTTTTCTCTGTTGTCCTCTGTACTCACCTTAAAATCTGGTTCTAAATGCTTGCGAATACGCACCATTAAGTCATATGAAAAATCAGCATGCGGAATAAACTTGTTTAAAGAAAACAAGCGTTGGATTTTTTCATTCAGAAGTTTTCCATCTTCAATATCTTCTTTAAAAATTGTATACTCCGGTTCAGAAACGATATCTAAATGGATTCTCTTATATTGCTCTTCTGTAATGAATGGATAGCAAACCATATCTAATACAAGTGGGCTAACATTATATCTTTCAACTATCTTATTTAAAATCGCAAATCTATATGCTCGTGCCTGCTTTTTAGGTGATGTTTGAGGCTCATCATAACCATCAACAACAATGTTATCTACACCTTTTACATCTACCTTGTCTGGATCCCAGCCCTTTACCTCGATAATAAGAACACCTAGATTTTCTGCCAAAATGCAATAATCGTATTCCCGTCCATTTACCTCTCTCTGATTATATACAACATTATCTCCTGGCAGATTTGCAGAAAGACTGTCCCATACTTTTCCTTCTCCCTTCCAAGAAGGTTTATTGTCAATCATTTTTGCCATTGTTATCTATCCTCCCTGCATCTACCATATGTCACTAAAACTCTTTTTACCGTTGCCATAATATCCCCTACTTCTCTTTAGTCTCATTTTTTTCATAATGAATCAAATCACCAAAATCACAATCCAATTCCGAACATATTTTTTCTAATACGCTCATAGATACGAACTCACCTCGACTCATCTTCGCAAGTGTACTACTGCTAATTTTGATGTTCTCATTTTCAACAAGATCCATCTTTTTCATATTCTTGTCGATTAACATTTTCCATAATCCATTATAAGATATAGCCATATAGTTCCTTTCTTATGGGGATTACCCATACTGGTGAAAGACTGAAAAGTCCACAAAAATAGTCCTATAATAGATTATACTCTCATAATTGTATATTATCAAATTCTATTTTCGACTTCTAGAAGTATTTTTTTGGTTTTACGGCTAATAATTTTTATTTAACTTCAAAAAGCACTTTTTTTCTTGGTACAATCAAAACTAACATACTTTTTTCAATTTCAATTCATTACAAACATTCCATAAAGCGGTTTTAAAAGATTCCTTTGTTACCTTTAATTCACCAGAATGACTTCTTGCATCAAAAGCACAAGGCATATCTTCACACTGTCTGCACTTTTCAATAATGCTTGACCAATCACCAAGACCTGCAACCTTATGAGGACAAGCTCCAAAAATAATAGCAACATATCTTTCACTATTACTGATACGTCCTGCAAAGTTGACAACTTTCGTATAATCCGTTTCATACTCAAAGTCTTTCTTATGGAACCCATAAAGTTTAGCTATCCCGTTCATAGTATTCTGATCAAGGGCAGATGCTCCAAGAACAAGAATCTTGCCATTTCTTCCAAGTAAAGAATGCCCACCGATACCCTGTTCTTCTGTTTCATCCTCCTGGGCAGATTCGTCTTCAACAAAATTACGCATTCTAACAAGAGCAGCTTTATACTCTTCATTCTTTGCTTCAAGTTCTGCCATTCTGACCTTATCTTCAGAATTGAACTTTTCAATTTCTTCAAAAAGCTCATCGATATAATCCTGCATGCCATCAATAGTTTCGAGAAGAAGTCCAATTGTTATTTCTTTCTCACGGAAATTCATATCGTAAGCAGGCTCTATAACTTCTTCTTCAGTAATCTCATCTTCAATTTTCTGTTCTTCTTCAGCGAAGTCTACTTTTATATTTTCAAGAACAAAACTCATAGTTCCGAAGGATTCTTCCTCATTGCATAATGACAAGAAAAACTCATTTTCATCTTCAATATGCTTTACCTTGCGATCAGCAATTTTGTATTCATATTTGTTTCTAAGGCCACCAAGATTTCTATTAATATCCTTTATGTTTCTTGAGAAGAAACCTCTGATAGCATTTGATAATGTATGAAATGATCCAAAGTAATGACCACGATATTCTCCATATGAATTAAGCAGTGAAATCATAATTGGATTACCATAGTAATCCACAAAACCATTATCAAGCCAAAGATATACCGTGTCACGATCCGGTTGCATCTTACAAGTACACTTGCTATCTATATAAAATTTTGTTGCCTTCTCGTTTGTAATAAATTTTTTAAATGTCTCTGCACTAGAAATATTCTTTCCACTGAGTTTTGAAATACCTTCCAACACTGCTTCGGCATCATCTATAACAACACCATTTTCAATTACTAATTCGCTCATACCAGGTTCTCCTTCCTAAAAAATCAACCAAACCTTCACCACTATACTCTTTGTAATAAGGACAAGTCAAACAACACTGACCGCATCTTTTTTCTTTAATACGTTTCTTTCTTTGAAGCCAACATATAAATCTATTCATCTTCTTCATCCTCTTCATCAGACTCGCTTTCATCATCCAAAAGTCCCAAAACATCCAATGTTATCAGATCATCGATCAAATCTTCTTTTCCATCTCCTGTCCAATCAAATCCAAACATTTCAACACCTCCGATATTTCGTTCATTCATGAAATTCTTTTGATGATATCACTTTACTCTCTGACCTGTATGTTAAAAACACCAGCTCAAAATGACACAAAAAAAGCTTGGGAACTAGTCCCAAGCCATAATAATTATCTATTGTCATCCATCAACTCTATCTTTGATACAGGATTTCCAATTATTTTTACTTTTGATGCAATCCTGCAATATGTATGCTTGCAAAATTCCATCTTTCCACTTTTAAACACTCCTGCAAATCTATAAGGACTCTTAGCGGAATCCTTAACAAAAACTAAGCGTAACACATCTAAATCAGTATTCTCATCAATCCAATCTTCAGTCCTGCTGCCCTCAGCAACTTCGTATATTTCTGTTCCATCTTCACTAACAACATTCTTTCATTCTGAACTATTACCATAGAGCTTCGGCATCCAGATAATATATCTGTCTCCTGGCTTTGTTCCTGGAATGGCGCTATCCTTCTTATCCGGATATACTGCCTTGGCAAACATTCCACGCCCAACACCAAAAGCCTCATTCAAAATATCAATATTAATCCGAAAAACTGACTCCGGACTGTTTACCTCTAAAACATCTACCCTCTTAGGTAATATTTCTAACTTTGCCATTTCTATTTTCCCTCCATGCTTTCAAAATACTCTTTTCCATATTCTTTTCCCTTTTCCGTAGGAACCAGGTATTTCGTTTTCTTATTTCCCTGACGTTCTACAAAACCAATGCGAACCAGCTTTTCAATAACACCGGCTCTTGTTGCAGGTGTGCCAAGTCCTTTTCGCTCTACCTCATCCGGCATTTCTTTTGCACCGGCAGATTCCATAGCTGATAACAATGAATCCTCTGTAAAGCGTTTCTTTGGAGTTGTCTTACCTTCCTTTACCTTAGGATCTCTGGCAGGAAGCTCACGTCCTTCTTCCAAAAGAGAAGCATCTGCTTCAAAGATTTCAAGAACACTGTGAGATCCACCATCATCCTTTTTATCCGAGTCTTCCTCATCCTCATCTGTCTTCTTGCCAAGAATCCAATCCTCCAACAAATGCCAGCCAAGCTTAGTTAGACATTTGCTCTTCGCTTTAAAAGTATTGCCCACGCATTCTACTTCCAAAGCATATTCTGTAATTTCTGCCGAATCGCCAACAGAAGCCAGAAGTCTTGCCGTAACAAGGCCAAGAACCTTCTGCTCTCCAGAAGGTATTTCCGAATAATCCGCATCGGCTACATTTTCGGTAGGAATGATAGCATGATGATCAGATACTTTCGCGCTGTTCGTTACCTGCTTTGCGTGGATAGGAACCATCTTGGTGTAACCATACTTATTTTTCATAAGACCGCAAAGAGTCGCTGCACTATCTTCCATATCGTCCGTCAGATATCTACTGTCTGTTCTCGGATAAGTAACCAGCTTCTTTTCATAAAGACTCTGGGTATAATCCAAAGTCTGCTGTGCGGTAAAGCCATAATACTTATTGGCATACTGAATCGGGTTGCCGCAGTGAATCATCATGCCATTACCAACATAGATTCCTACGTGACCGGCACCGGATGTCTCATAGGTTCCCTGGAAAAAGATCAAGTCACCCGGCTTAGCCTCATCCCTCGAAATTCTGGTACAGCAATTATTGAGAAGTCCATCTGCAGTCTGCCTTCCATAGTTCCATCCATTTCCACAATGATTGATGACATAACTTACAAATCCAGAACAATCAAAGCTGGTACTTGGACAGCTTCCTCCCCATACATAAGGGTAGCCCAGATACTTCTCCGCTTCTCGAATCATATTGGCAAATCTGGTATCTGTAAGAGCTTCCGGTGGAATATCATAATTCTGATATTCACCAGGATCAGGATTGGAATAAGGATCTCCTTCAAAGAGATAAGACTTATTACCTCTGGTCTCCAAAAGCAGTTCATAGCGACTCATCTGATCTTCTGTAAGCCCCATATTTCTTACAACAGAATCCATCGTGTTATTGGTAAGAGTTGTCACAAGAACACGCCAATCATACTCAACTTCCACCGTATAAGTATAAGAGTGCACTTTGCCTTTCTCGTCCTTATAATGACCGGTTCTCGTTTCTGTTCTGGTTCTCTTCTCAGTCACTTCTCTGGTTGTAAGCTTATATTGAGCATTGAAGATTTCTGTAAGCTTTGCCTGAACTTCGGACTCGGTATAATCCTCATACAGGACAGTAAGTAATGCTGCCAACTGATAGGGATTATGATTAATCTCGGCCAGGTTATAGCGATACTCATCATAACCAGGATACGTCGTAGGAATATTATTAACCTGAGTCTGCAGGTCTGATTCCTTATTCTTATAATTCTGCTCAACCGCAAGAATGTCAGAATCATCTGCCGTATAAGAAGTTGCAATAGTCGTATCACTGAAAGAACCAAGCATTCCTCCTGCAAGTCCGGCACTTCCACTAAGCATCAAAACCACAATAAGAACTACAACTGCTAAGTTCAGCCTTCAAGGCCTCCTGGAAACCTTCTTTGAAACGTTCATAATCCATATTCAGTTTTCTCCTTTTCTTTTTGCATTTTGATCAATAGAAACACCGGCGCGCGCTTACCGGTTTCGGACAACAAAAAAGCGCCATGCATGACCTTTGAGGGTTGGTCATACAAGATGCTTATATCTGCTTCCTATTCTTCTGCAAAAGAAAAACAAGTGGGAGGCTTTTGTTTACCTCTCACTTGTCTATGATAATAATAGCACCGGCAAATCCTAAAGAAAAGCGCTAATGTCGGTCATGACGAGACATAATGAGGCAAAACGAGACAATGTCGGTCAAGGCTTAAATTCTAGCCAAAAGATTCTTTAATCCAAGTAAACCTTCTTCTCCCCAAAGGGTTAATGCCTGAGGAACCACCGCAACAATAATACCTACAATTATTCCCTGCCATCCAAGTGAAGCTGATCCATTACCAAAAGAACATAACCCGCCTATTACAAGAAAAGCTCCAATAAGTTTAAATACAAAGCCTGCCATGCCGCCAACAAATTCTACTGTAAACATCAAAAGAGTAAGAACAGCCTGAACTGGCAATAAAGCAACCTTAAGTATAAATCTAAAAACCATTCCGATACCATACAATACTGTCATTATAGGTTCCCCCTTTCCTTCTCCATCTGAACTTTATAAGCAATCAAGCGAAGTACATATTCTGGAGCTTGTCTACGACCAAGTTCCCACTCCTGCATAGTTCTATAAGGAATCCCAAGCCAATCAGAAAACTCTTTACGATTCATACCAGCCTTCTCTCTAATTGCTTTAAACTGATATGCTACAAGTCTACGCTCACGATTAGCAGCATCCTTATCTATATGCTCTACTTCAATTTCAACGCCTTCAATATTATAGATTTCTTTCTTCATAGCTACCTCTTTTCCATGTAGTCATTGCGTGTATTCTTACTTTCATTATAATGTAGTCAATGCGTGTACGTCAAGCAAAAAAGGATTACATATCTCAGTAGAATGTAATCCCTAACCTCACAATATATTATTCTATACAATTATATGAGAATGAAATTGAAATTCTTCTCCGTCATCTCTCTTTGGTAATGGTTCTCCTTTAGCTGCCGCTATTTCTACCGCAAATTGATATTTCATTTGTTTTAATTCTTTTTCATATACTTGTTCTCTACCAGATTCTTTCACTGATAAAAGATCCAACGTCTGACTAATACTCTGAGCAAGTTTATAAAGCATCCCATAATAAGCAGCATAGTGTCCATCACGTGCTTTTCGAATAGGTTTACCTTTTATAGCAACAATATTATATTCAAATGAACTCTCATCTTCATCTTTAGTTACTTCGTCAATCGCTTGTAGAGCAGCATCACACTTTAAAAACTCACAAATCTCATTATATGCAGAGTGCCAATCAAAAGGAATCGACATAAACAGATCGCTTTCAATTAAAGCAGACCAACATTCATGAATATATGATACTCCCTCTTGCTCAGTGCATTCTTTTATTAATTTATTTACTGCCGCCTCAGATAATCCTGTAAGATTACAAATCTTTTTCACCTGAGGATTATTTGTTCTAATCTTACTAAAACCAAATAAATAATCCGCTGAACAACCAAAATGCTTACAGTATGCATTGATAAACTCGCCCTGTACATTTTTAGTATCATCAGCGCTAAGATGCTTATTTATTTTCTTTTCAATACTGCCAATTGCATTTTTTCTCTTTTCTTCTTCACTGTTATAAATGTTGTCTTTCGAATTTACTTCCGCTAGTCCTTCATCATATAAGGAAGTAGCTAAATCGCGAGCAGCTTTATATTCTTTTTGTTCCATAAGATACCATAATCTATTTTTAAATTTTGACATATCGTCATGATTTTCAGTACGTTTCGCCATATTTACCTCCAAAAATTGGATAAATTCGTCTTTTCTTAATTATAACACGTCTAAAAAGGATGTTAAATAAGATAGTTTTTTCTCTTTTTTCTTTCTATACTATAAATGTCCAGAATAATTGAGTCGACCACTATTAAGGACTAATTGTTTACCTACACCTTGTTCCGGACGGGGAACAAGCACGAAAAAAGGAGGTCATTTATGAAAAATCAAAAAAAATCATTATTAGAATGGGTAAATACCCATAAGAAAGAACTAATGCTTGCAGGGATATGTGTATCTACACTGATTGCAATCATTTTATTCTCGAAAAACAGAGCAACAATTGAATCATATTGGTTTTCGCTTGAGCAATTATTAGAAAAAAGCAAACCCACCAGCAAACCAATCACTTACAGCCCTATTATAGAGTCATCAGCATCTAATGTACCAACTGAAATCATTAGTGATAATATCATTCCTTTTGCAAAGGCTCCTCACCATGTATGCGAGCACATACGCACCCTCCCAAATGGGTACAAAGCTTCTATGGCAAAATTGGAATTTGCAAAAAATGCAGGAATTAATTTATTGCCAGGTCAAACTATTGTTAACGCTTATACAACAGGAGGTATTGCCGTATGAAAAGAACAACTGAAGAGAAAAATCTACTTAAAAAGCTTGAAAGTGGAGTTCTTGATGGTATGGTAGGCGATGAAAGAGTCTATAGAGGTTATAAAAATGTATACTGTGGTAAATACATAAAAAACGGTGAACCCATTTCTTATCGTCAAGGTGAATCCGAAAGGTTTTTCAATGGAAAAGAAAACGAAAGGATTCCAGGCAAGCGCGAAGAAGAACACTACGACACTGATGAAAAAAAACTATGTTTTCTCCAAAAATATGGTTGGTTAACAAACGACGATGAAGTGAAAGCCTATAGCGCAAAATACAAACCAAATAAATAGATTATTAAGTCAGGGCAATCTTGCCCTGGCTTTTTATTAAAAAAATACCCGCAAAGCAGATATCATCTGCAATGCGGGCATCTTTGTTAATATTCAGTTTTTAAAGCAATCCTTCTACCTTACGCTTCATCACCCAAAAAACATCTTCAACTTCTCGATCTGAGAGTTTTTCAAGTAATTTGAAGAATGAACTATACTTGGCTGCCAGTCTCTGCTCTTCTCCTTCAGCGGTAAAATCTACAAAGAGTAGCTCTCTTACATCTACATTATAGATACGTGAAAACTGTGCAAGCTCATCTGCTGAGATAGTTCTTTTATTTGCTTCGGTCTGACTAATAACTCGCTTATTTGTTTTCATAAGTTCAGCCGCCTCATCTTGAGTATAACCAGCCTTAATACGCGCTTCTTTAATCATTTTTGCTGTAAATTCGGACATTTACAAACCTCCTTCCAAGTTACGATATTCGTAACTTTTTTCAAAATGGTCGATTTTTCTTGTTACGATTTCTGTAACAAAAGCTCCAAATTTTTGATCAATACATTCAGAAAAGGTTTGTATCACGATCTCATGGTCGGCTGATGAAAACTATTTTTGTAAAAAATATAGGGTGTCTTTGCAGACACCCTATACTAGGAATAGCTTTATTTCAAGCTTTTCTGGGTAATGAAACGAATTATCAGGATGATAAATCCTCATACATTGTCTCATGTAATCTTTCGAAATTTCCCAAAAAACAGCTCGGATCTTTTACTGACGTGACTCGGCGATAGCGGCCTGTGCAGCGGCTAAGCGCGCGATGGGCACACGGTATGGTGAGCAGGAGACATAGTTAAGTCCTGCACGCTGGAAGAAGTGGATGGACTTGGGATCTCCGCCGTGCTCGCCGCAGACACCGATCTTGAGGTCTGGTTTTGTTGTGCGGCCAAGCTTGACGCCCATTTCTACCAGTTTACCAACGCCACCTACATCAATGCTCTGGAATGGGTCGTTTGGCAGGATGCCTTTTTCTTTGTATTCACCAATGAATTTGCCCGCGTCATCTCTGGAGAAGCCATAGGTCATCTGAGTTAAGTCATTGGTACCAAAGGAGAAGAATTCTGCTCTTTCGGCAATTTCATCCGCGATCAGGGTTGCTCTTGGGATTTCCATCATGGTTCCTACTTTATAGTCAATGTCGGAGCCCTTTTCTGCCTTGATCTTTTCTGCGGTTTCTCTGACAACATTTTCGACATAGTCCAGTTCTTCTTTCATGCCGATCAACGGAATCATGATTTCTGGAACGATGTTGTAGCCATCTTCTTTTTTCACTTCAATGGCAGCTTCCATAATGGCTCTTGTCTGCATCACCGCAATTTCCGGGAAGGTGACTGCAAGACGGCAGCCTCGGTGTCCGAGCATCGGGTTAAATTCTTCGAGGCCATGGATCGTGCTCATCATTTCATCCATACTCATATCCATATCTCCCGCTAAAGCTTCGATATCTTCCGGTTCAGTTGGCAGGAATTCATGCAGTGGCGGGTCCAGCAGACGGACGGTTACCGGCAGATCCTTCATGGCTTTGTAGATACCCATAAAGTCTTCCTTCTGCATTGGCAGCAACTCGGCCAGATATTTTTCGCGCTGTTCTTTGGTCTTTGACAGGATCATACGGCGCACGCTCGGGATTCTGTCTTCGTTGAAAAACATGTGCTCTGTACGGCAGAGCCCAATTCCTTCTGCACCAAAGCTAACGGCCACAGCGGCATCTCTCGGGGTGTCGGCGTTTGTGCGCACGTTCATGGTTCTGCAGGAATCTGCCCATTCCATGAGCTGTCCAAAATGTCCGGAAAGCTCAGGTTCCTTTGTTCCGATGCTTCCCTTATAAACCTTACCGCCGGAGCCGTCTAAAGAGATATAATCGCCTTCGTAAATATATTCTGTACCGACACGGAACTGCTTGGCGTCCTCATCGACCTTTGCGTCCTCACAGCCTGCAACACAGCACTTACCCATGCCGCGCGCAACAACCGCCGCGTGTGAGGTCATACCACCGCGTGCGGTCAGGATACCATTGGCGGCGTACATGCCTTCAATATCTTCGGGAGAGGTCTCCTTTCTGACCAGGATTACTTCCTCACCGTTTTCTGCTGCGGCTTTTGCTTCTTCTGCTGTAAAGTAGACCTTACCGGTGGCAGCGCCTGGTGAGGCTGGCAGGCCGCTTGCTAGAACGACGGCTTCTTTCAACGCGACTTCGTCAAAGGTCGGGTGGAGCAGCTGGTCTAAGGATAACGGCTCAATGCGCATAACGGCTTCTTCTTTAGTGATGAGGCCTTCTTCTTCCATTTCCACTGCGATTCTGAGCGCAGCCGGGGCAGTTCTTTTACCATTACGGGTCTGGAGCATGTACAGCTGGCCCTTTTCAACGGTAAATTCCATATCCTGCATGTCTTTGTAGTGTTTTTCAAGGAGTTCTGCAGTATCGTGAAACTGCTTGTAAACTAAAGGCATAATTTTTCTGAGTTCATCGATTTCACGAGGGGTACGGATACCTGCAACAACGTCTTCGCCCTGGGCGTTTACCAGGAATTCGCCGAAGAGCTTATTTTCGCCTGTTGCCGGATTTCTTGTGAAAGCAACGCCAGTACCTGAGTCATCACCCATGTTGCCAAATACCATTGACTGCACGTTGACAGCTGTCCCGATATCGTGCGGAATATCATTCATGTCACGATAGACAAATGCGCGTGGATTGTTCCAGGATCTGAATACTGCTTCAACAGCCATCAACAGCTGTACATTCGGGTCCTGCGGAAAAGGTTTACCTGTTTCGGCTAAAACAATTTCTTTATAGCGCCCTACAACTTCCTGTAGGTGATCGGTTGTCAGCTGTGTGTCAATCTGGAAACCTTCACGTTCTTTAATTTCATCCAGAACGTTTTCAAATTTGTTTTTGTCAATTTCCTGCACAACATCGCCGAACATCTGGATAAAACGACGGTAACTGTCATAGGCGAAACGTTCATTGGCTGTCTTTTCAGCCAGACCTACAACGGTTTCATCATTAAGGCCAAGATTTAAGATGGTGTCCATCATACCAGGCATTGAGATTCTCGCGCCGGAGCGTACGGATACCAGCAAAGGATTGTCTTTATTGCCGAATTTTTTCTTGGTAATATCTTCCAGAACAGACATATGGCTGTTGATCTGGCCGATCATTTCATAAGTCAGCTTGTTTTCCTTCAGATACTCGATACACGCTTCAGTCGAAACGGTAAAACCCTGTGGCACTGGCAGGCCGATTCGCGTCATTTCCGCCAGATTCGCGCCCTTTCCACCTAATAGGTTCCGCATGTCCGCATTGCCATCACTAAATAAATAAACCCATTTTTTATCCATATTGACTACCTCCTCATAATGGTTGCAAGTATGAAATTCGCAATTTCTTCAATTGCTTTGGATGTAACGTCGATAACCGTACACCCTAATTTATCAAAGAGCTCCTGAGCCTTGTCAAGCTCATATTCCACTCTTTTTAAACTGGCATAATTTGAATCTCCGGTAAGCTTCATGGTTTTTAAACGCTCTTCTCTGATGCTGACAAGCTTATTGGGATTTAAAATCAATCCGAAGATCTTTTGATTAGATATCTCAAAAAGTTCTCTTGGCGGTTCTACCTCAGGCATAACCGGTATGTTGGCAACCTTAAAATTATTGTTTGCCAGATAAATACTGATCGGCGTCTTTGAGGTTCGTGAAACCCCAAGCAGAATAATGTCTGCCTTGTTAAGATGATCCATGCGTTTTCCATCGTCATATTTGACGGCAAACTCAATGGCTTCCACCTTTTTAAAATAATCCTCATCCAGCTTGCTTCTACTGAAAGGATCAAGATTCGGTTTAACGCCTGTTAAAATCCTCAGTTCATCTAAAAATGGATCCAGCACGTCGTAAACCGGCACCTTCTTTTCTTTTGCACTCTCTTTAACGCACTTTAATAACTCCGGCGTTGTGATCGTACAGACGATCAGAGCGTTTTTGCCCTTCGCCTCAGCTAAAATCTGATCAATCTCTCTCTTTTCATGGACAAAGGAAAAAACCCTAACATCCTCAATCGAGTTCTCAAAATGGCCTCTACCCGCCTTTGCCAATACTTCACCCGGTTCGCCAAGGGAATCGGAGACAACGTACAGAGTTAAAGGCTTGTTGTCATTCATTCGTATCATCGTCTTTACCTAAATTCACAACATAACGTGTAATATTGGTCCGGGAAACCTTCCCGAGCAGGATTAAACGCAGGTTGTTCTTTTCATCCATTTCTTTTTTTACAATGGGCAGCGATTCGACTTCGTATTCCATGGTCTTAACCGCTGCGTCATAAACCGATTCGTGTTCCTCCAGATAGACTATGTTGGGCATTCGGGTCATGATAATCGGAATCGGCAGGGTCTCAACATCCTTTCTGCCAATCATCGACTTGATAAAATCCTTACGCGAGACAATGCCGGACAGGTATTTGCCATTCACCACATAGAGCGTTCCGGCGTCTTTCGTAAACATGGTGATTATTCCGTCATAAATGGTTGTGTCTTCCTCAACGATTGTTGGCTCAGACTGGATGTCCATGACACTGATGGTTTTAATGTAGCTGCCCATAACATGCAGCAGCGAACGCCCCGTATAATTATACCCGACTTTTCGCTTTGCCTCCAGGATGCCCATCATGGTAAGCACCTTTAAATCAGGCCGGATCGTCGCCCGGTTGACCCCAAGCTGCTCTGCAATCTCGACACTTTTTACTGGCTCGCGCGCCTTAACAATTTCTACAATTCGATTCTGTCTTTCTGATAGCTCCATTCAACCACCTACCATTCATGTAACTTTTATATTATAAAGTATAACACATATGGCCAAAAAGTAAATAACTAATCCTGATACTTTTCTGTCATTTCATCTTATTATTTTGTTAAAACTTTGTCAACCTTTTCACAAACTCGTAAAAAAATAATTTTACAGTGTGATTGAATCCTTTAGCTTGTCAAAAACTTTGTCACCGATGCGGTCAACCTCCTTTAAATCTTCTAAGGATTTAAAGGCACCATTTTTCTCGCGGTAATCAATGATGCTCTTCCCGATAGCGTCACCAATTCCAGGCAGGGTTTTCAAATCCTCCAAACTGGCTGTATTGATGTTGACCCTTCCTGTACCAGACGCGCTCACGGCGCCTGTCTCTGCTGTCTCCTCTCTGGTGTAAATGTGGATTTTATCCTCATCCTCCAGTACTGATGCGAGGTTAACGCTGTCGGTATCCGCGTTTTCTGTTAGGCCGCCCAGCTTTTCGATGGCGTCGATCAATCTTGATCCTGGGGCCAGTCTGATGACGCCAGGGTTATTGACAGCTCCGGTGATATGCACATAAATCTCCGCGGTGTCTCCCGGGCTGTTTTCGGTCTGAACCGCTTCGGTATCCGAGGCTTTTAATACCGCTTTCTGCCGGCTGTCCTCTTGAAAAAAGAGCCACAGAACAAAGACAATCAAAGCTGCCGCCATGGCGCCGACATATATCCATCTTTTCAGGTTCTTATGTTTTTCCATGACGCTCAGATGCTTTCCTGAGCCCAGATGCCATTTTTTCGCACCATAATGGCTTTAAAGCCGACTTTTTTGAGCAGCGCTGAAACTTCCTCATAAGCATAGCTGATTCCCGCTGTCGTATGTGAATCGCCGTTTAGCGTGATTGGAATCTCCTTTTCTAAGATTGATTCCATCAGCCATTGTTCTGGATAGAGGCAGCGGTCTCCGTAACGTATCATTCCGCCGGTGTTCACCTCGATGATTGAGCCTGAAGCTTTAATCTTATCAAGGCATGCCTTTGCGGCTTCCTGGTACCAGGGCTCCTGGTCGTCAAAAAAACGGTTATCCACATTGTTTTTCTTAATAATATCCATATGACCGATGATATCGGGCCGAACCCTGAGGGCCATGTTACCCAGTGCTTCATAATAACGCTGGACAAAGGCCTGGACTGAGCCGTCAAAACAGTCCTTTATCCCTGTTTCAAAGATTTCGGGAGTATAATCAACATCTGCCATCAAGCCATTTTTCATCTTTCCAATGGTGTGGATCGAGCCAATGAAAAAATCCAGCTCTGGGATAAGCGCCTTTGAATCACTGCTGATGTCCTCATTGCTGATGAAATAGTCAATTTCCATGCCCAGACTAATGTCGATTTCTTCCTGATACTTTTCCGCCAGAGTCCGGACATCGTCCATATAACAGCGGACGGTTTCCTTTTTCATGGTCCAGTCGTTCTCATAGGGCAGCGGCGCATGGCCAGTAAAGCCAATACTGGTGAGCCCTGCCTGAATAGCTGCCTGCACCATCTCTTCCAATGAATTTTTGCCATCACAATAGTTCGAATGAATATGATAATTTGAGTGTACCATAGCGCCTCCTTTAGAAAACATATCTGAAATGCGACATCTTTATTATTGTAGCATAAAAAGATGTATAAAAAAAAGCCCCTAAGGGCATTTTTTGAAATACATTACACCACTAAAGAATCTTATTCAAGAAGCTCTGTGTACGTTCTTCCTGCGGGTTAAGAATAACTTCCTGGGGTGTTCCCTGTTCACAGATAACACCTTCGTCCATAAAAATGACACGGTCTGCCACTTCACGGGCAAAGCCGATTTCGTGGGTTACGATGAGCATTGTCATTCCATCATTGGCCAGCTCCTGCATGGTGGAAAGTACTTCCCCTACCAGCTCAGGGTCAAGGGCTGAGGTCGGTTCATCAAACAGCATGATCTTCGGGTTCATCGCCAGCGCTCTCGCAATGGCAACACGCTGCTGCTGTCCGCCGGACAGTCGCACCGGGTATTCATCCCGTTTATCGGCAAGCCCAACCATGTCTAACAGCTCTAAAGCCCGCTTCTGTGTCTCGGCTGAATCAGCCTTGCGCACAATCCTGGGGGCAATCGTGATATTATCTAAAACGGATAGATGTGGGAACAAGTTAAAGTTCTGGAAGACCATTCCTAAATCACAGCAAAGATTCTGTAGTTTTTCAGGGTCAATTTTTTCCAAATCTTTTCCGTTTTTACGCTTTTCCATCAGCTCGTCTTCAATATAGATTTCGCCTTCTGTAATGCGTTCCAGGCGGTTAAGGCAGCGTAGCATTGTACTCTTGCCGGAGCCGCTGGGCCCGATGATACAGACTACCTCACCGGATGCTACTTCAAAATCGATTCCCTTTAAAACCTCAAGGGAGCCAAAGGATTTTTTTACATTGACTAATTTTACCATACTCATTGTTGTTACCACCTATCTCTTTTCATATACGCCAAGCTTATTTTCCAATTTGTCGAATACCACCTGAAGGATGGTTGTCAGGAAAAGATAAATGACGGCCGCGTAGATATAGTAGACCCAACTACCTGTGGCACTGGCCATTGTTTTGACTGTCCTAAGTAAATCGAACAGAGCAATTGTGGAGACAAGGGAGGTATCCTTTAAGAGCATGATCAGTTCGTTACCAACTGGGGCTACCAGACGTTTGAAGGTCTGGGGAATAATGATCTTACTCATCGCCTGTTTATAGCTCATTCCCAAAGCTTTGGCAGCCTCCATTTGTCCATGGTCAATGGATTCAATGGCCGCACGGATAATTTCTGCGAGATAAGCTGTAGAATTCAGGGAAAAGGTAATGAACGCGCAGATCATCGGATCAATTTCAAAGGTCGCGCCGGTCATATCCAGATAAACAATCGGTACCGCGTAAAAGATAATGAATAATTGCAGTAAGAGTGGTGTTCCTCTGAAGAACCAGATATAGAACCATGAAAGTCCATTCAGAATCTTATTCTTTGAGATTCTTCCCAGGGCTATGATCACCCCAAAAATTGCACCGAAGATAATCGCGACAATCGCAATCTCAAGGGTAACAATCGTTCCGTCAAAAATCGCCCACAACTGGGTTTGGTTTAACAAATTAATCGCTCCTTCTTAAGTAACAAGTCCGGCAAAGTGGTTTGCCGAACTTATCACCGTTTTTTTCTATGGATTATTCAATGACTTTGATTTCAGAGTTGATATTATCTGTCATATCTTCTCCAAACCATTTCATAGAAATCTCTGTCATTGTACCATTTTCTTGTAATTTTTTCAATGTTTCATTTAATTTTTCGGTAAATGCATCTTCACCTTTACGTACAGTAACCGCAATTGGTTCATTGGTTAAAACTTCAGATGTTACCTCAAACAGCTCTGGCTTCTGGGCCACATAGTACATGGCTACGCCTACATCGGTCATAACATTATCAATCTGTTTTCCTTCAAGAGCGGCGAACGCGTCTAACATACCGTCATACTGCTTGATTTGTACATTCGTTCCTGTCTGTTCCTTCAGCTTCTGAGCGCCGTTATCAGCGGTGGTAGCCAGCTGCACGCCCACAGTTTTACTGGCGAGCTCTTCAAAGGTTTTTACAGGGGTAGCATCCTTGCGCGATACGATGACAATACCGTTAGATACGTAAGGATTTGTCTGATTGAAACCTTCCTGTCGTTCCGGGGTAATACTGGTACTGGAGATAATCGCGTCGTACTGCTTTGCGTTTAAGCCGTTAAAGATACCATCCCAGGCCACGGTTGTAAAGTCAACCTTTACACCAAGGTCTTCACCAATAGCTTTTGCGAGATCCACGTCAAAGCCGACCAGGTTGTTCTGATCATCCCTGAATTCCATCGGAAGATAGGTATCATCAACAGCAACAGAAAGAGTACCGTCTGCAATCGGATCGTCGTTTGAGGCAGAATCGCCTTTACCGTTACCACTACAACCAGCCAATGTCACAGAGAACACCAGCATAAATGCCAAAGACAACACCAAAAATTTCTTTTTCATCATTTCCTCCTTTTGTTTACGAAAATTGATTAAAAGCATTATATCGCATATTGTATACATACACAAGTATTTTTTATAAAAACACCTTGTTTTTTCATTTTTTTGCATGTTTATACAATTATTTATGCGATATATCGGAATTGTCAGGAGAATGTTTGTATAAAAATACCGATAATGTTGAGGCTGCCCGTAATGTTTCCAATGGCGCATCCGACATTGGTCAGAATGACCACCAACAGTATTTTGGTCACCTTATTATGCCACAGGCCTTTTAGAGAGCCAAGATCTTTGGGCAGAGATTCAAAATCCTCCACCTTGGGCTTTCTGAAATGCGCCTCTGTGATGCCGGAAAACCATCCGGCGGCCAAAACAGGGCTTAAAGCGGAAATCGGAGCCGCAACAATGGCGGTGAGAATTGACAGGATATGCCCTCCTGCCAAAAGCGCGCCAACACCAGCCAGCGACGTAGTCCACAAAAGCCAATTACGCGTTTGCTCCCAGCCCGAACCGGGGTTGACCGTAAAGGTCGCCAATACCAGAAGAACCAGCAAAACCGGGATTGACCAGCCGATGATCTTACCAGCCTTTGACTTTGGCGGTAAGGACTCAAGCTCTGTAATATCCTGATCCTTGTAAATCTCTTCCCTGATTCCCGGGACATGCGCCGCCCCCAGCACCGCGACCACCTTTTTACCCGGAGCGTTTTTGATCTTATACGCCAGGTACTGATCCCGCTCGTCGACCAGATATTTTTTTACACCCTTGAAGGAATTTCCAAGCTCGGACAGCGCGGCTGACAACATGTCCTCGGTTTTCAATTCCTCAAGCTCATCTTCGGTAATCTCCTCATCATCAATGATGCTCATGATGATGGTGGTCAGCAGCTTCATCTTTTCCCAGAGGCTGCAGCCCTTCCAGATACGGTTAAAAGTAACCTGGATGCTGCGGTCTGCCAGCACAAGCTGGGCACCGCACTTTTCAGCGGATTCAATCCCCTGCATCATCTCCTGGCCAGAGCGGATGTCAAACTGCTCCGCAAGCTTTCTCTGGTAATTTGACAAGATGATATTGGCAAATAAAAAGCCTGCCTTGCCATCCTTTATTACTTTTACAATGTCGGTATCTGCCCACTGCTCTTTTTGGTTCATAGACTCATATCTGCCTGCATCCAGCTCGATGCAGACAGAATCGGGACATTCCGTCTCGATAAGGTCCTTTACCTCGGATACACTTGTGGGGGATACATGCGCAGTGCCGATCAAAATGATCTCTTTGTCATTTACCTGCAGGCGCGTTATATTTTCTGATTCCAATCGTCCACCACTCCCTAATAAAGCATCAGATCGATGAACTCATCATCTGTCATGCCATTGATGTAATCCGACAGATCATTATCCTTGAGCAGGCGGCGCAGAACACCTTCCTCTGGCTTTGACCCCACCAGCTGTTTTTCAAGCTTTGTGATGTCGCCATTGCCAAAGAAATCACCGTAGAAGTGTATATCTTTAATAATACCCCTATCGACGGTCATTAAAACAGTTACAAGACCGCAAGGGTATTTTCTTTCTCTTCTCAGGTTGTATTCCGGTGATCGGCCGTAGTTCCATTCCCAGGTGGCGTACTTTTCTTCCTGCAGCTTCTTGATGGCGGTGATATCCGCTTCAGTGAGACTGCGCTCTTCAAGCTCGCCGTCCTCAAACATATAGCTGACAAGGGCTTTCTTGAAATCTTCCAGCGTAAAACCCGGCTCCAGATAGTCCGCGATATTGGTCACCCTGCTTTTGACGGATTTTACGCCCTTTGACTCAATTTTATCCTTTTTCACCTTTAAGGCGTTTTGGACAGTATCCAGCTTTGAATTGAAAAGAACCGTTCCGTGGTGGAGAACTCTGCCGCGCTTGGCGTACTGGGAATTGCCTGAAAATTTCTTTCCGTCAATGGTAATGTCGTTGCGCCCATTAAACTCGGCGTTGACGCCTAAGCTCTGCAGTGCTTTGACAACCGGCCTTGTAAAGGACTGGAAATCAAAAGGCTTACCGGAATCATTGTTCACGATGAAGGTAAAGTTCAGATTGCCCAGATCATGGTAAACAGCGCCTCCGCCGGTTAAACGGCGAACCACCTTGATACCCTGTTCCTTGACAAAATCCTGATTGATCTCCTCAATCGTATTCTGATGCTTGCCGACAATGATCGCATGGTCATTCTGCCATAACATAAAATAAGTTTCATTCTGGTCCATGGATTCGAAGACATATTCTTCAAATGCCAAATTAAACGTCGGGTCCGTGCTGTAAGTATTATTAATAAAAATCATTTTTAATATCCTCAAATACATGGATCGGCTGCCCATCAAGACAGCCGATAGCTTTTTTTATTCACTTTTCAGATTTTTAACAGAATTGCGCATCAGCATTTCGTAAGGAACAAAGACGGTTTTTGTTTCCCGTTCTTCCTTTTCGCACATTTTGATCAGCATTCTTGTGGCAATCGCTCCAATATCATACATTGGCTGGCCAACAGTTGTGATCTGGGGTCTGGTCCACTCTGCGATCCAGAAGTTATTAAAGCCGCAGATGCTCACATCGTCCGGAATAACCTTTCCGTTATCCTCAGCTGCGCGCATTGCGCCTAAAGCGATCTGGTCATTGAAGCAGAATACATTGGTGAATTCTCTTCCGCTGGCCAGGGCTTCTTCCATCATGTGATAGCCGCCCAGTGTGCTCTGGCTTCCAAAATAGACGAGGTCTTCGTCCAGCTCCACATTCCATTCGCCAAGGGCTTTCTTGATCCCCTGAAGGCGCTTTTGGTTAATGTAGCCTTCTTTATATTCATCATAAAAAATCGCGAATTTGGTGTGGCCCATCTTCAGGCACTCAATGGTCAAGTCATAGGCCGCGGCTTCATTGTCAATCAAGACGCCGCTCAGCTGTCCAGATTCATCCGGCACACAGCCCAGAACAATCTCGCTCGGGGCGTCGATCAGGTCGTCTCTCAGTTCATCGGTCAGATGCTTGCCGACATAGATGATCCCGTCACACTGTTTTTCAACAAGAACGCCCAGGGAGTTCTGTTCTTTTTCGTGATCAAAGTCTGTATTACTCAGGATGATGTTGTAATTGTAAATACCACAGACATCCTCTGCCCCACGCACCATTTCTGTATAGAAAGGGTTGGTGATATCCGGGATCATGATTCCCAGGGTGTTGGTCTTCTGGATTTTCAGGCTTCGCGCAATGGCGTTGGGCTTGTACCCAGTCTTTTTAATGGCTTCCAACACGCGTTCCTTTGTCTCTTCGTTGACCAAGGGAATGTTGTTTACAACACGCGATACTGTTGCCACCGATACGTTTGCTTCTTTTGCAACATCAACAATTTTTACTTTCAAAATAACACCTCCGTTTATTTATTTTTAGCATCCTGCTACTTGCTTAATGGCGTCTAAGATCAGCTGCGGCGCTTTGCGGCATTTTTCTTCGGATACGGCACATGGTGCAAAACGTAAGCCCTTTGCCAGCGCGACAATAAATACATTTTTTTCCATCAGCAGATCGCTGACAGCCTTTGGATCTTCACATGGGATGCTGATAAAGAATCCATCACAATAATTACAAAGCTTTAAACCAATTCTGTCCGCCTCGTCAAGGAATGCCTTAGCCCGCTTTTGTAAGATTCCCTTGTGGAAATCCTGCTCTGCGATAAAGCGGTCACGCAGATTGTCATCAGACATAATGTCTGCCAGCGTCTGCATTGCGCCGCGGGTTCCATTTGACCAGGTGCCGCGGTTGGAATAAGCGCAGGCAGCCGCAAATTCTTCTGCAATCTCCTCAGTCGGCGCGACACAGATAATGGCGCCGTTTCTCAGGCCATACATGGTAAAGCCCTTTGAAGCGCTGTAGGCGTAAAGCGGAAGAACGTTTTCCGGCAGTCCAGAAAGCAGCGGCATAAACGCCCGCGCGTCCTCGCCCTTGCCTGCAAAATCAATATAGGCGATATCACAGAGAATGATGATCCGCGCATCAGGATTGGCTTTTGCCATTTCAGTATAAAACGCTGTCAATTCTTTCCATTCATCCAGCGATATACTGTAACCGGTTGGGTTGTGGGCCGGTGTATTCAGAATGCTCAGCACTCTGTTCTGCTTTTTAAGCAGCTCAGCAAACGCCGTTTTATAGGCTTCCATATTAAAATTGCCCGTTTTATCAAACAGCTCAAAGGTTGTGGTCTTACGTCTGTTTTCATCGGCAATGGTGCTGTAGGGCGCCCAGTACCAGTCTGGAATCAGAATCTGATCGCCAAATTCGGTGTAATTACACACCGCGTGGCGCACCGCGCCGGTTCCGCCCGGCGTTGCCACTGCTCGGATATGGCCTTCCGGTCTGTAAGACTTAAAGCAGGCGTCTACCACCTTATCCAGAAACTCAGGAATCCCCGGAATCCCCGCATAATCACAGATCTGCTCATCCGGAAGCCCTTTTAGAACATCAAATACGGATTTGAAGGCAACCAGATCACCGTGATCATCCATCAATGCCCCAATCGTTGAATTGATGACTGCCTCGGTTCCCAATTCCTTTGTTCTCTGTGCAGCTTCGCCTGCAACTCTAAAAATCGGATCTGTTCCGGCCTCCCGGACAGAACTTTCAATAACCATACGTGACATTTCGTATTCCTCCTAATCAATAAATTTATTAGCGTATTTTTGACGTTCAGTTTCGTACAGGTTGTTTCCCTTTGAATCAATGACGACCAGCGCCGGAAAATCCTCTACCACCAGCCTGCGCAGCGCCTCTGTACCCAGTTCCTCATATGCCAGAACCTCGACGGATTTTATACAGTCCTGCAGCAATGCGCCAGCGCCGCCAACACATCCAAAATAAACACACTGGTTGATCATCATACTGTTGATGACCAGCTCCCCGCGGTTTCCCTTGCCGATCATGCCGCGCAGACCATTTTCCATCAGCGTGGGCGCGTAAGCGTCCATACGGTGGCTTGTGGTGGGCCCGGCAGAACCGATGATCTCGCCTGGCTTGGCAGGGCAAGGCCCTACATAGTAGATGATCTGATCGGTAAAATCGACAGGTAATGCGCCACCGGTTTCAAGCGTTTCAACCATTCTTTTGTGGGCTGCGTCCCTCGCCGTATAAATGACTCCGGAAATCAGAACCTGATCTCCAGCCTTTAATTTTACGGCGTCTTCCTTTGAAAGCGGTGTCGTTAATCGTATCACACTCATGTAAACCTCCTATAATGTCCGTTCCACATGACGGTTGACATAACAGCAGATGTTGACAGCAACCGGCAAACCGGCGATATGCGTTGGGAAAACGTCGACATTGACACTCAGAACCGTGTTGACGCCGCCGAGCCCCATGGGCCCGATTCCCAGATTATTACACCGCTCGATCAGTATTTCCTCAAGACCTTGAATGTGCTGCTTGGCATTTCGCACCCCGATGGGCCGGCTAAGGGCCTCCTTGGCCAACAGCGCGGCTTTTTCAAAGGTGCCGCCCACACCCACGCCCACAATGATCGGTGCACAGGCATTTGGCGCGCCCTTCTCAACGGTTTCCAGTACAAACTCCTCAACGCCCTTGATGCCGTCCGATGGCTTAAGCATTTTCATGGCACTGGTGTTTTCTGAGCCAAAACCTTTTGGCATGACCTTAATATGAAGGTCGTCCCCCGGGACCACCTTATAATGGATAATGGCGGGGGTATTCGTGTTGGTATTGTTTCTGATAAAGGGATCATCCACAACCGATTTTCTCAGGTACCCCTCACGGTAGCCCTTTTCAACGCCGTCCTGAATGGCATCCTCCAGGGACCCGCCGGTAATCTGCAGATCCTGTCCCATGGTAACAAAGACAACCGCCATACCCGTATCCTGACAGATGGGAATTTCCTTCTTCTCTGCTACCTCAAAGTTTTCGATCATTGTTTCCAAAATGGCGATGGCGCTCGGCGATTTTTCCCTAGCCAGAGCTACCTCCATTTCCTTGAGAATATCATCGGTAAGTACAGTGTTTGCTTCAATACACATCTCTGCAACAGTGTCTCTTATGTACTTAACATCAATTTTCTTCAAATTTATCTCCTTCTTTCGGCTGTTCTTTCTCTTTAAAAGATTCTTCTAATTCTTCCTGTTTGATTACATGCTCAATGTTATGAGCCTCAGTCCGCGTGATTTTTTTGTACTCCTTTTTACCCATGATAACAGACCTCAGGGAAAGGAAGACACCACCAAACAAAATAATAAAATAAAAGGTGATAATCCGCCACAGAATCAGGGCCACCGACATATTAACAGCTCCGTAAATCGGCCCGAACAGCAGGGCAAAGCCCGCTTCAGCACCGCCAGCGGCCCCCGGTGTCGGGATAAAGGCAACCGCTACATACAGGATCGCCTGCATGGATATGACCAGGAACGCGCTGGATCCGCTTAACCCCAGCGAACAGTAGACCCAGTAGTTAATGCTGTAAAAAATCAGAATCTGCACAATGGAGACCATGAAAAGCTTAAAGGTTTCCAGCTTGTGCTCCTTGAGCGCAGTAATGGCTTCTGAGTATTCCCCGATAAAATGGTCGACCTTAGCATAATATTTATCCGGGTCCTTAAAGACACGGATAAACAGCAAAAAACGGACGACGCCATTCATGATCCCCCTGGCCATCCTCGGGCTTAAAGCCAGAATAAAGACAAGGATAACCCCCGCGATATTGATAATCAGGCCAAAGGCGATCAGCCATCTCGCCGCAATCAGGCCGCTGTTGATCTCGGAAAGATTAAAAAGCGTGGCCAGAATGGCAAGAAGTGTGACCGTAACCTGGTACAGCGCGTATTTCTGCACCAGCACTGCGGTTCCTGTGCCCATACTGTAGCCCCGTCGGGACATCTCGTAGAGCTGAAGCGGCTGGCCGCCGGAAGATCCTGGTGTGATCAGATTATAATATTGTCCTATAATGGTGACAACCATCGCAAAGGACAGCTTCTCCCCAGGATAATCGCGCTGCATCAGCTTCAGGAGCATATACCCCTCCAGGAGCCAGTAAAGAAAAACGCAAACGATTCCCAACAAAAGAAAACCGATATTCGCGCGGCGCAAGGTGTCAGCGAACTCCTTGAGATCGACCTGCGTCAGGATTACAATAACGGTCGCGCCAATTAAGAAAACAAAAAAGATATAGTTCGAATACTTTTTCCAAAACTCAGAAAAACGGCTTTTCGCTTTTCCACTGTTGCTGTCATTCATAGTCACCTACCCGTAAACGTTTCTCACGCTAATGACGAATCGTTTACTTTTTCATTCAAATATTATAACACAGAATTAATGGAATTTAGAACACTTTTTGAAAATTTTTTCAGTTTTTTTCATTGTTTTTCATGATTCGCCGCATAAAGCTTAAATCAAGTCAGGAAACCCCTGTTGTCTGAGCGCTTCGTACAAAACAATATTGACTGAATTGGACAGATTAAGGGAGCGTGCCCGCTCGTGGTTTTTCATGGGAATGCGGAAGCGGTGATCCGGGTAGGCGCTGTGGATCTCATCCGGCAGGCCGGCAGTCTCACGCCCAAACAGCAGGTAAGCGTCCTCGGCATACTCGATATCCGAATAGAACGCCTTGGCGTGGGTGGTGAGCACATAGATTTCGGCGTCCGGATTCTTAGCCAGAAAATCCTCAAAATCGTCGTAGACCGCCAAATCCAAGAGATCCCAATAGTCCAGCCCTGCACGCTTCAGGTGTTTCTCATCCAGCGAAAAGCCCAGCGGCTTTATCAGATGCAGCTTCGTGTTTGTCAGCGCACAGGTCCTCGCGATATTTCCAGTGTTTTGTGGTATTTCCGGTTGATACAGTACGACATTCATTTCTAATTTTTATCCTCTTTCCTTTTTATTATTCATTTATTGATGTTAAAACCATAAAAAAAGATAAATCTCATTCCGAACACTCAGAACGTCATGAAATTTATCTTTATTGCTATTTTAAAATGGTCTTTGGCAGCACAATCGTAAAGGTGCTTCCCTGATCAGGCACACTGTCGATTTTAATTTTACCGTTATGTTGCTTTACTATCATATCCGCAATGCTTAAACCCAGACCTACGCCGCCTTTCTCACGGTTCCGCGCATCATCAACACGGTAAAAACGGCTGAATATTTTCTTTTTCGCTTCCTCTGTCAGTCCGACGCCGGTGTCTTTAACCGCGATACAGACATTCCGCTTTGTCATTGTCAGAGAGAGTGTCACCGTTCCTTCTCCAGGCGTATATTTAATGGCATTGTCGACCAGAATACGGATCGCCTGCTTTATCCGCTCCTCATCACCTTTGTAGTCAATGCCCTCTGCGATACTGCCCTTCAGCGCAATCTCATTTTCCCTGGCAACATCAAACATCAGGTCGATAATCTCGGCGCAAAGCGCGCTGAGATCAAACACTTCTTTTTTCATGATGACCTTTTTGTTGTCCGCTTGGGCAATCAGCAGCAATTCTGATACCAGATGGGCCATGGTTTCACTCTCAAGGCTGATGTTGTTGAGCCACCGGATATTATCCTTCAGCACCTCATCCTCCTTCAGCTTTAAAACCTCCACATTGGTCTGGATCACTGTCAGCGGCGTCCTGAGCTCGTGAGAAGCATCCGCGATAAATTTCTTCTGATTCTCAAATGTCTCCTTGATTGGCTGTAAGGATTTCCCGGCCAGAAAATAGCTGATCGGGATCAGTAAAAGGATCCCCCCGCTGCCAATAAACAGTAAAAAGGAAATGACATAGGTAATCATTGAGCGCTCAGTCGTGATCTGCTGAAAAACCTCGAGTGTGTGGGATTCATCCCCACGGCTGAAACGCGTCACATAAACTCTGTAATCTGCCCCGTTAAGATTAAAAACCTTAAAATCATTGTTGAAGCTTTGATCCATTGCCAGTTCATAGCCATGCATAATCAAATCGTTGTCTTCGACCTTCATGCTGACGGTCTGGTTATTTTCATCCCATTCAATATATTCATAGCCCATTTTGTCATGCATGGAATTATTGTTGAAAATACCGTCGCCCTTTTCAGACTCCGAGGAATTATTGATGATGCCCTTGGCAGTATCCATCAGATAAACCTCGCCGGTGAGCCCCAGGCTCCACTGAACGAGAAAACCCAGCAGCAGGATAAATAAAAAAAGAAAAGCAATGAGAATCAAAGTGTTGAACAGCGTAATTTGCCTCTTGATCTCTTTAAACATTATTTTTTACTCAAAGTGTAACCTACACCACGGATTGTGTCAATCTTAACGTTCGTATTGGCGAGTTTTTTACGGAGATTATGGACATATATTTCAATATTATTTTCATTGACTTCCTTGTCAAAGCCCCACACCCGGTCTAAAATCTGTTCTCTGGTAAATACCTGGTTTGGACGCTTCAGCAGCATTTCAAGAATCTTCGCTTCCTTCACAGAGAGCTTGTATTCATTTTCCGGCGTCTGCATCATGTTCTTCTTGGTGTTAAAGCTGACGTCCTCAAAGGAAATGATTTCCCCTTTTATTTCATGGTCGGGACGTCTGCTCAGCGCGCGGATTCTGGCAAAGAGCTCCTTGGCGGAGAACGGCTTGATCAGGTAGTCGTCTGCGCCGAGGTCAAGACCCTTGACCTTATCGTCAACCGTCCCCTTGGCGGTCAGCATTAAAACAGGGGTCGTGATGTCCCTATCCCGGACCTCCTTAAGAATCTCAAGGCCGCTTTTCATGGGCAGCATAATGTCCAGTACAATGACGTCATAAATTGGGTTGAGGGCAAAAAGAAGCCCCTCCTCACCATCGTTAGCCACATCACAATCTATATTTTGGATTTTACACAGCTCCTGGAGAGCATCTGTAATTTTCACTTCATCTTCTATAAATAATATGCGCATTTTATTCTCCTATTTTCTGGAATTTTATTATTATTAAGTATATAGTCCAATCCTTAAATTTGGATAAATTCGACGGCTAAAGCGCCTGAACAAGCGAAATTCATTGCATCCCGCCCCCGGAATCCTTATAATAAAGAAAGATAACAGAAGGAGGAACCCCATGGATTGCATACTTATTGTCGAGGACGATAAAAAAATTTCCCGCATCATCGAGCTTCAGCTGAACCACGCAGGCTATGAGACTGTCAAGGCGTTTAACGGACGGGAGGCCATTGATGTTTTCAACAACACCCCGGACATTGGCCTGGTCTTGCTAGACATCATGCTGCCGCAGCTTAACGGCTACGAGGTTTTAAAATACATACGCGAGCATTCTCCCGAGCTGCCTGTGATCTTTCTCACGGCCAAGGACGATACTGGAGATGTGGTAAACGGCCTAAATCTGGGCGCTGACGACTATATTACCAAGCCCTTTATTTTTGATGAGCTCCTGGCGCGCATTAAGGCAAATCTAAGAAAAAAAGCCGCCGCCTCACCCAAAAACAGCGTAAGCTTTGAGGATCTGGCCATCGACCTTGATACCTTTATGGTCACGCGCGGCGGCGAGAGTATTGAGCTTTCAAAAACCGAGTTTGACCTCCTGCACTACCTGGTGCTCAACCACGGTCTGGTCCAGTCCAGAGAGCAGATTCTGAACCAGGTGTGGGGCTTTGACTATTTTGGAAACGATAATATCGTAGATGTTTATATAAAATACCTGAGGGATAAAATTGACAAGCCCTTTGAAAGAAAGCTGATCCAGACAGTGAGAGGGCGCGGTTATGTCGTCAAATAAGGTTCAGGAACCAAAGCCGATGAAGCTTTACACGCGCATCGTTCTGTTTTTTGTGCTGGCGTTCTCGATTCTGCTGATCATTTCCTTTGTGATGGTGTTTTATTTTTCCCAGCAAATCGTTTTAAACGAAAACCGGAGTAATCTCATAAAATTCAACAGCTATATCATCAACGTGATTAAGGAAAACGAGGAGGCGCTTCTGTCGCTTCCTACCAACAGCCGTCTGGACTTTATCTCTGAAAAAATATACCCGAATGTTAAGGATAATACCTTGATTTCTTATAAAATTTCGGATAACTACGGGGATGTGTACCTGTCCTCCGAAGGGGTGGAGGATCTTTTGAACCAGGATAACTTCTCAGAATACAACATTGACCTCTTCAAGCTGCATATCGACAATCCAGCCGACCAGACCGAGGACAACGTGGCTGTTGACTCTTTCCGCTACAACAAAACCGAGTATTACTATCTCGGCTCGAGCTATCTTGTCAGCGACGACTACACCATCTACATCCAAGTTGTAAAAAACCTGAATGACAGCTTTGTCTACATGACCGCCCTGTTCAGTATCCAGATCGCCATCAGCATCGTCTGCCTCGCGATCATTATCTTTATCGGAATTTATGGCACCAAGCGGTCTCTTAAGCCGCTGATCGAGATTGCCGAAACCGCCAAGAACGTCACGGAGAACAATCTGAACACCCGTATCAAAGAAACCGGAAACGACGATGAGCTGGATCAGCTCATCAAATCTCTCAACCAGATGATCGGCCAGCTCGAATCAGCCTTTGACGCTCAGAAGCAGTTTGTCTCAGACGCGTCGCACGAGCTTCGGATTCCTCTGACCGTCATCCAGGGCTACTCAGACATCCTCTCCTCCTGGGGCAAGGAAAACCCGCAGCTCCTGGAAGAATCTGTGGATTCTATTAACGAAGAGATACAGAATATGAAAAAGCTGGTGGAGGAGCTGCTCCTGATCACCCGCCTTGAAAACAACTATTTCACACAGAAATTTGAGCCGGCTGATCTGGGCGAGCTTGTCACAAAGGTATACAATGAATGCGAAATGATCGACTCCACCCATTCCTTTGAGCTGACCCGGGCCGACCACTGTCTGGTGAAATGCAACGAATCGCTCATATTACAGGCTTTAAGGGCACTTGCCGACAACAGCATGAAATACACCCCGGCACAAGGAAAAATCTGTTTCAGCTGCACTGAGACGGCAAACAGGTGCATCCTGTCTGTCAGCGACACCGGCATCGGCATTCCTGAGAGCGAACTCGAAAATGTCCGCCGGCGTTTCTTCCGGGTCGACAGCGACCGCTCAAGGGAAACCGGCGGCACAGGCCTTGGCCTCTCCATCATCGAGAGCATTGTAAAACTCCACCGCGGAGAGCTTGTGATTGAGAGTACCCTGGGGCAGGGCACCACCATGAAAATCTTTCTAAACAAGTAAAATAAAAGAGACGCCAAAAGCTTGAGGGGGGGGGGACAGGGTCACCCTCTTTCTTTGGTTTGGTTTGGTTTGGTTTCATTTGGTTTGGTTTATATAATGTGTCCGGAACCATGTCCGGTTTGCTATCCGGAACCATAACCGGAACCGTGTCCGGTTTGCTATCCGGTTTGCTGTCCAGACACGCATGCTTTTATGCCGTAAAATGGCGTGTGTGATTACCCGGCCACCCGGATCATCGCACCCTCATAAAAGACGCATAGGCTTCCCCTGCCCGGCTCTGTCCCCAGATACCTCTGGGCAAGGTCAAGGGCGTTTTCCTCAAAATACTGGAAAAAGACGCGCTTGATCACCTGCTTGGCAGGCTGTCCTGAAAGCGCGGGCAGAAAGCTGTCCACAAAGGCTTCCTCCTTTAGCTGTTCAAAGGCCGCTGTTTTTGAGAGCGTCCGGTTTTCGAAAAAGCCCGGGAGAGACCGGTGCCCCTGCCTGAGATAATCCATTTTGATCAGCTCCCCGAGCATTTCTCTGTGGGGCGCCTCGGCGCCTGAGGCCGCAAATGCCTGCAAAATTCCATAGAGCTGCTCCTTTGATTTTCCCAGCTCATAAAACCCTTCCTCCCGCCAATGGTCCGAAAAAGCCTCAAAAAACTCGAAGGGAGAGCCCCAACACCGAGTCTCAAAAATATATTTCAGACTCAGATAAAAGGCGCCGGAATTATAATAGCGGTCCACCAAATCCTCAATGTCCTTTAAGCGCATGAGCTCATCCGCGGAGATAAAATCATTGCTGATTACCTCATAGGGCGGAAAGCTCGCGTAACGGTAATAAAATTTATCGGCTTCTTTCCGGATCTTTGTTCCTTTCAGCAGTTTCAAAAAGCCCAGCTGCAGCATATCCGGCTCAATGGCAATGGTCTCGTCAAAGGATTTTTTGAAAACCGCGTAGGTTTCCTTTGGCAGCCCGGCGATCAGGTCCACGTGCACATGGCAGTTTTTAAACCCGATGAGGCGGCTCACGTATTTCCGGATTTTCTCCAGATCCGTCTTTCGAGTGATGGCCTCCAGGGTCGCATCATTGGTGCTCTGGACACCGATCTCAAACTGCATCAGGCCCCTTGGCGCTTTCGCGATCATTTCCAAAAGCTCATCGTCAAGCAGATCGCCGGCGATTTCAAAATGAAAATTCGTGGTGCATTTCTTTTCGGCCAGATAGGCAATAATGGCCTTGGTTCGCCGGATATCAACGTTAAAGGTACGATCCACAAATTTCACCTGTTTTACCCGGTGGCTGATGAAAAAATCCAGCTCCCTGAAAACACGCTCAAGGGGCAGAAACCGCACCTTTTGCAGGGTGGATGAAAGGCAGTAGGAACATTGGAAGGGACAGCCGCGCATGCTCTCATAATAGATGATCTTGTCTGAGATTGGCTTGATATTATCATCATCATAGGGAAAAGGCAGCGCGCCGAGATCCTCGACAATCCCGATCTTTTCACCGCCGATATGCGAGTGGGACACATCGCGCCCAAACCAGTTGACATTCTCCATTTTCAGAAGCGGCGTTTTATCTCTGCCCTGCAGGGTCTCTATGAATTCGGGAAAAACGGTTTCTCCCTCGCCGGAAATAATATAATCCACAAAGGGATGTTCTTCCAGAAGGCGTCCGCTGTCGTAGGAAACCTCGGGCCCGCCCCAGAACACAACACAGTTGGGACGGCTCTTTTTCAGAACCTCACTGATTTTTGAAATGAACGCCATGTTCCAGATATAACAAGAAAAACCATAGCAGCTTGCCTGTATCCTCAAAAGTTTGCCGGCCACCACGTTAATCTGGTCATTGATGGTTACCTCACAGAGCTCCACATCCGCCTCTGGGGCAGCTGCTTTCAGGGCTCTTATGGCAAGATTGGTGTGCACATATTTTGCGTTGACACCCACTAATACACATTTACTCATTTGTTTCCTCTTTTACAGAAAAATCCCGAAACATGCGGTACCACGTTTCGGGACATTTTATTATACATTAAACCGGAAAAATGTGACGTCGCCATCCTGCATGACGTAGTCCTTACCCTCGATACGGGTAACGCCAAGTTCTTTGGCCTTTACGTCTGAGCCGGCTTTCACCAGCTGTTCATAGGTGGTAATCTCAGCCCGGATAAAGCCGCGCTCTATGTCGGAGTGTATCTTTCCTGCAGCCTGGGGTGCCTTTGTGCCTTTTCGGATGGTCCAGGCGCGTGTTTCCTCGGGCCCTGCGGTCAGGAAGGTGATCAGGCCCAGCAGCTTATAGCCGGCCCGGATAACCTGGTCTAATCCAGAAGCCTCAAGGCCGAGATCTGTCAGGAACAGAGCTTTTTCTTCATCGTCCAGCTCCGCAATTTCTTCCTCGATCTTAGCGGAAATTTTAATGACCTCACGGTTATCGCCGGATACCTTTTCTTTTAAGGCTTTGACCATGTCGTTATCCGAGATTAGATCATCCTCAGCCACATTGGCAATGTACAGAACCGGCTTTGTGGAAATGAGCTGGAGTCCAGAGACATACTGCCATTCGTCCTCAGAAAAATCTGTGTTCAGCGGCATTTTTCCCGCTTCCAGAATGGTCTTCAGCTTTTCCAGAATTTCGAGGTTCGCTCTTTCTGCTTTATCGCCCTTGGCGGCTTTACGCGTCTTTTCAACCCGGCGGTCCACCATTTCCAAATCGGCCAAAATCAGCTCGAGGTTGATGGTTTCCAGGTCGTCCAGAGGATCGATCTTCCCCTCGACATGGACGACATTCTCGTCCTCAAAGCAGCGGACCACATGGGCAATGGCGTCGACCTCACGAATATGGGACAAAAACTTATTGCCCAGGCCCTCGCCCTTGCTGGCGCCCTTGACCAGACCCGCAATGTCCACAAATTCAATGGTGGTGGGCACCACTCTTTTGGACTGATACATTTTCTCAAGCACTTCCAGCCGTTCGTCCGGTACGGTTACCACGCCCACATTTGGGTCGATGGTGCAAAAAGGATAGTTGGCGGACTCTGCGCCGGCCTTTGTTATCGCATTAAAAATTGTACTTTTACCTACGTTGGGTAATCCGACAATTCCAATTTTCATCTGTATACCTCTCTTTTTACAATTCGGTGTTCGTTAACTTTATAATTATACAATAGGAAAAGCATAATCGCAAGCAGACAGTACGCATAAACAAAGAAAAAGGACCGAATAAATATCCGGCCCTTTGCTTATTCAAAGGTAGAAGGTCTTGTGCCGTCTTTCCAGAGGCGTTCCAGATTATAAAACTGGCGTTCCTCTGCGTGGAAAATATGAACGATCACGTCATAGTAGTCCAGCAAAATCCAGCGGGCTTCTCGTTCGCCCTCGATGCTTTTCGGGACAATACCAAGCTTTTCGGCTTCATACTCGACATTGTCGGCAATGGCCTTAACCTGGCGTTCCGAATTACCGCTGGCGATGACAAAGTAATCGCCCAAGGTTGAAACCTCCGAAATATCAATGATTTCAACGTCAGTTCCATTTTTAGCGTCAATCCACTCTTTTACTTTTTCTGCAAATTCTTTTGATTCGATATCAATCACTCCTTTTTATTTTTTTCGCGATCCATTTTTTCAAGGATCAAATAATTACGTGCCGATACGGTTCTTTCGTGAATCAGGCCGCCGATTCCGCTGATATAGCGGATTGTATTGGTCAGCGCCTGGATCATCGCGTCGTCCAGATCTTCAAAAGCCATCTTCCTGAGCTTATCAACTCCCGGGTAGCTGCGCCCAGGCTCGATAAAATCAGCAAGATAGATAATTTTTTCGAGAACGCTCATGTTTTTCCGCCCGGTTGTGTGGTATTTGATGGCGCCGAGTATTTCCTTGTTCTCAATGCCGTATTCTGTACGGGCCACCACCGCCCCCACCGGGCCGTGCAAAAGCTGCGGCTCACGACGGGTAATCTCATCGACATTGAGATAATGCTTCTCGGCTGTTTCCAGAAGCTGGGCGTCGCTGTAGTTTTTGGCGCAGTCGTGCAGCAGGGCGGCATACTTCACCTTGTTTGCATCGCAGGGGTAGATTTCCGCCAGCTTCAGGGCAGATTCCACCACGTTTAGGGTATGCTCGTAGCGCTTGGGCTTCAGCTCTTTTTTTAGTTTCTTTTGAATTTCCGCATAGTTCATTCTGCATCTCCCATGGGCTGCTTCGCCAAATAAAGCTGATTTTCAAAAATATACTGCTCAACCGCCTCCGGCAGAAGGTATTTTATGGAATAGCCATTCTTTACCCTTCCCCGAATATCCGAGGAGGCAATGTCCATTTCCGAGGTAAATAGTTTATAGATCCTGGCGCCGTAAATTTCCTGGAGCTCCTCGATCCGCGCGTCCAGCTTATTATGTGAATAGCCCGGCCTGAAGGTCGTGATGAAATTAACAGACGCCAGCAGCTCCGGCGCCCCTTTCCAAAGCGTGATCTCAAACATGATGTCCGCGCCGGTGATAAAATAAAAATTACTCTCCGGATAGGTCTGCTTGATCTGCTCGATGGTATCGACGGTGTAGGTCATCCCCGGCCGGTCGATCTCGATGGACAGCACCTCAAAATAAGGATTGGACTTGGTCGCGAGCTCCACCATTTTCAGGCGGTGCCTGCGGTCGATCTCCTTATCCATCTCTTTAAAGGGATTGTTGCCGGCAGGTATAAACAGCACCTTATCCAGACCATACTGGTCTCTGGCCGATTCTGCCAGCAGAAGGTGCCCGTTATGGACCGGATTAAAGCTCCCGCCTAATAAGCCTATTTTTTCCATACTTACCTCTTTAAAAGCTACCGTTTGTTTTTCTTTTTCAGCGTCTTTGAATTTTTGGACGGCACTTCTATCTTTGTTTTCAAAAGATTCTTTTTATACAATATGAATTTATTGCCAATGGTACAGACCACCTCTGCCTTTGTGGCAGCGGCCAGCGTCCGGGCGGCGTCTTCCACCTCTTCCATGGAATTCTGCTGGATTTTTCCCTTTATCAGCTCTCTGGCTACAATGGCGTCTCTTGTCTGCTGAATAACCTCAGGGGTGATCCCGTCCTTTCCGATAAAAATAATATCGGGAATATCCATGGCAAGCTTTCTCAAATAGCTTCTCTGTTTACTTGTTAGCATTTTTCTCTCTTTCTATTATAGCATATCTCGCTCAATTTTATTTAAAATATTCAAATTCGATATCCTGAAGCCGGACGACGTCTTCGTCCTGAATCCCCATTTCCTCGAGCTTTTTGAATATGCCCTTGTCCTTGAGCACTCTCTGGAAATATCCGATGGAGTCAAAGTCCTCAAAGTTGACGGAATTGATCAGCCGTTCAAAATCACCTTCCACCACGTAGACATCGCCTTCTTTGTGGACCGTGAAGGGTTCTTCATCAAAATCGGCCTTGTATACCACATCCTCATCGGCTTCCACCTCAAAGATTGGTTCAACCTCGCCGATTTCATCGAGCAGTTGAATCACACGGCTGAGCAGGGCATCAATACCCTTTCCGGTAGCGGCAGATATGGGGAATACCTCATAGCCCATCGCTTCAAATTCAGAAACCAAGAGCTCCAGCTCCTCAGGATCAGAGATCAGGTCTACCTTATTCAAGGCTACTACCTGCATTCTCTGGGCCAGACGCTCGTTATATTCTTTTAATTCCTCATTGATGGCCTTAAAATCTGCCAGAGGGTCCCGGCCTTCACTGCCAGAGGCATCCAGCATGTGGATTAAAAGCTTTGTCCGCTCAACATGGCGCAAAAACTGGATTCCCAGACCGGTGCCTTCATGAGCTCCCTCGATAATTCCAGGAATATCCGCGATGACAAAGGGATCGTAATCCTTCCATTCCACCACACCAAGGTTTGGCACGATGGTTGTGAAATGATAATTCGCAATTTTGGGCTTAGCGGCTGTTACCATGGAGAGAAAGGTTGACTTTCCAACGTTTGGGAACCCCAGCAGCCCGACGTCAGCCAAAAGCTTTAATTCCAGCACCAGGGTTCTCTCCTGCCCCTTTACGCCGCCCTGGGCAAATCTCGGGGCCTGTCTGGTGGAGGTCGAGAAATTCATATTTCCGAGTCCTCCCCGGCCGCCCTGGGCCACAATACAGGATTCGCCGTCCTCGCTTAAATCGCAGAGAATCCGGCCTGTTGTCTTATCCTTGACCACTGTGCCCACCGGCACCTTTATGAGCAGGTCCTCACCGGATTTACCAGTCGAGCGTCCCCCTGTTCCATTTCCGCCGCTTTCCGCTTTATATTTTTTGCGGTATTTAAAAGCCAGCAGCGTTCTCAGGCCATTATCCGCCTCGACAATGACATTGCCGCCCCGGCCTCCGTTTCCACCGTCCGGCCCGCCGTTCGGGACGTATTTTTCCCGGCGGAAGCTCATTCCGCCATGACCGCCGTTACCGGCAGTTACATATATCTGCGCTTGATCAACAAACATTATAACACCTCATTTCCAATGTTTATATACCCATATATAAGAAAAACCTCTTATCATAATAATACAATAAGAGGTTTTTGATATTATTCGACTGTCGTCCTGAAAGAACTACATTGCTTCTCGAGGATAAATGCTGACCTGTTTCTTGTCTTTGCCTTTACGTTCGAAAGTTACGACACCGTCACACATCGCAAATAAAGTATCATCGCCACCGCGGCCTACGTTCTTGCCGGGATGAATATGAGTTCCTCTCTGTCTTACTAAAATGTTACCAGCCAATACGAACTGACCGTCTCCTCTTTTAACGCCAAGACGTTTGGATTCACTGTCACGACCGTTTCTAGAACTACCTACCCCTTTTTTGTGGGCAAACAGTTGAAGGTTCATTTTAATCATTATTTTCACCTCCTGTTAATTATCAATTATTTTAACATAATCTCTATAAGCGGCTTCTGTAGCGCACAGCCCTAAATGGAAAGTATCCATCAAGGCGTCCGCCTGAATTTTCTGCACCGGGTCTTTGATTTCGGGAATTTCAAAGGACGTATAGCCCTCATCTACCCGACGGTTTAAATCGGTCAGACCAACGATCTCACTCAAGCCATTCAATATACTGATGGTTAAGATCGAGACTCCTGCGCATACGATATCTTCGCCTGAATCCGCATATTCTCCATGTCCGGATACCTCTACTTTTCGTATCGTATCGCGGTCTCTCTCAAAAGTTACTGTAATCATTACGCTTCGATTGCTGTAATTTTAACTTTCATGAACGGCTGTCTGTGGCCCTGTTTTTTACGGTAATCTTTTTTAGATTTATATTTATAAACAATTACCTTTGAAGCCTTAGCTACTTCTAAAACTTCGCCTTTAACCACTGCATTTTCAACAACCGGAGTACCAACAGTTAATTCACCGTCTTTGTTCACAGCTAAAACATCGCTGAAAGAAACTTCCTTCGCGCCGTCTTCGAGATTGAGTTTTTCAATTTCGATCACATCGTCCTGCTGAACGCGGTACTGCTTACCACCTGTTTTAATGATTGCGTACATAATAAAAACACCTCCTCATACCAGTCTCGCCACGAAAGGTGCATTTCTGACTTATAACCTTACATGTGCGGCTTCATAACTCGTTAATCATAACACATGCTCAAAGTCTTTGTCAATCACAAATAAAATTTTTTTCTTTTTAAAACGCAGGTGCTTTCTTTTTAAGGTAATTATGCTAAAATAAACCCGTTACTATTTTTGATAAAGGAAGCCAAAATGAGCCAAAACCCAAAGACTGAAAATAAAAAGACAAGCAACAGGATCATAAACAGCATTTGTATTATCGTCATTATCGCCTCACTGGCTGGCCTGATTTACTACAGCCTGCCTTATATCCGCCAGTATTTTAAAAAAGAAGCGGTCGCCAGCATTGCCCAGCCAACCGCGGAGGATACAGGCGTTGACTTCGATGCCCTCAAGGCCGTTAACCCGGACACTGTCGGCTGGATAAAAATAGAGGGCACCTCCATCGATTATCCAGTTGTCCAGACCGACAATAACGAAAAGTATCTATACACCACCTTTGAGGGCGAGGAATCCCAATGGGGCGCAGTCTTTCTCGATTATACCTACAATTTTAACCGTGTGCCAAAGGCCCAGAACAGCGTTCTGTATGGGCACAGCCACAATATCCAGAAATCCTCCACTTTCGGAGATCTTCACAACTATCTGGATGAGAGCTTCTTCAGGGCGCATCAGACCATCGAGTACGACCGAGTCGGTGATCCGGGGAAATGGGAGATCTTCTCTGTCTACAAAACCGAAGCCGACTATGACTACCGGCGCCCCGATTTTGCGGGTGACGAGGACTTCCTATCTTATTTCCAGCGCATCCAGAACCGCAGTCTCTATAAAACGGACGTAGTTCTTGAGCCAGACGATGAAATCCTGACCCTTTCTACCTGTGTTTTTGACATGGACGATGGCCGGCTGGTTGTCACAGCTAGGAAAATTTCATAAACAAAAATCCCGTCTGCACTTACGCACAGGCGGGATTTTTTCAGTTCATCTGCTTCTTTTTAAGCTTTCTCATTTCCCTTTCAGGAATCAGGATATTTTCCTGATAATCAAAGCATTCCTGGGCGATCACCTTGTTGAGCACCAACAGACAGATAAGATTCGGAATCGCCATCAGGCCGTTCATGGTATCGGAAAAATCCCAAACGATCTGCAATGCCGTTGTCGCGCCCAAAAACGTGACAACCGAAAAGACAAACCGGTAAATTTTAACTGCCACAGTTGACGGGATCAGATATTCCAGTGACTTTTCACCATAATACTCCCAGCCCAGTATGGTCGAAAAGGCGAACAGCATAATACCAATGGTGACGATCATAGCGCCTACCGGGCCAATGGCAGACTCGAAGGCCCTGATGGTCAGGTTTGCCCCGGTATAGATCTCGCCTGCCGCGTTAGTTGTGCCCAGCACGCCCGAGGAGGCGATGACAAGGCCGGTGATGCTGCAGACCACCAGCGTGTCAAAGAAAGTACCGGTCATATTGATATACCCCTGTCTTGAGGGGTGGTCAGTTTTGGCCGCTGCTGCCGCGATCGGGGCAGAACCGAGCCCCGCTTCATTGGAGAATACCCCACGGGCAACGCCCCAGCGCATGGCTGAGAGCATATTCGCAATGATGGATCCCCCTACACCGCCGGCAACCGCTTCAGGTGAAAAGGCCATGCGGAATATCTCGACGATTCCCGCCGGTACGTTATGAAAATTAATGATAATAACAAGGATTCCGGCTACAAAATAGAAAACAGCCATGATCGGAACAATAAAGCCGCAGACACGGCCAATGCTCTTGATACCGCCCAAAAGGACGATCAATGCCAAAACAGTCAGAACAACACCGGTTATCCAGGTCGGTACCCCAAAAGTATTCTGAACCGCATCAGAGATGGAGTTCGCCTGTGTCAGGTTACCAATACCAAAGGATGCGATGACGGCAAAAAGTGAAAACAAAAACGCCAGCAGGCTTCCCAGCCATTTAACTTTAAAGCCCTTTTTCATGGCGTACATGGGCCCGCCAGCCATCTCACCCGACGAGTTTGTCTCACGGTATTTGACCGCCAGAACACTCTCGCCGTATTTGGTAGAAAGGCCAAACAGCGCGCTGATCCACATCCATACCAGTGCCCCCGGGCCTCCCAATACCATGGCTGTGGCAACGCCGACAATATTGCCGGTCCCAATAGTCGCAGCCAGAGCTGTCATTAAAGACTGAAAAGGCGAGATATCCCCGCTGTGCTCCTTGGCATTTTCATCTTTGGGCGGGCGGGTAAACACCGATCTCAGAGCATACCCCAGATTCCGCCAAGGCAAAAACTTCAGCCGTATGGTCAAAAAGACACCTGTACCCACTAACAGCACAAGCATATATGGTCCCCATACAAAGTCATTGACCACCGCAATAATTTCAGAAAAACTCATTTTCTCCCTCCCTTTTCTAAATATACCTGTTCATTTTACCACATTTCACGTTAGTGCACAAGTTGCGGGTACAAGTGTCCTCATTTTACGGTCTTTTTGGCCTGTAAAAAAAGATCAGGCTGAATATTCCCAATCTACTTTAGACATTTCTGCCCTGTCCTGATTTGTGATGGAATGGATATATAACTGTAATGTCAATGCTGCGTTCGAATGTCCCAATATCCTGCTCAAAACAGATATCTGCATGTTTTTACTGGCTGCGATGGTGGCAAAGGTGTGGCGGAGCGCGTGAAAATTGACTTCCTTGACCTTCGCCTTTTTTAAGACGACTTTAAAATACTGCTGATACACCCTCGGATCAATAAAGGTCCCCGACTGATTTTGAAAAACAAAAGTATTTTCATTGATGTTTCCCCACGACTCGGTTACGACCATGCGGTGATAGGCCTTCAAATACTGGTATTGGCCGTTGTTCATGGGAATATCCCGTACAGAGTTGGTCGTTTTTGTTTCTGAGACAACCAGCTTTGTTTTTGGCCCGGCCGGGTCAAAGGTCTTAACCCGCTGAACCGAATGTCGGACGTGTATCACCCGGTTAGAGAAATCGACGTCGCCCCACTTGAGGGCCGCCAGCTCGCCAAGACGCATCCCGGTTTTTAACGCCATCAGAATCGCAACGGATTTGGGATTATCATCCGTGTGAAGCAGCACATACTCCAACCGTTTACACTCATCCGGCTCCAGATAGACCGGCTTATGGAATCTTTTGGGCGGCAGCGACACCTTTCTGCAGGGATTTTTAATCATCAGCTCCTGGTCCACCGCCAGCTCCAGCGCGCTTTTTAAAATCATCATATAACTCCTGACCGTCGCAGGCGACAGGCCTGTATCGTCATTCTTCGCGTTTTCACATAAATATTTAACAAATTTCTGAATGATATCCGGTGTCAGCTCCAGCAGATTATAGCTGCCGATCTGAGGGATGATATGCTTGTAGATCACATTATAATACCGCATATAGGAGGTTGCCCGAATCGTATTTTTCTTATGCCCTTCCAGCCACTCGATCATCCATTCCTGAAGTGTCAGTGTCCGGACCACTTTCAGCATTTCATCATGGCTGAAGGCTCTCTGTAAAATCCCGGTTGTCTGCTGCTGTGTTTTCTGCCGGCGCAGCAAGCGCTGTAGCTCAACCTCCTCGCGAACTCTTTCCTCCGCCTCTTCCAGAACTTCTACTGCTTCCTCATAGGTATGGGCATAGACTGACCGGTATAGGGCCTTTCCGTACACCCCTTCATACCCCACAATGTAACGACCTTCATAACGGTTGTCTTTCCGCTTGTAGATGTTTCTTCTCTGTTCTTTCATAATTTCCTCCTGATAAATAAAATTTCTATATCATTTTATATTCGGAGATAAAAATCGGCTGAGATTTTTTGTGATAAACTATGTTTATTTGTTTTAAACCCTTTTTTACACAAAAATAAAAAGAACCTGCAGACTTACCTTCTCTGCAGGCCCCTGTTGATCATAGACTTAAGGGTTTACCAGATAAACTTCAGCACACTCTGCTTAAGCAGCTCTGCACTGTTCTTTCCCGCTTTACTTTCATAATATTCTTTAAAGCGTTGGTCTTCTGTGTACATCCGAACCAGTCCGCGGTGTGCGTCCGGGTTAGTGCTTCCCCACGCCAGCGTGATCCACTGTTTATGAAGCCGGGCAAGCTCCTCCCCTTCCGGGCTGTCGATGCTTCCCAGCCGGGTTACTTCTGTTAAAAGCGTGAGGATGCTTTCTTCCAGCCCGACAAATTCATTATATTTTTCCGGTGACATGTTCTTAAACTGGGCATTACTTTTATCAACCGCTTCGGCGCCATATTTTTCACGGATTTCCTCACCATAACGGTCCTCGTTTTCATCAATCTTGTTTTGAATAAAGCCTTTGAATTTTTCGTGATCTTCCATTGTCTTTTTCCCTTCCTTGCTCTCGATCGTTCTGGTCACAGTATTGATTAAATCGTCAATCTGCTTCTTTTTAAGAAGGAGCTGCTCTCTGTGGGATTTCAGAGCAGTCAGGCTGTCAAAGCCCGGAGCATCCAGAATCCGTATGATTTCTGCCAGCTCAATTCCCAGCGCGCGGTAAAATAAAATCTGCTGGAGGCGGTCGACCTCACGCTCCCCATAAATCCGGTAACCCGAGCTGTTGATACGCGCCGGCTTCAACAGCCCAATCTCATCGTAATAACGCAGTGTTCTCGGCGAGACCTTTGCCATAGCCGCCAGCTTTTTAACCGTATATTCCATATTCTGCTCCTCCTGTCACACATTATAGACGTTGACGCCGCGTAAAGGTCAAGGCCTTTTTTGATTTGCTGTAAAAAAATATTTAAGCTATAATAGATGATAATAAGACAATTCCATAAAATCAAAGGAGTCCGTATGAAAGAGCATCCTTATCTTCCTGATTTAGATACACCAGTCGATTACAGCCTCAATCAAAACTGGCTGTGTCTGCCTAAAAAAATAGCCAGGCCTGACGACAAGCCCATCGATATTTTTTACCTCTACCCCACCGCCTACTATAAAACACCGCATGGTCCTAATATCTGCGAGGTAACCAATGAAGCCATGCGTATCCGGGCCGCAGAGCACCTCCAGACAAAGGCGTCCGTCTTTTCGCCCTACGGCAATTTTTACGCGCCTGCGTACCGCCAGGCCGCCCTCGAATGCCTTCTCGACAATACGCCGGAAAACAATCTGCTTTTCACAAGGGGGCCTGTCACCTGCGTACTGTCTGCCTTTGACTATTACATTAAACACCATAATAACAGCCGTCCCTTTATCCTGGCTGGCCACTCCCAGGGCTCGCTTTTGCTCCAGTTTATTCTCAGCCTCTATTTAAAAGAGCATCCAGAGGTTCAGGCGCGAATGATCGCCGCCTATGTGATCGGCTACTCCATCACTCGGGGGTACTTGAAAGACAATCCTCATTTGTCTTTTGCGCAGGGCGCAAGGGACACAGGCGTTATCATCTCATACAACACAGAATCACCAGGCGTTACGGGTGATAACATCACCCTGCTTCCAGACGCGGTGTCCATCAATCCAATCACCTGGATCCTTACCGATAAAAAGGCCGAGGCGTCGCAGAGCCTTGGTTCGCGCCTGGTCATACGTGACAGCGCAGGTAAACTTGTCGGCATGCAGGATCTTCCGCACTATGCCGACGCCGCCCTTGATCTGGACCGCGGCACTGTGATCTGCAGTACTGCGGACCCGGATGCTTTTAAGGTCATCGGCCAGGAGAGCGCTTTCCCCTCCGGTGTTTTACACACCGGCGATTACCCGCTTTATTACTATGACCTTCAAAACAACGTTAAAACACGCATAAAATCCTATTTTTCAAGCCATCCTCAAACAGATGGAAAATACGCTCTTTAAAAGAAAAAGCTCCCTCAGATTGAGAGAGCTTTTTTCTTATTTTACTTCCTTCATCCAGGCGTCATAAACCGCCCTGGCAACCGCCGGAGCGACGCGTTTATCAAAGGGACTTGGCATAACATAGTCCTCATTCAGTTCCTCTGCACTTACAAGGCCAGCGATAGCATAGGCTGCCGCTACCTTCATACCTTCAGTGATGCGCGACGCTCTTGCGTCCAGCGCGCCTCTGAAAATCCCAGGGAAGGCCAAAACGTTGTTGATCTGGTTTGGAAAATCAGACCGGCCCGTTCCAATGACACGCGCACCTGCTTTTTTAGCCAGATCCGGCATAATTTCAGGGATAGGGTTCGCCATGGCGAAAAGAATGGCGTCTTTATTCATTGACGCTACCATCTCCTCTGTCACAATGCCAGGGCCAGACACACCGACTAAGACATCGGCGCCCTTGATGGCATCCTCCAGGCTTCCGGTAATGTGTTCCTGATTTGTATGCTCAGCCAGCCAGAGCTTATGGCCTGTCAGGCCGTCACGGCTGATATCAATGATGCCGGTACGGTCACACATGACGATGTTTTTTACATTTAGGGACATCAGCATTTTCGCAATGGCCGTCCCGGCAGCACCCGGACCGCTGATGGCTACTTTAATCTCAGAAATATCCTTCTCAACTATTTTCAAGGCGTTGATGAGGGCAGAAGAAACGACAATGGCCGTCCCGTGCTGGTCATCATGAAAAACCGGAATATCGAGGGCTTCCTGAAGCTTTTCCTCAATCTCAAAGCACTTCGGCGCAGAGATATCCTCCAGATTAATCCCTCCAAAGGTCGGCGCGATGTTAATGCCTGTCTGGATAATCTCATCAGCGTCCTGTGTGCTGACACAGATCGGAAATGCGTCGACATTGCCAAAGGATTTAAACAGGACAGCCTTGCCCTCCATAACCGGCATAGCGGCCTCACCGCCGATATTGCCAAGACCCAAAACAGCTGAGCCGTCTGATAAAACCGCGACCAGGTTTCCCTTGGCGGTATATTTATAGACATCCTCTTTATTCTCCGCGATTTTACGGCAGGGTTCGGCAACACCCGGTGTGTAGGCGATGCTCAGATCATCTTTATTTTCAAGTTTCATCTTAGAAACGACTTCTACTTTACCTTTGCACGCTTCATGGGCTTTCAGCGCTTCTTTATTGTAATCCATACTTTCCTCCGGTTTCTACATTTATGTAATGAAATAACGGCCTTATTATAACACAACCCCGTGTGGGTTTAAAGACGGTTTACAAGAAACTTTCAATATTGTGACAGCAAAAGAAAAGGCTCGCTTGGGGATGCGAGCCTTTTCCGGGTTAGAACAAGTTATGAATGTGGTAAAAATTCATAAAATCAAGGAGTATCGTTGGAGTTAGAAAAAATAATTTGTTATGTTTATCTAACTTTAAATCTATTATAGAGCCTTCAGCCTGCTTTGTCAACCCTATTTTGAAATTTCTTAATTTAATCTTCAGGTTCTTACCAAAACCACGAATACCGCCAGTTTTTTTCTTTTTCTTTTAATAAACTTCTGGTATAATTGACAGAAACAAATAAAACACTTTTGATGAGAGGACACATGAAAAAGCGATTATTTATATTGTTATTGATTGTCACCACCCTGTTTACAGTAAGCAGCTGCGGCCAATCCGAACCACTGGTAAGGTTCGACGAAGGCAGCGGGCTTTTTATCACCTACGGATTTGTTCCCGTCGATGATAAAAACACACAGATCATCAGTACAGCGGTCAACAATTCGGATTATGAGATTACTGACCTGAAGGTTACCTACGGCATTAAGGATTCTTCCCACACCATTGAGGAGAGCGCCGACAGTGTTAATTCCAAGTCCAGCCGCGATCTCTCAAAGGTCACGCAGAGCTATGTACATTCCCTGGATGAAGGAAAGCTCTATATTTCTCAAATTGACTATACCGTGAAGAAGGATAAAAAAGCTCAGAAAATCACCTATCATCCTGACTCTGACACTTATGACCTGAACTGAAAAATCCCTCCGGCGAAAAGCATCCGGGGATTTATATAACGATTTTATCCTGATTTATATCAAAAAAACAGGCGCCTGGACGCCTGTTTTCTTTTTTATTCAAACTGTTTTTTAAATTGGCGAAGGTCTCCATTGTAAAGGTCCATATCGATAAACCGTTCCTCACCGCTGTAACCATTGAGGATTTCTCTCTGGGAATACTGCCAGAAGAGCCACTCGTGACCGCCCTTCAGTTCAGGCTCCTGGTCTGAAATATCACAGATCCAGATCGGGATTTCAGCAAAGGCGTCGGACAGATAGGTGTTATAGGTATTGTAATTGGTATAGATGATTGGTGTCTTTTCATAATAATCTTTGAACCTTACGATCATATCATTGACAATGGCCTGTACCTTGTTCTTATCCATCGGCTTATCCAGATAGTCTCCATAGAGCTCGAGGTCAATAACTGGCGGCAGACTGTCATTTTCCTTGGGAACTGTGTTGATAAAATGGTCGGCCTGGGTTTTTCCATCCTGGTCAAAATTCACAAAATGGTAAGCGCCGACCTTCAGATGAGTCTTGCGCGCTTCCTTCCAGTTCTTCTCAAAATTTTTATCCACATGGTCTTTTCCCTCCGTCGCTTTAATGAAGGCAAAGTATATGTCCTGGTCAGCCAGCTTTTTCCAGTTAATATCACCCTGATAGGCCGAAACGTCGACACCTTTTACATGGTTTCCACTGTTTCGCACGCTGTTAATCGCAAAGAAAAGGACCACCGCCACCAGTATTGCCGCGGCCGCACCGGCAACGATGATCAGGCCTTTCTTACTTAAAAATGTTTGTTTAAATTTTTCCATATAACCGCTACTCCTTTAAATTCTGCTTTACAGTATATCGATTCATTCTTAATATTAGCTGGTAGAAGTCTCTCAGCACTCTGACGCACCTTACCAGCGACGGTGCCTGCGGTCTTCATTGTTTTCATTATCGTTGTCATCATCCCTGTGCTTATTGCGGTAAAAGATCACAACACAGAAGCATAACAGTACAACGCCCCACATCCATGCCGGCAGCTGCATTTTCCACCTCCTCAGAACTCACGGTGCTGGCTCTCATCGATAGCGATGGCCTCCAGCTGTGTTCTCAGCCAATGTAAATATTCTGCCTTATTAGGATCGGTCTCCTTGCGCTCCGCGTGGTTGACCACCATCACTAATTTGTCAAACTGCATTTGTATCTTAGGGAATTCTTCCACTGATCTGGTTCCTCCTGTTCTCTATTTTCGGCTCTATTGTAACACAAGTTTTCCCAAAAAACAAAGAAGATGTCACAGCTTGGATGACATCCTCTAAGGTAATTAACCATTTTTTGCACAGGCCGCTTTCATTTTCCGGACATATTCCTCGATAACCGGTCCAGCGGCTTCGCCGTTAGCCTCGATCATTTTTACAATAGCCGACCCCACAATCACACCGTCCGCGTACGCACTGATGCTCTCTGCCTGTTCCGGCGTAGAGATCCCAAAGCCGACAGCTGCTGGTGTGCTGGTATTCTCCTTTATAACCCTGATCATCGACTGAAGGTCTGTTGTGATCTCAGACCGGACACCGGTAACTCCAAGGGAGGATACTGTATAGATAAAACCCGAAGCCTCTCTGGCGATTTCTCCAATGCGCTGCTCGGAGGTTGGTGCGATCAGCGAGATGACATCCACACCATATCTCCCGGCAATGGGTTTAACCTCTTTATTTTCCTCAAAGGGCAGATCCGGAATGATGAGCCCGTCAATTCCCACCTCCTGGCATCTTGCGCAAAACCGTTCCACACCATAGGTAAAGATGGGATTGACATAGGTTAAAAACACCAGGGGCACCTGAACCTTTTCCCGCACCCGGGCCACCATGTCAAAAATTTTGTCTGTTGTGGCGCCCTGGCTGAGCGCGCGGATATTTGCCCGCTGGATCACCGGCCCTTCTGCGATGGGATCAGAAAAGGGAATCCCCAGCTCAATGAGGTCCGCTCCTGCCCGCTCCATGAGCGTGATGAACGCCTCTGTTTTTTCAAGGGTCGGGTCACCCGCTGTGATAAAGCTGATAAAGGCTTTGCCGTGGTCAAAGGCCTTTGCGATACGATGGTTACTCATGTAAATCCACCCCCTTATAGCGCGCGATGGCTGCCACATCCTTATCTCCGCGGCCCGATAAGCAAATGATGATGCTCTCATCCTCTGACATGGACGGCGCCAGCTTTCTGGCATAGGCCACGGCGTGAGCACTTTCGACTGCCGGGATAATCCCCTCTGTCTGCGAGAGGTACTCAAAGGCTGCGATGGCCTCGTCGTCGGTGACAGGCACATACTCAGCTCTGCCAAGATCGTGCAGATGGGCGTGCTCCGGACCGATGCCGGGGTAATCCAGCCCAGCGGAGATCGAGTATACCGGGGCGATCTGGCCGTAGACATCCTGGCAGAAATAGGATTTCATACCATGAAAAATGCCGGGGGTGCCCTTGGCGATGGTGGCCGCGTGCTGGTCAGTATCCACGCCCTTTCCGGCCGCTTCGCAGCCGATGAGCCGGACGCCCTGATCTTTTATAAAATGATAAAACATTCCCATGGCATTGCTGCCGCCTCCGACACAGGCCAGCACAGCCGCAGGAAGTTTTCCCTCTCTTTCCAGAATCTGCTCTCTGGCTTCTCTGCTGATCACAGATTGAAAATCACGCACCATCATGGGAAATGGATGCGGCCCCATCACTGAGCCCAGCACATAGTGGGTGTCTATAATCCGGCTGGTCCATTCCCGCATGGTCTCATTGACCGCGTCCTTTAAAGTCATGGTGCCGCTGGTAACAGAGTGGACCTTTGCGCCAAGCAGCTCCATCCGGTAAACATTCAGGGCCTGGCGGTCGGTGTCCTCTTTTCCCATGAATATTTCGCATTCCATATTCATGAGCGCCGCCGCAGTGGCGGTGGCAACACCATGCTGCCCTGCGCCTGTCTCCGCAATGACGCGGGTTTTGCCCATTTTCTTTGCCAGGAGCACCTGTCCCAGCACATTGTTGATTTTGTGCGAGCCGGTATGGTTCAGATCCTCACGCTTCAGGTATATTTTCGCGCCGCCAAGATCCTTCGTCATCTTTTCGGCATAATATAGTAATGATGGGCGGCCTGCGTAGTTTTCCAGCAGGCTGTTCAGCTCGGCATTAAAGGCCGGATCATTTTTATAGTGTTCGTAGGCCTCCTCAAGCTCAATCACCGCGTTCATTAATGTCTCAGGGATATACTGGCCCCCGTGCTGTCCGTAACGTCCTTTTGTCATTGATCGAATCTCCTTATTTTTTTGATGATTTCCTCTATTTTACTGGGGTCTTTATACCCATTTGTCTCCACGCCGCTGCTGATATCCACGCCGTATGGCCGAAAGGTTCTGATAGCTTTTTCGATATTTTCAAGCTTCAGCCCGCCTGCCAGGAAAAAGGGCTTTTCGCTCACATTTCCATCTAACAGCTCCCAGTTAAAAGCGCTGCCTGTACCGCCGTAGGCATTCTTATTATAGGCGTCCAGCAGCAGGTAATTCGCCTGGCCGTAGGCTTTAAGCGCCGCCAGGCTTTCTTCCCCCCTGATTCTAAAGGCCTTTACCACGGGACAGCCGGTCTCACGGCGCACCCTCTCGGCAAAGGCCGGGGGCTCATCGCCGTGAAGCTGGACGATATCCAGAATACCCTGGCTGGCAATCTTCAGAACAGTCTCCAGACTGGGGTTGACAAAAACACCCACGCTCTGGATTTTTGGGTCGAGCTGTCTTTTCAGCGAAAGGGCCTGCTGTGGTGTCAGGCGGCGTCTGCTCTCGGCAAATACAAAGCCAATATAATCTGGCCGGGCCGCATTGACTGCTTCGATATCCTGCAGCCTTGTCAGGCCGCATATCTTAATCTTGGTCACCATGCTAAACACGCTTTCCCCGAAGCCTTGCCAGCGCCTCCGCCTTGCGGCTGCTGCGCATCAGGGCTTCGCCGATAAGCACTGCGTCTGTTCCGTTTTTCCTGAGTGCATCGATGTCTTCAGGCGTTTTGATGCCGCTTTCCGAGACAAAGATAACAGATTCTGGCGCCAGCTGCCTGAGCCGCTTGCTGTTTTCGATATCAACCTCAAAGGTTTTAAGGTTCCGGTTGTTGACGCCGATCACCCGGGCGCCGGCTTTCAGCGCTGAGCGAAGCTCTGTCTCATCGTGAGCCTCCACCAGCGCTGTGAGGCCCAGTGTGTCGGCAATCCGGAGGTATTCCTCTAAGGTTTGTGTATCGAGAAGTGCACAGATCAGCAGGACTGCGTCTGCGCCGATAATTCTGGCCTCGTAAATCTGGTAGGCATCAATGGTAAAATCCTTTCGGATAACCGGGATGCTCACCGCTCTCCTGACAGCGCTCAGATAGTCGTCGCTGCCTAAAAAATATTCGGGCTCTGTGAGGACTGAGATGGCGTCTGCGCCGGCGGCCTCATAATCTCTGGCAATGTGCACATAGGGAAAGTCTGGTGCGATAAGCCCCTTTGAGGGCGATGCTTTCTTGACCTCACAGATAAAAGCGATATCTTCCTTTTTCAGAGCCGCCTCAAAGCAAAAGGGCTTCTCCGGCGCCATTGACAGCGCTTCTTCCCTTACCGCTTCCAGGGGCTTTCCTGCCTTTAACCGGTCAACCCGCGCCCTGGTGCTGGCCGCTAATTTATCTAATATCATCTTTACACCTCATGGGACAAAGCGACGAACCGGTTCAGCTGTTCCATGGCTTTTCCGCTGTCAATGAGGTTTTGGGCATAGCGCACACATTCCCGGAGGGTCATCTGATTATAGGTCATATACAGGCAGACCGCAGCGTTTAAGAGCACCACATCGCGCTTGGGACCGTGAACGCCGCTCAGGATCTCCCGGGCGATCTCAGCATTTTCCTGAGGGTCGCCGCCCACCAGCGCTTCCTTTGCGCAGCGTGTCAGGCCCAGCTGCTCCGGTGAGAGGAAAAAGCTGTTAAGCTGGCCGTCGTTTATCTCACAGATGGTGGTGGTGTCGCACAGGGTAATCTCGTCCAGGCCGTCGTGTCCGTGGACTACCATTCCCCGCTTAACGCCCAGATTTGAGAGCACTCTGGCAAGGGGCTCTACCAGATTCTCGTCATAGACGCCCAACAGCTGCATATTCGCGCCGGCCGGATTCGCTAAAGGCCCCAGTATATTAAAAATGGTACGCACCGCGATTTCTCTGCGGACTGGGCCTGCATATTTCATAGAAGCGTGATAAACCGGCGCAAACATGAAGCAGATTCCTGCCTCCCTCAACATCCGCGCATTCTGCACTGCATTCAGATCAATTTTAACGCCCAGGGCTTCCAGACAGTCCGCGGCGCCGCATTTGCTGGAAACACTCCGGTTCCCGTGCTTGGCGACTGGCACCCCGCCGGCTGAGACGACAATGCCGGAGACCGTAGAGATGTTAAAGGTGTTGGCTTCATCGCCTCCGGTGCCCACGATTTCGAGAACGTCCATCCCTGGGTCAAGCTTTGTGCATTTTTCGCGCATCACCGTGGCGCAGGCTGTGATCTCCTCAATGGTCTCGCCTTTCATCCGCATCGCTGTGAGGAAGGCGCCGATCTGGGCGTTGGTGGCTTTTCCCTCCATAATCTGGTTAAAAGCCTCCCTGGTAGCGTCCAGATCAAGGTCCTGTCCGTTTAAAACCGTATAGATTGCATCCTGTATCATTGTGCTTTACCTCCCAGCGCTAAAAAATTCTCGATAATACGGTTTCCCTTTGGCGTCAATATGGATTCGGGGTGGAACTGGAGCCCGTACATATCAAAGTCCCGGTGCTTAACGCCCATGACTTCGTTGGCATTATCCTCAGCGATGATGAGCAGCTCGTCGGGCAGGCTGCTCCGGTTTACGGCCAGAGAATGATAGCGGGCCGCGTCCATAATAGGCGGCAGACCTTTAAACAGCTGGCTTCCATTGGCAATGTGGATACTGCTCTTTTTCCCGTGGATCAGCTCGCTGGCGTAGGTGATTTCTGCACCAAAGGCCTCACAGATGGCCTGATGCCCCAGGCACACGCCTAAAACCGGAAGCTTACCCGCAAAGCGTCGGACCACCGCCTCGCAGACGCCAGCGTCGGCAGGCCGTCCGGGGCCTGGCGACAGAATGATATGGGATGGGTCCAGCGCCTCGATTTCGTCCAGACTCAGGACATCGTTCCGGATGACTTTCAAGTCAGGATTTACGCTGCCAACCTGCTGCACCAGATTGTATGAAAAGCTGTCGTAGTTATCAATGATTAATATCATCAGTCCATTACCTCCACCGATTGTTTTACCGCTTCAACCACAGCCATGGCCTTGTTGATGCTCTCCTGGTATTCCTTCTCAGGGTCACTGTCTGCGACCACACCGCCGCCCGATTGGACATAGACCAGACCGTTTTTCTTGACGGCTGTCCGGATAGCAATGCAGACATCCATATTGCCAGTAAAATCAATATAGCCGATGGCGCCGCCGTAAATACCGCGCCGTATTCCCTCCATCTCATTGATGATCTCGCATGCTCTTATCTTGGGCGCTCCTGAGAGTGTGCCCGCGGGGAGCACTGCCGCTACCGCGTCAAGCTGGTCCATATTTTCTCTCAGCTGCCCGGTTACAACGGAAGTGATGTGCATAACATGGGAATACTTCTGGATTTTTAAATATTCCTGCACCTTAACGCTGCCGTACCGGCTTACCCTGCCGAGATCGTTCCGTCCAAGGTCTACCAGCATATTGTGCTCTGCCAGCTCCTTCGGGTCTTTGAGCAGGCGCTCCTCAAGCTCGGCATCCTCTCCGCTGGTTACGCCCCTCGGGCTGGTGCCCGCTATGGGGAAGGTCGAGAGCTCGCCGTCCTGAAGCTTTACCAGTGTCTCAGGGGACGCGCCGGCGATTTCGAGGTCGTCACACGCGATATAGTACATATAGGGGGAGGGATTGATGGTCCTCAGCACGCGGTAGGTATTAAACAGGCTTCCCTCCATCTCGGCGGTCAGACGGTTGGAGGGCACTGCCTGAAAAATATCACCCTCGCGGATATAACTTTTGGTTTTCTCCACGATCTCGCAGTAGGCTTCCCGGTCAAAATGGGGCTTGAAATCACTGAGCAGCCTCGGTTTCTCTCTGCTCTCCGGGACATCGCTTCGAATCAGGCTTACCAGATAACTCAGCTCCCTGACAGCGTGATTGTAGTTCACCGCCAGATGATCAGTTTTGATGGTGACCATGATCACAATTTTCTGCCGCAGCTGGTCAAAGGCAATGACCTTTTCAAACAGCATAAGGTCCAGATCGTTAAAGCCTGCGCTGTCGTCACCGTCAAAGCGCAGGGCCGGCTCGCTGTATTTCAGATAGTCGTAGGAAAAATAGCCGACAAAGCCGCCGGTAAAGGGTGGCAACCCGGCCACCTTAGGGCTTCTGTACTCAGACAGGATGCGCCTTATTTCCTGTCCCGGATCATCGGTCTCTACCCTGACCGAAGTGCCATTTTTGATTTCCATGAGTCCGTTCTTGCACTTCACCTCGACCACTGGGTCGAAGCCGAGGAAGGAGTACCGCCCCCACTTCTCAACCCCCTCGACGCTTTCCAGCAGATAGCAGCGCGCGCTGATGCTCTTTAATATTTTCAGCACCTGAATCGGTGTCTTGATGTCCGCAAAGATCTCGCAGCTGACAGGAAAGGCCGCGTAACCCTCTGATTGTCTCTGTACTGTTTCTAATGATGGTATTTTCATAGGATACTCCTTCTAAGTAATGATCACAAAACATTGCTGAAATAGCAATCCAGAATGGTGAATTTCACCAATGTTTTGCGTTCGTTTTGTTACCGGGGTAACCGCTAACGCTCCTTTACCCCTGCCAATTTTTTTAAAAATTGGACAAAACGTCAAAAAACACTCGCCCTGAAATAAACGCTGATATGTTTATTAAAGGACGAGTGCTGTAAATTCTATGAAAACACCCGCGGTGCCACCTTTATTCACGAGACGCAAAAAAGATCCCATGCTCTTTGCAGCGGTCCATCAACCGCCTCTTCAATAACGCAGAAGGTGCGTCGCAGAGTAATGGGAGCTTTCGCTCTGTTCACTGCGCCCTCGGTGATCCATTTAACAGGCTGCGTTCTGCCAGGCTCTCAGCATTCCCGGCTCTCTGTAAGTGCACGAACTGTTTTTATCTTCACGTCAATGGTTTTTAAGGCAAGTATTCAGTTGTTGTTTTAATTGTGCTTTATTTTAGCACTCAAGATTTAGGCTGTCAAGCTTTTATGAGTTAAAGTTTTTGTTCTTTTTTTAGAGCAATCTAATTTTCAGGCTTTAATCCCCTTACCAAACTCAGTCATAATGATAATAAGCTTCGTACAAGCTGCATTTTTTGATTTCTCCACGGTGGAAGGTGCCGGTCAGAAAAACACCTGGCGTCTCTCTTTTTTCATCTGTTTCATAGAGATAAAGCGTATCGCCGTCGATTTCATAGTAACGCTCGGTCCGTTCAGGATACGCTTCACGCATTCCGGACTGGTACAGATCGCTGTAGGATTCGTCACTGGCATAGCCCGAAGCGCCGGTGACGGTAAAAATCAGGTGGTTATCAGCGATGGCGTAGGTGCCGGAAGGGCCATAACCATAATAATCGTGCTCGCCAAACACAAAATTCCTGACAGCATCATATTTTCCAACATCATTAAATTTAATTTCCAGACTCTCCACTGGCAGTTCCCCGGCGTTATCCTCATGCCAGGCGCCAACTAACAGTGATTTCTCGGGCGCGCAGCCTGGCAGCAGGGCCAGAAGGCCCACCATTACCATAATTAGCATTACTCGTTTCATTTCAGCCTGCCTCCTCTCCATACCCTTATCGCACAAACGTATATATTCCATTGACCATACTGCCCTTCTCAACATTTACTTTTTTGCTCATAATGTAGAGCTTATTGCCCAGCAACTTATAGCAAAATTCGCGATTATCCATTCTTCTGGCATAGTTTGTCAGGGCCAGTCCCTCGTCAAATTTACCGGGAGGCGCGTCGATCAGAGGCTTCTTCTCCCAATCGTCTGACCCTGTCATCTGCTTTTCATAAAACGCAGTCGCATCCTTGTCAATAAACAGGGCTTCCTCAGACGGCAGGTAGGATATTCGGCTTAATTTCAGATAGCCGGAGTCGGGGTTGCTGCCGTAGCTACCTTCAAAGGACAAAACTTTGTAGTGCCCGTCTACATTAACGCCCCGTCCGTCTGAAAAAGTTCCGTCGTCGTTGAACATAATCTGATGATTCTGCATATCCCCCTCTATTGGACAGGTCTTCTCAAAATATTCTTCCTTCCACCCGCCTGTAATATCGCCCCCCTGTCCGCATCCGATAAAAACAAAGCAGACAGACAGCACCGCCATTCCAATCAACAGCTTTTTCATCTGGCTCACCCCTTCCTTTTCTTCATTATAGCACATTTGAAAACGAATAGCATTCTGCTTTTAATGAAAATTAATCCATTTTCAGGTATAATGTGCTTTACGATATAAGGAGAAGACACCACTCTATGAAAAACATCACGAAATATGATCTTAAGATACTAAAAAAAATACAGAAAAACCTCTGCTCGCCAGCGCTTGACAAGGTGATGATCGGGGCCACAAAGCTCGGGACTGCCGGCGCTGTCTGGATTGGCATTGGCGGGCTGATGATGCTCTCAAAAAAATACCGCCGCTGCGGCTTTACGCTCGCAGCAGCGGTATCCTTTGATGTTGCCGCCAACAATATTCTGGTTAAAAACATTTTCCACCGCGCGCGGCCCTGTGACGTTGACCACACCGTTTTGCTGAAAATCCGGCGTCCTTTCGGCGCTTCCTTTCCCTCTGGCCATACGCTGACCTCTGTGACTGCCGCCACTGTCCTGACACTGAACAAAAAATCCTTTGGCCTTGGGGCCATTCCGCTGGCCGCACTCATCAGCTTTTCCAGAATGTACCTTTTTGTCCACTATCCCTCTGATATTGCGGCGGCTACCGCTCTGGGGATCGGGCTGGGCTCTGCGGCCTATGCCCTTGAGAAAAAAGCTCTGCCAGCCCCTAAAGAAGGGGCTTAAGCCTGTCTGCCCACAGCGCGTAAGCCGGCTCTGTCAGGTGTACGCCGTCGATGGTGTACTCTGGCAGCAGCTCGCCGTTTTCTGTCAGGACATCCCACAGATCGACGCATTTGGCATCGTATTTTTTTGAAAGCTTTTCAATTTCCCGGTTAAGGGCTGCCACCCGGCTGTTGTCAAAAACAAAAAAAAGCTTCTCGGGGTTACAGGGCAGCGCCTTGTGCACATAGATGGCGCTTTCAGGCGAGAGCGTCCTGATTTTCTCAAGCACAGCATCGTAGTTACGGGCGATAAAGTCCGTGCTCTCCCCGGTGATGATGTCGTTCACCCCGACCATTAAAAAGATTTTTCCTGGTTTTTTCTCCAGGCTTCTGCCAATGCGCATGAGCACGCCCTCTGTGGTGTCGCCGCCCATGCCCCGGTTGATGACCGCTTTTCCAAACAGGGCGTCCCAGTCACCGTATTCGATCAGGCTGTCGCCGATCATTAATATTTCATCCCTTTTCATTTCTCACCTCAGAATCCATTATCCGCGGCGCTGCCGCTATACAGTATGACAAAAAACCCAGCAGACGAAGCCTTTTGCCTAAGGAAGAAAAAAGCAGCCTGCGCAGCACCGCCGCTGTTAAAAGTTTACCCCACCCTCTGCCTGCCGTCAACCTGCCACTTAGCTTCTGTTTACGACCACTTAGCGAAAAAGCCTTGCGTCCGGCCTGGTTTCGCGTATAATTAAATCAACCGTTAACGGAAACACCAAGGAGGCTTCTCAAAATGGATGTTGAAATAAAAATAGACCCCGGACTGCAAAAAACCCGGGTAATTATCTGCACAAATGCCCTGACCGCTGAAATCACTGACCTGGCTGAGCGCCTTTCGGCCGACCACCCCAGCATGATCACCGCGATCTCCGGCGACCGGATTTATCTGCTGGACAAAAAGGAGATTTTCCGTTTTTATACGGAGGATCAGAAAACCTTTGTCCGGTGCGCACAGCAGACTTACCGGGTAAAGCTAAGGCTTTACGTGCTGGAGGAAATGCTTTCGGGCGGCAGCTTTGTCCGGATTTCCAACTCTGAGATTGTCAATTTCAGCCATGTCAAAAACCTGGACACCAGTATCAGCGGCACCATCAGCCTGCGGATGACCAACGGGGACAAAACCTATGTGTCAAGGCGCTATGTCTCCAAAATCAAAAAATACTTAGGATTGTGAGGTACTTAAAATGACTGTAAGAAAAGCACTGGGCTTCGGACTTCTGGGCATCCCCATCGGCATTGCCATCTCCACAACCATCGCACTGGCGATTTCTCTGGTCTTTGGCAGCTACTCGCCGGTATCCCTCCCGCTCATCGACCGGATGGGCGGCCTGATGAACGCGGTTCTGTTCCAATACCTGGCCAGCGCGGCCCTTGGTTTTATCTGCGGGTTCGGGTCTGCCATCTGGGCAGTGGAGCGCTGGAGCCTTCTGCGGAAAACGGTGATTCATTTTCTGCTGTTGAGTTTCACGCTGCTGCCTGTCTCCATTGCCTGCCGCTGGGTAAGCCCCCATTTCATCAGCATTCTGATCTATTTTGGGATTTTCGCGGCGCTTTACCTGATCATCTGGATTGTCCAATACCTGATTATCCGGCACAAAATTTCTAAAATGAACGACCGCCTTTATGAAAAAAGGCCCTAAACGTGTTATAATAGAGGCATCTACTTTATCGAAATGAGGTGTTGAAATGAAAGTGGCATCCTTTGTGCTCAGCATTGTGGCACTGGCGGCGGGCACTACCGGCCTGGTTCTCAGCTGTGTGGCCCTTGGAAAATCTAAATAACAAAAAACACGCAGGCTGGCCCTGAGGCTGTCTGCGTGTTTTTTTATTTTCTGGAATAAACCGTAATCCCGTTAAACAGATAGACATCCGAGGTGATCATGGCGTAATCCATAAGGGCCGGATCAAAGGGGTTGGCGGTAAAGACGCCGTGTGTCCAGTCGTAGTCCTTAAAGACCTTGAACTCTCTGATATCGCTGCAGTTTTCCACAAAATCATCATAGGCTTCCATGGTATAGGGCTTGTTGCTATACAGACAGTCGCCTAAAAAGATGCGCTTGCGCTGTTCGTCTACTGCTACAATGTCAACAGTTTCATCGTTTTTGTTCCAAAATGTGCCGATGCGGTCGATTTTAAAGGGGATTCCTCCCTGCTTGCAGGCCGCGGCAAAAATCTCCTTACAGGCTGTTTTAAACCAGAATTGTATATAGCCTGGAAAAGCGCGCTTGATAGCTTCAAAGATCTGAAGCTCCTGGCCTGCTTCCAGGTGTTCTTTATTCTCAAAAATGAAGGTGTACCAGAAGTCCATAAAGGGATCGGAAAAATAGTACTGAACCTTACGGTTGGATGGGCCGGCCTTTTTCTCCGTAATGGGCACTCTGGCCTCCAGGTAGCCCAGGGCCGCCAGGTTGCTCAGGCAGTGGTTCACTGCGCCTGGCTTCATCTCCAGATACCTGGCGATATCGGCCGGGCGGTGGTAATTGTCGGCAACGGCCTTTAAGACCGCGTTGTAGTAAGCTGGTTCCCAGACATCCCGCTCGATCAGGTTCATGGGCTCCTCATATAAAAAGCTGTTTTGGCCCAGCATATCCTCTCGGACCACGCCCATGTAATCGATGGTCTTCTCACAGGCGGCAAAAAATTCCCAGTATTTGGGGACGCCCCCCGCGATGGCGTACAGGGTCATCAGCTGGTTAAAATCCTGATGGGGGTAGTCCTTGATCATCTCCACAAAGCTGATGGGCTTAAGCTTAAGCTGGGTGGTCACGCAGCTGATGAGGGTGTTGCTCTTACTCTCCAGATTGACTAAGAGGCTGTTGTTGGGCATTACCACGATCAGCATCACGGACGCCTGTTTGAAGTACCGCTCCCAGGCGTATTTTAAATCTCTGGCAAAGGAAGGGTCCGCCAGCATCAGATAAGCGACATTGTCGATGACCAGTACCTTTCTGGAGGTCTCTACCCGCTCGGCAAAGGCCTTGAAAATTTCCTTCCAGCCTGGCAGCTTCGCCGATGAGCTGAGGGTTTCTCCGCAATATTCTGCAAAAGTTTTAAGGAAGCGCCGTCGGCTTAAAACATCAACCTCTTCTTTCGCGGTAAAGTAAAACGCCCGCTTGCCTTTCAGAAAATGACGGATAAGGGCGGTTTTTCCCACACGGCGCCGTCCGTTCACCATGACAAAGGCATTTTTACTGGTATACGCGTTTTCAAGAAGCTGAAGCTCCTGCTTTCTGCCTATAAAAGGTCTCATATTCGATGCCTCCTAACAAAAAATTATCCTATGATAATTATACGCTTAAACCTGCGGAGGTTCAAGATTTTTATGGACTCTGGCGACATTTTAAGCGAAACACAAGCAATTCAGACTTACTTAGCAGGATGAAATTTACATCTTTTTTACTAAGCAGGGCCGCATTATGATATAATAAAGAGGTAAATAATGATTATTCGAGGTGACACGATGAAAAATATCAGTATCATAGGCTCTACGGGGTCCATTGGCACACAGGCCCTGTCGGTGGTGGACGAATTTCCCGAAGCGCTGAACGTTGTCAGTATTTCCTGTTTTAATGAGATTGACGCCATGGAGGAACAGATTCGCAAATACCAGCCTGAGCTGGTGGGCGTTATGGACCCGGACGCTGCTTTTAACCTGAGAAAGCGCATCCAGGCCGAGTTCCCGGATATCGAGGTGCTCTCCGGCATGGAGGGGCTTATTGCTGTGGCGACCTGCGATTCGACGGAAATGCTGCTGACTGCCGTCTCCGGCATGGTCGGCCTGCGGCCAACACTGGCCGCCATCGAGGCCGGGATCGACATCGCCCTGGCCAACAAGGAAACCCTGGTGGCAGGCGGCTCCATTGTCATGGAGGCTGTGGCGAAGAAGGGCGTGGCCCTGCTGCCAGTGGACAGCGAGCACTCCGCCATTTTCCAGTGCCTTATGGGCAACAAACACGAGGAGCTGAAAAAGGTCATCATCACAGCCTCCGGCGGCCCCTTCCGCGGAAAAGACCGCGCTTATCTGGAGCAAGTGACCCTGGCCCAGGCGCTGAAGCATCCCAGCTGGTCCATGGGGCCAAAGATCACCATCGACTCCGCCACCCTGATGAACAAAGGGCTGGAGGTGATCGAGGCAAAATGGCTCTTTGACCTGGAGCTTGACCAGATCGACGTGGTGGTTCATCCCCAGAGCATTATCCACTCCATGGTTGAGTACAAGGACCGCGCGGTCATGGCTCAGCTTGGCCTGCCGGATATGGCCCTGCCCATCCAGATCGCTTTCTTCTACCCTGGCCGTGTCGAGAACACCAAGCCTTCTCTGGACCTCGCTGAGGCGGGCATCCTCACCTTTGAGAAGCCCGATAAGGACACCTTCCGCTGTCTGGCGCTGGCTTACGAAGCGCTGGCGGCCGGCGGTTCCATGCCCGCCGCCCTCAACGCCGCCAACGAGATTGCGGTCGCCCGTTTCCTGAGGGAGGAAATCGCCTTCCTGGATATTCCGAGAATCAACGAGGCGGTCATGCACCAGCATGTGCCGGTTAAGACCCCGACCCTCGAGGATATCCTGGATGTGGACGAATGGGCCAGAACCGTCGCCAAAAGCCTGTAAACTTTATAAAAAGCCCTGTCCCGCAGCCAGATGATGCTGTGAGACAGGGCTTTTGTTTTTACCGGGTGGATGACGCTAGAGCAGGCCCTCGCCCTGGATAAAGGACAGCCGCTGGCCAGCGGCTTGGTTCAAAAGCGACATTTGCGTCATTTTAATACATTTTATTCTGAATCCTTTGTTACCAATGCTTTTCATAAAAACAAAAACAGATACGTCGAAACGGCGTACCTGTTTAGATTGTCAAAAAGGCCGGGCTTGGCCACTTCCCTGACCGTCCGCCTTGCCGCCTTCTGCCTAATCGGGCTGAATGGCGGCCCGGATTTTCTCATAGAGGACGCTAACGTCCAAGGGCTTGGAGATATGGCCATTCATACCGCTCTCCAGACTTTTGTTTACGTCGTCGGTAAAGGCGTTGGCGGTCATTGCAAAAATGGGAACAGTGGCGCTGTCGGGCCGGCCCAGGGCGCGGATGCGGCGGGTGGCCTCATGACCGTCCATTACCGGCATCTGGATATCCATCAGGATAAGATCGTAGCAGCCGACAGCCGCGGCTGCAAATTTGTTTAATGCTTCCTGACCGTCGACGGCGGTATCCACAGTGGCCCCGGTCACGCTGAGCAGCTCACAGGCGATCTCACGGTTGATTTCATTATCCTCTGCCAGCAGGATGCGGTATCCGCTGAAATCCCAGCTTTTTTCGGCTTCTTGCCCTCCACGTTCCGGTTCGCCGGCGGCAAGGGCCTCTGCGATGTTGGACGGGAACAGCGGCCTCAGGATCACTCCTGTCGCGCCTGCGGCGGCGGCTTCTTTTTTCAGCCCGGTCATCCGGCTGGTGGTCAGGAGATAAAGGCCGGCTTCGTCTCCTATCAGGGCTCTCATACCTCTCACAGTCTCAAGGGCCTCTGCGTTTTGAAGCCGTCCGTCCACAAAATACAGCGTATAGGCTTTCCCCTGGAGGGCCAGCGCTCTGGCTTTTTCCAGACTGCTCACAGTGTCGGTCTGAATCCCGAGACTTTCCAGGACCAGGGCAATATGCCTGCCCACTTCTGATTCTCTGGCCAGGACCAGGGCGCTCATGCCCTGGCTGTCAAAGGCGGGCTGGGGCTGGCCGGGATTGCCAAAGGGCAGCTCGATGCAAAAGGTGCTCCCCAGTCCCTCCTCGCTGGCCACATTCACGGTGCCGCCCATGGCCTCGGTAAAATTGCGGACGATGGAGAGGCCGAGACCGGTGCCGCCGTAGTTGGCGGTAATATCTGCGTCTGCCTGCTCGAAGGACTCAAAAATATGGTCGACATTCTCTCTGGCAATGCCACAGCCGGTGTCGGTAACCTCGAAGCTGAGCCAGATGGCCTCGTCGCCTTTGGAAAGCGCGCTTACCCGGAGCTCGACCCTGCCGCCCTCCGGCGTAAATTTGCAGGCGTTGGAGAGCAGGTTGCCCACGATCTGCCGGAGGCGCAGCGGGTCGCCGGTCAGTTTCTCGGGCACGCTGCCCACCAGCAGGGTTTCGAATTGTATGTTTTTTTCCTCGGCCTGCCCGTAGTATGTATCGCAGATTTCACCGAGAACCTCTCTGAAGTCGAAGAGGACGTGGCGGAACTCGACCTTTCCACTCTCGATCTTGGACATGTCCAGGATATCGTTGATCAGGGACAGCAGGTGTTTTGAGGAGGCCTCGACCTTCTCGAGACACTCGGCGGTCTTTTCCCGGTCATCCACATTCTGCTGCGCGATGGCGGTCATGCCCATGATGCCGTTCATGGGGGTCCGGATTTCGTGGCTCATGCGGGAAAGGAAATCGGACTTGGCTTTACTGGTTTCCACAGCCTTTTCCAGCTCGATCCGCATGACTTTTTCCTTGGTATGGTAAAAATTGAACAGCAGCAGTACGGCCGCTGCCAGGGCGATAATGCCCACACAAATGCTGATAAACAGCACAGGATTGCCGTAGAGCAGGGATTTAAGGCTTACGCTTCCCTCCCGGATGGACAGGCTGTTCTGCAGGCGGATGGTCTCCCGCTCCTCATCGGACAGGTTGTTGATGGCTTTGCTGAGTACGGAGTATAAGGGCACGTTGACGGGGTCTGACAGGGCAAGTGTCAGCTCCTCGGGCGCGTTCATATCCGCTACCAGATAGATGTTGGGGTAATAGTTCTGAGCGTACAAGTCTTCCATAAAGGCGGCGGGAATGGTGGTGTAGTCTGCTTCGCCGCGGTCCACTGCCTCCATGCACGCTTCATAATTTTGATAGTAGCGGACGCTGTCCTTTTCGCTGGCTGGCTTGTTGTCCATACTCTCTGGCAGCGCCATAACCTGGCCGGTCCCGGTCTCGGCGGACTGCTTGTTTCGGAGCATGACGGTATCCAGGGTCGCGAAGCGGGCTGTCCGCACAAGCCCCATGCTGGCGGCGGAGTAGTCGCCGTTGGTGAACCAGCTGGCAATATCCGCCTTACCGGTCTGCACCAGCTCTAAAAGCTCCTTGTAGCTGTCGCCGTATACATACTCAAAGGTGAGGCCGGTGCGTTTGGTGATCAGCTCCAGGCAGCTGGGAATAATGCCGACATACGCGCCGTTCTCCTCATAGTGCAGGGGATACTTGTCCCGGATCACGGACACCCGGATGGGGCCGCTCTGCTCGATAAAGCGCCGCTCTCCCTCGGTAAAGGTGATGGCGTTCACGTAGGAATCGGGAAAGTATTTCTCGTAAACTTCTTTCGCGAAGTTCGGATTGGCGGCGTAGATGGCCTCCATGGCTGCTGAGAGCTCGTCGCACAGCCCGGGCTCGCTCTTGGCGGTCACGATGTAGTAGGGCTCGGTGTCGAACTTGGCGGCCACATTGTACCCGTCCTTCATGTAGACCTCGCTGCCCAGCATCAGATCGACCCGGTCGGTTTCAAGGCACTTCTCGTATTCCCTCACGTTGTCATAGGACACCAGCTCACAGCTCAGACTGTTGAAATCCAGATATTTTTGAAGCCGCTCAATTTTGGCGGTGGCCATTTTATACACGCCGATGCGCTTTCCGTTGAGGGTGCTGCTGTCAAAGCTCCGGATGGACTCGTCGTTGTTGCGGTAGATCAGCAGGGAGTTGTTGGAGCCCATGATATACTTGGGAAAATTGTAAGCTTCGGTGTAGCCCTCCACCTTGTACATGCCGCCCATGAGATCGTATTTCCCCTCGACAAATTCGTCATACAGGCTGTCGGCATTGCCGGTGACAAACTCATACTTCCAGCCGGTATATTTGGCGATTTCCTGTAGCCAGTCGTACACACAGCCCCCGTAGGTGCCGTCTTCATATACCTCGTTGATCCCCTTGCTCTCAGGAAAGGCGACCCGCAGGACCCGCTGCTCTTCCCCGGCGGCGCTTACGGCCGGGCAGAGACCCGACATCAGCAGCACTGCGGTGAGGCATGCTGCCAGTAACTTTTTCCATTTTCTTCTCATCGCTTCCCCCTCGTCCTATTATCAAAGAATCGGCTTTCTATGTTTGGCATAACGTTAACATTTATATTTTAACATATGAAGCGCGGCATGACTACTTTTTTCTATGGCCAAACCGGCGTGGCCATCTTGACATAAAAAAACAGGTGCGCCGTTTCAGCGTACCTGCTCGGGGTGTTGTGTTGTTTTGTCATGATGTGTCGTTTCGGCGCATCATCTCCGCGCCTTTTTTATTTTTCGTCCGGGGCGTCGAAGCGGAAGCGGTCGTCCTTTTCGGCGTTCACATCGTCGCCGGGCTCTGAGTCGAGCTTTGCGCCGAAGAAAACTTCGTCCTCACGTTCACGCTCGTCCTCGGATTTCTCCTCGCGCTGCTCTGCTTTTTTCTCCTCGGTGGCACCGACGGGCGCTCCAAAGCGGAAGGCGTCGTCCTCCTCGGTATTGACATCAGCATCGCGCTGGTCCTGGTTGACCTTTGCGCCAAAAAATATTTCATCGTCGCGTTCGCGCGCGTCCTTTTCCGGTGTGCTGTTCTGATTTTTCATGGTAAATTCTCCTTTCGGTCTGTTATTTCTCTATTTACCCGAAAGGGGCGGCTTTAACCGGGCGGGCGCCAAAAGCTTAACAGGACGCTCAAAACTTCATAACGCAAAATCCCAAAATGCGCCCATGCGTTATGAAAAAGCGCTAGAACCCGCAAGGACAGGCAGTTTGCGGGGCATCCCATCTCATAACGCATATAAAACGCATGGCCGGGGCTGTTTTCAGGCGGGGCGGTCCTTTGACTGGGCGATCCATCTGGGATTGACCATGTATTTGTAGAAAACACGCTTGCCGCTCTGCTCCCTCTCGATTTTCAGATAACCATAATCCACCAGGATATTCAGAAAGACTTCTGCGTCCGCGCCTTTTTTAAAGCTCTGGTTTTTTAAACTCCGGGCGACCTCGTAGGCGGTAAAGGCTTTCCAGTCTTGTTGATCAAGGGCTTTAAGCAGCGCTACGGCTCTCTTCATGTTTTTATCCGAGCCCATGATCTGGTGGGCGTGGCGGGCGTGGTCGATGTAGTAACTCCAGGCCAGCTCGCAGGCTTCCTTCATCACAAAATAGTCTACGGGCATTTCTCCTGCCTCCTTTCGGTAGGTGGCCACATGCATGAGTCCGGCCAGGCGCAGCACCTGGCCGGGCAGCTTGGAGGTCCACTCCTTCAGGTTGGCGAGATCGCCGTTGTTCCGTTCATCGGCTGCTTTTCTAAAGCCTGTGAACAGGTCGGCGGCGTCTTCGCTCAGGGTCAGTATTTCGTAGGCATCCTCCTCTGCCAGGGCAATCAGTTCCTCCAGCAGGTCGTCATAGCGTTTTTTTATTTCTGGATCGAGCTTTGGCGCGCCCTCAATTTTGCGTCTGCCCAGCTTGCTCTCGGGCAGACTGAACAGGAAGCGGGCGGGCAGGCCCCTTTCCAGCAGGGTTCTGTTTTTGACGACCTGGTCCAGCACATCGGGCTGAACCATGAGGTTCATGGTCAGGCGGGGATCATTGATATACTCTCCGGGGCGGCCGACCCGGTCTACGATGATGGCCTCTCCCGAATAGGCCTGAAGGTAGTTGGTAAAATTGGGCTGGCTGTCGTAAAGGCCCGCAATGTTGGAAAACACTGCACCCTCGGCGGAAATAATGCTGATCCGTCCCTTATTCTCCTGGAGCAGGCCTGCCAGCTTCTGGGCGGTAACGTCGTTGGCCACCAGCCTGGGCGGCGCGGATTTCTCCAGCGCTTTGATCTCACGCAGCTTATCCTCCATTTCGACGAGCTTGATCTCCCGCGGCCCGCCCTTAAGGCTGCTGCACTCCCTGCGCATGGCCTCGTAGGCGCTGCGGGCCATGTCGAGGCGCACTTCTATCTCAATGGCCTTGTCGGCATAGTCGCTGAAAAGTTTGGTCTGGTGTTTAAACAGGGGATTAGTTACGGCCTTCACGAGGTGGCTCTTTCCCTCTCCTGGGCGGGCTACTCCCAGGACAAAAAGGCACAGGGGCTCCTCCCATCCTGGCTCTGGGCTGATGCCGTAGCGCCCCTGCAAAAGGGCGGCCAGAGTACCCAGCATGGCGGTACCGGCCAGATCGGCGGACATCTCCATGGCTTCGGACAGGTTCTTGCAATACTCAAAAAGCGCGATGGGCAGGTTCTCCATGGGGAATCTGGGAAGGGTGGTGTTTTCCTCCAGAGGGCGCAAAGGCTTATAGCCGTCCTCTTTGGCCTGGGCCTGTTTTAAGGCTGCGAGTATTTGCTCGTATTCTTCATTTTTCAGCTCACGGCGTTCTCCCTCATAGCAGATTTCCGCCGGAAAATCCTCGGTGGCGGCCTCTCCGTAGCAGCAGTGGGTTTCGCCGTTCTCGTCCACTTCCTCAATGATGGGCGTGCTGACAACTCTTCTGGGCGGCCTCAGGGTGATGCCGTTCTTATTTTGCCACTGCTGGCGTTCTTCCTCATCATCGTCGATCATCACCACTTCCAGCGCCTCGGGCGGCATCTGCGTTGTTTCCAGGTTCGTGTCTTTTTCATCCATGTTCATCTTTATTTCCTCTCTCTCAAACGCGCCAGGGTATGTGCGTTATATGCGTTATGTGTTTTGGCAGGCCGAAAACCGCCTGTTCATGCGGATTTCAGCTCTTTTTCATAACGCAGGCGCCTTTTTTTGAAAATTGCGTTATGAAAAAGGGGCTATCTTTTTGGCCCGGACGGCCGGCTGGCCTCACAGGGGACTGCGGTCTGGCATTTGCCGCAGCCGTATCGTGGTGAAAACAGCTCACGCGTGTGGTCTAAAAAGGCGGCGCAGGGCGGATGCGCCTTGCCGCCCTCCTGTGTGATGGCCCCTGCCGGACAGCGTTTGACGCAGGCGCCGCACTGGGTACAGTGTTCGTACACTTCTGTGTAGGGCCTCGGGGTAGGCGCGGCCGCCAAGGTCGTGATGACGCTGAAAAAACGTCCGGCCATTCCCTTTTCGGTGATAATCCCCCTGGAGAGGCCAAAGCTGCCCAGCCCACAGGCGTAGGCGGTGTGCCGCTCGGACCAGTTGCTGGTAAAGGCCAGGCCGCCGGGCACCTCTGGGCCGTCCGCGTCGGACCAGGACTGAAAGCGCGGGTCCAGCATGGGGGCGTTCACGGCGCCGCCGCTGCTCCTGAGCGCGTCCATCAGGGCTTCGCAGAGGAGGCCCTGAATCAACTGCTGGCCCTCGATACGGCCGATGAGCCACTCCGGACTCGGCAGACGCTTATCCGCGCGGTTGGAGGCCCGCACAGCCTCCGTATAGGCCAGAAAGACGGACACTACACTCTGGGCGCCGGGCAGCCAGTCCTCTGGCAGCAGGTAGTGGGGCCCCACCACGCCGGGCTCCCTGAAACGCCTGAACAGCGGATCATCCGCCGCGGCCACGCCCACCAGGGCCTGATCATAGAGCCTGAGCCCCTCTGGCCCGGCATGGGGCGCCCCGGTCTCACAGCTCCGCTCATTGAGACCGCTGTGCTGCAGTAAATCGTCTATCAGGGCTTTGATTTCCTTGGCTTCCATTTTTTATTCCTCCTTGGGTTATGTTTTTCAGCAGCGCTTTCTTCTTTACTTAAGCTGGCGGGCCACTGCGCGGCAGAGATCGCAGGGTGAAAAATAATCCCCGGCGCTCACCTCAATCCCGGCCTCTCTGGCGGCGGCGGTCAGGCCGCTGAGGCCCCGCTCAAGCAGGGCGCGCATGAGGGGCTGGCCCATGGGATTATAGCCTTTTAGTATTTCTGCCATGGGCTTTTGGTGCAGATTCCCGATGGTAAAGCCGCACACCCGCACGCTGCCGTTCGGGTCCACCACCAGGGCTGTGGGGGCGTCGAGGCGCTCGGTGTATGGGGCGGTACCGCACTGAAAGCCGGTATCCAGCGGCGTCCTCTGAAAATAATCGGAGCGGTAAATCCTGGCGTTTCCACCCGGGAAAACGCGGTTTCCCTCCCCCACAGGCAGGCGCAGGGGCTCGAACCGGCTGAGGCAGGCGCTGGTCTTCACATCATCGGGATCGCCGCTCCCGGGGCCTTTGATCCACGCGGGGTGCAGCGCGGTAACGCTGCCCAGCCCGGCCTGGCACAGGGCGCGGGCAAAGCTGTACTGCTCTGCCAGGGGCAGATACTCGGTGTGGAAGGCGTCCACGGATAAAAGGATTTCATTGACGCCGCTGGCTTCCAGCTGGTCTGCCGTGTGTTCCCGAAGTGCCTTGTCGTGGGTAAAGCAGCCGCTGGTGACCAGCTGGCGCCTGGGGATGCCGAGCGCCTCTGCCCGCTGGTGTACAGCGCAGACAGTGGGCACACACAGCAGGGGCTCGCCGCCAATGGTCAGCACTGATTCCAGAGCGCTGAGGCTGGCCGCGGCCTCCAGGGCCGCGACGGCTGCCCCGGGCGGCAGTTCCCCGGCCACCCGGTCCGCCCCTAGGGAGCAGTGGGCACACTGGCTCCGGCAGCGGTGCGTCACGCTGAATTCAATCCGCTTTACATTTTTTAAATAGGGATTCATGTTAGCCTCCTCCCACGCCTGTTCCTCAGGCCCTCATCATGGCTTTTCCCGGGCTTCCGCGGCCATACGCGGCCATAAAAGTATAAGAATTTTTATCCAATCTAATAATTTATTATATTCATTATAGCACCCAATCCTGCTCTGGTAAAGCTTTATTTGAATTGATATTTTTTTAACTTTCCACCCTGCCCCAAGCCACCCAGCGGCAATAAAAAAGATGACGTGCCAAAACAGCGCGTCATCAGATCGTGTCAACAAACTTTAATGCTAAGAGGTAAAGAGCTAGATAGTGGAGCGTGGATCGTTCGGATAATACTTGAATGGAGAATGTAGAATTGAGAATTGAGAATTACAGGAACAAAACGCTGACGCGTTTTGACGAGATGCGGCCGCAGGCCGCAATTTAATCGCTTGACCCATAGCGAAAGCGTTCCAACATTCTCCATTCTCAATTTTCAATTTTCCATTGATATCGCTCAAACCTTTCTCTTTCCCTCCCATAGCCGACTTTGCCAACAGCCTGAAAGAGTCCGGAGGCTCTTTCTAAAGGGCTTCGCAGTTTTTGGGCAGGGTCACCTTAAAGGTGGTGCCAATCCCTACCGAGCTGGTCACCTCGATGGCGCCCCGGTTATTCTGGACAATGTGTTTGACAATGGCCAGGCCCAGGCCGGTGCCGCCGTTTTCCTTGGAGCGGCTCTTATCCACGCGGTAAAAGCGCTCGAAGATTCTCGGAATATCCTCCTCGGGAATGCCGCAGCCCGTATCCTCTACCAGAATGCAGAAATGCGCGCCGTTTTCGTAGACCGACACGTCCACCCTGCCGCCCTCGTCGGTGTATTTGATGGCATTGTCCACCAGGTTGATCATCATCTGCCTGAAATCGTCGGGATTGATAATAACGCTGATGTCGCCCTCCTTCTGATAGCGCAGATCAATGCGCTTGGACTCGGCAGTCATCTTGAGCATATCAAAGATGCGCAGAATTTCCTGGTTCACGCCGATGACCTCGCGCTTGTCCTCCCCGCTGCGCTGGTTGTTTTCCAGGTGGGAGAGAATCAGAATATCGTTAACCAGGCGGGTCAGCCGCTCACTCTCATCGGCGATGATGCTGTAAAAGCGGCTCAGGGTGGCCTCGTCGGTGATGTGGTTTTCCTGAATGGTCTCGATGAAGCCCCGGATGGTAGTGATGGGGGTTTTGAGCTCGTGGGACACATTGGCCACAAAGTCGCGGCGGATATTTTCCAGCCCCTTAATCATGGTAATATCCTCTAAAATAATGATATTGCCGTTGTAGGTCTGGTCGCCCTTGTCCAGCATCTGGGAGCTTGTGACCTTGTAGATGCGGTCCTCGATGCGGGTTTCGTAATCCAGCCACCCGTCCTCGGTCTCTGCCAGCTTGTCCTGAAGCTCATACACAAAGGGGTCCCGGTAAACCTCCAGAATGCTCTTCCCTTTTATCTCCTTTTTCAGATCGATCTTAAAAATCCCCCGGGCCGTATCGTTGATCAGAATGATCTTGTTGTCCCGGTCCACGGCGATGATTCCCTGGTTCATGCTGGACAGCACTGAGGAAAGCTCAATATTCTTGCGGTTGATCTTGCTGAAGGAGGCGTCCAGCTGCTCGGCCATGGTGTTCAGGGAGTCGACCAGATCGCCGATTTTATCGTCCCGCAGCATGGTAAGCTTTGTCTTATAATCGCCCCGGGCAATCTTTCTGGCGAAAATGGTCACCTCGTCCAGGGGTCTTGTCTCGTTGCTTAAAAGGAAGGCAAAAATCACAATGGCGATAAGGATACTGGCCAGGGCCACAAAGATCAGGTTGTTGATAATGCTGTAGCTCACATCCTCCATGACGTCGAGGGGCACCGCGATCCTGACAATATGGGTTATCTGCCCATCCTGATAGTATGGCGCTGCCAGGTAGAGCATGTTCTTCATGATGGTGTCAGAGTAGCGCACCGAGGTGGTGGGCGTCCCCTTCATGGCGCCCTGAACCTCGGGCCGGCTCAGGTGGTTATCCAGGGAGCCAATGCCGCTCAGGGACTCAAACAGGACGTTCCCCTCCACATCGATGATGTTAATGCGCTGGTTGGTGCTGGTGGCGTAGTGCTCCAGACCGGAGACGTCGCCCGTCCGGATGTAGCCGGGCATCAAATCCTCAACAATATACTCGCTGTTGCTTTTCAGGTTTCTCTCAGTGGATTCATAGTAGGCGTTTTTGAAGATCACATAGGAGAAAACGCCCGAAAAGGCTGTGACCAGCACGATCAGGATGGAAAAGACAATGGTGATGCGCTTTTTCATTGACCGCTTTCCAGATTTTCCACCAGGCGGTAGCCCACGCCGCGCACAGTCTCAATGTATTTTTCCTGGTCGTCCTCAATCTTTTTCCGCAGGTAGCGGATGTGGACATCCACTGTCCGGGTCTCGCCATAATACTCATAGCCCCAGATTTCATCCAGCAGCTGATCCCGGGTCAGCACCTTGTTCTTATTGTTGGCCAGATACAGAAGCAGCTCGTACTCCTTCAGGGTCAGCGACAGTTTCTTACCGTTTTTATACACCTCGAAAGAGCCTGGCAGAATGCGCAGGCTGCCCACTGCGATCTCCTCCGCGTCTGAGCTTTTGATCATCTCTGTCCGCCGCAGCACAGCCTTCACCCGGGCATAGAGCTCCTTCACGCTGAAGGGCTTGGTCATATAATCGTCCGCGCCCATCTCCAGACCAAGGACTTTGTCGAACTCCTCGCTCTTGGCGGTGAGCATAATGACTGGAATATAAGACAGGTTCTTATCCGCCCGCACCTCGCGGCAGATGGTGAGCCCGTCCTTGCCCGGCAGCATTAAATCCAGAATGATCAGATCCGGCCGGATATCCACGATTTTCTCAACCGCGCCGGCCCCCTCATGGACCCCTGCCACCTCAAAGCCCTGGGCTTCCAGATTGAATTTAATCAGCTCATATATATTAAGTTCATCTTCTATAATCAGGATTTTTTTCATTTTCGCTCCAATCTTCACTCACTTTTAACATAATCCGTAACATAATATGATTATAGCATATGTTGTGTTAAAGGCATGTAAAATCTGGATTAAATTTAGTTTATTAAAAAATGAGCGGCTGCCGCACTAAAAAGAGGCAGACTGCCGCCCGCAGATACCAAAGGCGCGATGCCGCTTTTAAGTCAATGGATTGTACAAAAAAGCTGTCCGAAGATTAAAACAACGGTCGGGTCGATTTCACAAACGACTTCTGAAAGTTGTCGTTTGTGCATAAGAGAGACCGTTTTTAATCCGCGGACAGCGCCAAGCTGCATCCAGCTTTCGCAATCCTTTGACCTTCCCCCAGCTTACCCGTCACTCCCCAAGCTCCCGGAAATGCTGTCCGTGAATCCCGATATGCCCAATCCCCAAAATCACCACAAACACGACCATCCAGAAAACCCTTCCGTAGATCCCCAAAAGCAAAAACGAAAACACCGGCAGCGTTGCCCCCGCCAAGGGCACACCGCAAAACCCCGAGTAAAAATCCTTAAGCTTCCGCCCGCTCCTAAAATACCGGACCCAGTAGCCCTCATACAGCAGCATCAGCGCAAAGGACAGTGCCAGCCACAGGCTCCAGGGCGTCAGGGGGCGGAGGTTAAAGTCTGTAAAGATCAGGGCACAGCAGCTCACCCCCACCTGCCCGATGCGCTCGCACCACAGCAGCAGCTTATTCTCATTTCCAAAATCATAGCCCTCGGGCTGATTTCGTGTCCAGATCAGGTTGGGGATAAACAGCATCAGCAGATACAGCGCGCCGATGTATGAAAATCCAAAATGGCCCATTTTTTGCCTCCTTCGTTTTTATGAATAGCGTCACCGCACAGTTAACACTGATATTATATCACCTTTGGATTAAAACTTTTACATTTTATCTTGACACCCGGAGCAAATGTGATATGATAATAAAAAAGCATAAAACATTTCAGGTGCTGCATGGCAGATAATAGGGAACTAAGTGAGATTCTTAGACGGGCCCGCCGCTGTAAGTGGATTGCCCGGCTCATCACCACTGTCCGAAAGGATGGGAAGGGAGCCAGGCGTGAATCCTCAGTCAGAAAACCTGCCTGAAGTGTGTCGACGGTCTTCATCTGAGCGATAAAGGCCTGTGGGAATGATGGAAAGTTCGCACCTTAGATTAAGGTCGGGCTTTTTTTGTTTGAAAAAATAAGGAGATACCGAATGAAAGCAGTTGTTTTAACAGGCCCCGGCGAGCTGGAAATGACCGAACGCGCCATTCCGTCCTGCGGTGACCACGAAGTCCTCGTCCAGGTCAAGGCCTGCAATTTATGTAAAACCGATCTCAAATGCCTGACCATGGGCCAGCGCGACCTGGTGTACCCGCGTGTGCTGGGCCACGAAATCTCCGGCGTTATCGCCGAGGTGGGCGCTGCGGTCACAGGCTACCAGAAAGGGCAGCGGGTGCACGTGCATCCGGGCATTGCCTGCGGCGGGTGTGCCTACTGCGAAGAAGGCGATGACAACCTCTGCGACCATATGCGCATCATGGGCTTTAACTATGACGGCGGCTTCCAGGAATACCTGATCGTCCCCGAGGAGGGCGTCCGCGGCCAGATTATCAACATCATTGAAAATGACACCCTGAGCTTTGAGGAAATTTCCTTTATCGAGCCCCTCTCCTGCTGCGTCAACGTCCAGGAAAAACTGAAGCTCGCGCCCTCGGATACCCTGCTGATCATCGGCGCAGGACGGATGGGCATCCTCAACCTGCGTGTGGCAAAGGCCCTTGGGGTACAGAAGGTCTTCCTGGTCGAGACCAACCCCGAACGGGCAGCGCGGGCGTTAAAGCTGGGCTTTGACGCCGTCTTTGAAAGCTACGAGGCCGTCGAAAAGGCCCTGCCGGCCCTGACAGAGGGCAAGGGCGTGGACGCGGCCATCCCCTGCTGCGCGGCTCCGGAGGCCATGAATCTGGCCCTGCGTGCGCTGAAAAAGCGGGGACGCTTCGGCCATTTCAGCGGCATTATCCCAGACGGCGCCACCCAGCCGGAAATCAATACCCTTCATTACAAGGAGCAGATCATGGCCGGCGCCTACGGGTGCGGCATCGCGCACAGCCGCCGGGCCAAGGCGCTGCTGGAGAGCGGCAGCCTGGTCGTAAAAGACCTGATTACAGAGCGCATTCCGCTCGAGGAGCTGGCGCACGGCCTTGAGCGTGTGCGGCAGCTCGAAACCCTTTCAACCATCGTTGTTTTTGATTAACACACCCTATGGAGGAATCGAATAATGGAAGCAGTTACAATGAAAGAATACGGCCAGGTGATCACCGGCCTCATCAACCGTGAAAATCTGACCAAGGAAGAATCTAAGGAAATGTTTATGGAAATCCTGGGCGACCGCCAGACGCCCATGCAGCAGGGCGCTTTTCTGGCCGCCCTCAGCGCCAAGGGCCCGACTGCCGCCGAGGTGGCCGGCAGCTTTGAGGCCATCTACGAAATCGACACCTGCAAGGTCACGCCCCAGACCGCTGTGCCCGTGGTGGAAAACTGCGGCACTGGCATGGATACCTTTAAGACCTTTAACATCAGCACCGTCGCCGGCATCATCGCCGCCGCGGACGGCGTCCCCATGGCCAAGCACGGCTCCCGGGCGCTGACCTCAGTCTGCGGCACCATCGACGCGGTGGAAGCCCTGGGCGTAGATGTGGACTGCAGTGTGGACGTGGTAAAGGCCAGCATCGAAACTGCGGGCATCGGCATCTTTAACGGCATGAGCCCAGAGGTTCACCCCACAGCTCTCGGACGGGTACTGTCACAGATTTCCTTTGGCAGCGTTTTAAACATCTCCGCCTCCCTGGCAAACCCTGCCCTGCCAAAATATGCGGTCCGCGGCGTCTACTCTCTGGACATGCTGGAATTTGTCCCGGACATCATGCACGAAATCGGCTATGAGCACGCTCTGGTCGTCTATGGCGAAGCCGGCAGCGGCTGTATCGACGAGGCGTCCACCGTCGGCCCCACCCATGTGGCTGAGCTCATGCCCGACGGCACTGTAAAGCGCAGTACCCTGACGCCGGAAAACCTGGGGATCAAGCCCGGCTGTCTGGATGAACTGGCCCCCTGGGACTCTGTGGACGCCGCCGCCCAGGGCATTGTCCGTATCCTGAAGGGCGCCTCCACCCCCACCCGCGCCAACATCGTCTGTCTGAACAGCGCGCTGATCCTCTACGTTGCCGGAAAGGCCGACAGCATTCAGGAGGGCTATATGCGCAGTCACGAGCTCATCGCAAGCGGCAAAGCCTACAAGGCCCTGGAAAAATGGGTTGCCACCCAGAACCGCAATCCCCAGGCCGGCCTTGCAAAACTGAAAGCCGTTGCCCAGGCTGCCGAGGTGTAAAATGAACCTTTACGCCTTTAAATCCGACAATGGCTACCTGAAAATAGCCCAAGACGGCTCCTACACCCTGGTCGGCATCAATAAAGCCAGTGTCTATGACGACAGCCGGCTGGACAGCCTGAAGGACCAGCTGACCGCCCTGAAGCCCGAGCTCAAAAACCTGAGGATCATTAAACTGGTGCTTGAGGAAGAGGATTATTTTTGGGCGTAAAAAAAGGACCGCATAAGCGGTCCTGCTTTCGCTTTGCATCCTGCGATCAACTTTTTCCAGTCGTCAATGATGTGACGAAACGGCACCTCATCTCTGCCTGGACCTTATGCGTCGTTTCGACGGGTCTGCTCTTTTGAAGTGTTGAGAATTTTTACATAAGATACCATTCTCCATTCACATTGCCTCACACTTTATCTCTGCACCGCATGATCGGCTTTTTCGACAACCTTCTCCCCGTCTCTCCCTCTGCGGGCTTCCAAAGCCCCTTTTGTGAGAAACAGCCCGCCATAGGCGGCAAGCATAAGCGCCGAACAGTAAGCGCCTTCCCAGAGAATAACGGGATGATCTGAAACTAAGCTCCATTTTGTCAGGAAAAACCATCCTAGTGAGAGGGCCAGACAAAGCGTTCCTGACTTGAGGCTGTCTGCCTTTTGAGGTATTTCAGCCGCACCAGGCACCGCCGTCAGCGACGCCACGATTCCGAACAGAAGAAAACGGACAAAATAAAGCGCTACATAAACTTGCTGCCCAACTTCATCTGGAATCTGGAGCGCCTTATACCCCAGCTGCCCAAGGGGGAATAAAAGCAGCAGAAATACCCCACAGGTAATCCATTCAAATTTTCTTCCACTCTTACCGCTCGTTTTAGGCGTGGATGTCACTCCCAAAAACAGCAGCAATCCCGCAATGGCAAAAAACCAGTTCTCATAGATTCTAATTGAAATCTCCTGTGCATAGAGCCAGTCCATCACACTACGCGGAATGATGTCATAAATCCTTTTTTGGAAAGCGCCAATCAAAAAAACCATCAACGCACCAACCAGATAGGCTTTGGATATCCTGATTCTCTTCACTCTGCCGCCGTGGGCCAAAAGCCCCAGTCCAAAGCCAATGCCAGTCCATTCCACCACATAAAGCACATTTTTTACTGTCAGTAAAAACTCATAGGGATACCAGTTTCCCGCCAGATAATGCCCCGCCGCGTCCATCAAAATCATGAATACAATCCCGCCCAGCATCAGCAGCACCGTTGATTTTCCTTCTTTTTTCATGGCTTTCCTCACACAAAGAACCCAAATCAAATGTCCACAGAAGTTTATCTTTATTATATCATATTTTTACGGATAAAAACAGTTACGGCAATGCAGCTTACTTTTCCACGCTTTCTATATGCAAAATCAAAAAAGACCCGCCTCACCCTAAGGTGAAGGGGGCCGGCAGCGCTGTCAGTCGTTTCGTTCCCGCACAAAGAACCGGATGGGTGTGCCATCAAAATCAAAGGTCTCCCGAATTTTGTTTTCCAGATAGCGCTGATAGGAAAAGTGCATCAGCGTCGCGTCGTTGACAAAGACCACAAAGGTCGGCGGGTTGACGCCAGTCTGTGAGGCGTAGAAAATTTTCAGCCGGCGGCCGCTCTTGGTTGGCGGCTGCTTCATCATAATAAATTCTGTCATGGCTTCGTTGAGCTTACCGGTGGTAATGCGTTTTTCCGTCTGACTCTTGACAAAATCAATGGTTTCGTAAATCTTGCTGACCCGCTGCCCGGTTTTGGCCGAGATAAACAGAATGGGCGCATAGTCGATAAAAGACAGCGTATCCCGGATTTCCCGCTTCATCTTATCCATGGTCTTGGTGTCCTTTTCCACAATGTCCCATTTGTTGACAATGATAATGGACGGCTTGGCGCGGTTGTGGGCAATGCCGGCAATTTTGGCGTCCTGTTCCGTCACGCCCTTTTCCCCGTCGATCAGCACCAGCACCACATCGCTCCGGTCAACAGCGGCAATGGCGCGCACAATGCTGTAGCGCTCAATATCCTCATAGATCTTCTTTTTCTTCCGCAGCCCCGCGGTGTCAATGAGGGTGTAATCCCGGCCGTTAAAGCGCACTTCGGTGTCGATGGCGTCACGGGTAGTGCCGGGTACGTCGCTGACGATGAGCCGGTCATGGCCCAGCATTTTGTTGATCAGGGTGGATTTGCCCGCGTTTGGCTTTCCGATCACCGCGATTTTCAGGTTATCATCCTCCTGCTCGTCCTCATCATAGACTTTCTTAACCCGCTCGATCACCGCGTCCAGAAAGTCGCCAAGGCCAAGGCCCTGCTCGGCAGAGATCGCCATGGGCTCGCCAATGCCCAGATTATAAAATTCAAAAATATTGTTTTCCAGCTGCTGGCTGTCCACCTTGTTAACGGCCAGCAGAACGTTTTTGCTGTGCTTACGGATCATGTTGGCCACCTCCAGATCAGAGGCGGTCATGCCCTCGCGCCCGTCCACCAGCAGCACGATCAAATCTGCCATGTCAATGGCCAGCTCGGCCTGGACACGCATTTGCAATAAAATATCATCCTTGGTGTGGGGCTCGATCCCACCGGTGTCGATGAGTGTAAAATGATGGTTCTGCCACTCCGCATCCGCAATGATACGGTCTCTGGTAACGCCGGGCGTGTCCTCCACAATGGCGATGCGCTCGCCCACCAGCTTGTTGAACAGGGTGGATTTGCCCACGTTCGGGCGTCCCACCACTGCGACAATCGGTTTTGCCATAGTATTCCTCCTTAATTCATCGCTTCCAGAAAGGCCGCACCGTCCACTGGGACAATGCGCACCTCTGCCTGAAGCGCCTTTTCAATCTCTTCTGTTGTCAAATCGTCCAGCAGGTCATGGGTCTGGCTGCGGACCATGTTTTCCGGGATCAGATAACGGTCTGCCCCCTTAGGCACCTGCCGGATAATGTCCTGTCCTGTGACCAGCCCGGACACGGTGATGTCCTCGCCGAAAAAATCGTTGACTACTGGGTAGACAGCAGGCTCCGCTCCGCAGACAGGGCGCACCTTGCAGGCGCAGTCCCGCATAAAATCTGCGGCCAGCCGCCCGGTGATAATGCCGACCTTTTGGGGTACGTCGTTTCGCCGTATCGCGCGGGCTTCGCTCAGGGCAGCCTCCAGGCTTTCCTTAAAATCTGTCATCATACCCACACCGTTTTCGATCTGCAGAAAACCGTCGTAGTAGACGGAATCCGGCAGCGTCTCACCGGCCAGCAGGAAAAACTCATCGCTGGCGTAGACAAAATTTGTACCGTATTGACTCCGCATCTGAGCCTGAATATCCCTGATGATGTCCAGGGTCTGTCTGGCGCTCTCCGCGTCAAATTTATGGAGCTTTGCCAGCCCCTCACGGTATTTGGACAGGCCCACAGGCACTACGGACACAGAGGCCATCTGCGGATAAAAGGCCATCAGGTCCTTCAGCGTCCGTTTCAGCTCATGGCCGTCATTATAGCCTGGGCACAGCACAATCTGCCCGTTCATGCCAATGCCGTTATCTGCAAAATACCGCAGGGATTCCATGATCGACCCGGCAAAGCGGTTGTGCAGCATGGCGCACCGCAGCTCCGGGTTAGTGGTGTGCACCGAGATATTAATAGGCATGATCCGGTAGCGCACAATGCGTTCCATTTCCGCCTCGGTCAGGTTGGTCAGGGTGACGTAGTTGCCCAGCAGAAAGGACAGGCGCTCGTCGTCGTCCTTGACATACAGGGTTTCCCGCATTCCCGGCGGCATCTGGTCGATAAAACAGAAAACACAGTTGTTTTTGCAGGTTCGGGTTTCCAGCATGTTTTCGTCAAACACCAGCCCCAGATCCTCCTCAAAGTCCTTTTCCACGTCCAGCTCCCAGATCTCGCCGTCGGGCTTTTCCACCTCGATCATCAGCTGCTCATCCGCCTGCAGATACCGGTAGTCCATAATATCTGCCACAGGCATTCCGTTGATGGTGAGCAATGTGTCGCCTTTTTCAATTTCCAGTTCTTCAAAGATGCTGCCCGGGGCAACACCCTCTATTTTAAATTTACCCACTGTTTTTCTCACTTAATCTATTTTTCTTCTATATTCAAGGCCTTCGTCAAAGGCCTGCAGCGCAGTTTTTTATTATATCATACTTTCCCCTTATTTGGAAAGCTTAGTTTTGATTCCCAGCCATAAAACGATCGATAACTTCCTGCCGTTCTTCTTTCAACCCCATATAAAAATTGGCAAAGGTAGCATTCAGATAAGGCCCCACCACGATGATGGCAATGCCCAGCGTCACAACGACCAGGAGCCACCATCCGATAAAGGTCAGGCACAGAAGAAAATATTCCAGCTTGTAATCCCGCATCATCAACTTGCTCAGGGTGATGGCGTCCATAAAGGACAGCGTCTCATAATCGTTCAGCAGGTAATAAGTCTGGGAATAGCTGATGGCCGCAATAATCCCAGGAATAATGAGCAGCAGCGCCCATAAAAAGGTCAGGATGCCCATGGCCAGACTGGCTAAAAAACACCTGCCAAAACGGTTAAAACCTGTAAAAAGATCTGCCACTCCTGCCTCCCGGCCGTGGTACAGGTTCATATAAAAACGCGAGGCCCCGTAGGACAGCGGTCCTGCCAGAACAAAGGATACGATGTTTGAAACCCGGTCATAAACTTCCGCGTCCAGATCCACGTTAAAAATCACTTTTTCCAGCAGGAGCATGATGGTCGGTACTCCGGCGATGGCCAGCCATGTGATGAACATGATCAAAACAGCCGCTCCCCAGTGTCCCTTGAGCTGTACCTTAGCGGACAGTTTCATGTCCTGACTTGTCATGTTTCTCATTTATTTCTCCTTTGGCACTAAAAAATCCCTCCATTGTATTTGTGCTGTGCTTTCACGAAAAGAACAGCCCCTATTATAAATCCAAGGCCAAAAAATATCCAGCCGAAGTGGGTACGGGTAATAAAGTCCGCCACACCTGTCAAAAAGCAGCCAATCCCCATAATCAGCAACGCCTTCCCAATCTTCTCTGTATAGGGTTTTTTATCCGCCTCAGATACACGCGCATAATGATAACTGTGGATCAGATTGATCCGCTCTTTTTTCCATATCAGCCAGCCCAGGTAACACATTAACAGGCCTATCAGGCCCATAAAAATCAATTCAAAAATCATAGTGTTCTCCTTATTAGGCGCACTCACAGGTTTTTCCTGAAATGCGGACAGTTCACCATGCACAGACCGCAGACCGAGCCGCGGCCAATGTGCTGATAAGCTTCCTTCATATGCTCGCTGCAGCTGTGGGCGTCTAACAGATAGCTGCGCTCCATGCCCAACTTCCAGAGCTTTCCCTCGATGGACATGGACGGGCAGGCCTTCACACAGGCCTGGCAGCTGCCGCATTCACTCTCCGCCAGGACCGCCACAGTATCAAGCGGCGCGTCGGTCAGCACCGTTCCCAGCCGCACTGCGGGGCCGTAATCCCTGTGGATAAACAGGGCGCTCTTTCCGATCCACCCCATGCCGGCAAGGACCGCTGCAGTTTTGTGAGCGAATAGCCCCCGGTATGGGTTTTCGCCCTTTACAGAGGGCAGCGACTGGGAGGCCGGAACAGCCAGCGTCATCGCACCCCCTTCCTCAAGGGCCAGCGCCACCCTCAGTGTAATCTCGTCGATCAGGCGGTTGACAATGCGGTAATGGCTAAAATAGGTGGCTGTGGGCGCGTCCTCTATCTGGGCCAAAATCCCCTTAGAAAGGCGCACCACCACCGATACGGCGCCGGGATAGCCCAGGTTTAGCCCATTCTCCAGGCTGCTCAAATCCGCAAAGCCAACCTGCGCCGCTCCAAGCCCCTTTCCCAGAGCCTCTATTTTTTCATTTAATGGATTCATAAAAATCTTCTCCTTTTACCACATTTGTTTTTAAATCTATGCTATAATGATAAGGTAACTTCAATTTTTCCAAGGGAGGTTCATCGCGTGCTTAACACTCAACATCAGGCTGAAGATAAGCTTATTATACTATACGTACTCAATAAAATCAAAACCGGCATCACCCGCGAGCAGGTGGCCTTTATCATTATTGAAAACCTGCAAATGAGCTATTTTGATATTCAGCTCTACATCGACAACCTCATCGAGGATGACTTTATCCGTTTATACCAGATGGATGATGATAAAACCGTGGTCGCCATCACCGCCAAGGGGCGGGAGACCCTGAATATTTTTGAAAAGGACATTCCTGCCTATATCCGTGAAATGCTGGAGCTTTATATTTCACAGAACAGGGACCGCATTTTCAGAGAGGTCAAGGTCATCGGCAACTACATCAAAAATACCGACGGCGATTACCAGGTACAGCTCAAGCTCCATGAAAACAACATTGTCCTGATGGAGCTGAACATCAACACGCCATCCCAGAAGCAGGCGCTGAATATCTGTGACAACTGGAAAAATGACACTCAGAACCTTTACGCTTCCATCATCAAGCTGCTCACCCAGAGCTCTTAGCCCGAATAGAAAAGCCCGCAGGCATGTATTGTCTGCGGGCTTTATTTTTATTTATCCCGGTGTACAAATCGTCCGATAAACTTGGTGATTTCCACAACCACCAGCGGCGCCAGTGACGCGGCCACAATGATCAGCCATTCCTGAGGGTTCAGGAAGGTCACGCTGAACAGCGGGTGGGCGGCCGGTATCAGAATGACGGCCAGCTGCAGGACTGCCGAGATCAGAATCGCGCCCCACAGGTACCGGTTGGTGAAAAACTGTCTGCTGAACACGGATTTGCTCTCAGACCGGACATTGAGCACATGGGTCAGCTGGGATAAACCCAGAACCGCAAATACCATGGTACGGCCTTCGTCCAGGCCAAAGTGGGAGTATCCATAATTAAAGACAAACAGCGAGATGGCTGCCAGCACAACGCCCTGGAAAATAATGCGTCCGCCCAGTCCGTGGGCAAAAATGCTTTCCCTGGGATCTCTCGGCTTCTTTTCCATAATGTCGTCATCGTTCTTCTCAACCCCCAGGGCCAGTGCGGGCAGGCTGTCCGTTATCAGGTTGATCCATAAAATGTGCACAGGCAGCAAAGGCTGAATCCAGCCGATGAGCGTGGCGATAAATAAAATCAGGATTTCGGCGATATTGCAGGACAGCAGGAAGTGGACTGCCTTCTTGATGTTCTCATAAATCCCCCGGCCTTCCTTGACCGCAGAGACGATGGTGGCAAAATTATCGTCTGTCAAAATCATTTCAGCCGCCTCCTTGGACACGTCAGTGCCCGTAATGCCCATGGCGCATCCAATATCGGCCTTCTTGAGCGCCGGAGCATCGTTGACCCCGTCGCCGGTCATGGCGACCACCGCGCCTTTTTTCTGCCAGGCGTCGACAATCCGCACCTTGTGCTCAGGCGACACGCGGGCATACACAGCCACATGGTCGATCTTTTCCTCAAGCTCCGCATCCGACATGCTGTTGAGCTCTGTGCCGGACAGGGCGACGCTGTCCTCTCCATAGATATCCAGCTCCTTCGCGATGGCGACCGCAGTGTTTTTGTGGTCTCCGGTAATCATAACGGTTTTAATGCCCGCTGTATGGCACTCATGGATAGAATCCTTAACCTCCACGCGCGGCGGGTCGATCATACCCGTCAGGCCCACAAAGGTCATATCATTTTCCAGCTCTTCCATGGTCACGTCAGGTTCGCTGTCATAGCGTTTATAGGCAAAGCCCAGCACACGGAAGGCATCGTCAGACAGAGTTTCATTGGCCTTTTCCACCTCAGCTCTGGCTTCTGCGTCAAATGGCATGGCCGCACTTTCATAGGGGATGCTCCCCATTCCTTTGAGGTAATTTGCACAACGGCTCAGCAGCACATCCGGCGCGCCCTTGGTGAAGCTGTAATAATGCTCGCCGTCTTTATGTACTGTGGTCATGAGCTTACGGTCCGAATCGAAGGGGATTTCATTGACCCTTGGATATTTTTCAAGATACTCGTTTTTCTGATAGCCGAGGCTGGCCGCATAGGCGACCATCGCCACCTCTGTGGGATCACCGATCTCCTTCACGCCGCTGTCGTCTGTAACAATGGAAGCGTCATTGCAGAGCAGGCCGATCCGCACGACCAGGCGCTCACTGTCGGTAAAGCCATCATCCTTGATATCCTCAGCGCTCACAATCCCGTCATTGGCATAGACCTTTTTGATGGTCATCTTATTCTGAGTCAGGGTCCCTGTTTTATCTGAGCAGATCACCGATGCTGCGCCCAGGGTTTCGACCGCGGGCAGTTTTCTGATAATGGCGTGCTTAGCCACCAGCCGCTGGGTGCCCATGGCCAGCACCACAGTAACGATGGCGGGCAGGCCCTCTGGAATAGCCGCCACAGCCAGGCTGACAGCGGTCATAAACATTTCCAGCATATCGCCGCCCCGCACCAGGCCGATAAAGAAAATCACAATGCACGCGCCCAGACAGCCCACTGCCAGGATTTTGCCCAGCTCTGTCAGCCGTTTCTGCAACGGCGTCTGCATGGATACTGTGCCCTGGATCATGCCGGCGATCTTGCCAATTTCTGTGTCCATGCCGGTCTTCGTCACAATGAATTTCCCGCGGCCGTAGGTTACCGTGCTGCTCATATAAACAGAGTTGAGCCGGTCGCCCAGCGGCGTCTCGGGGTTGCTCAGATCAGCGAGGTTCTTCTCAACCGCCACCGATTCCCCCGTCAGGGCAGATTCCTGTATCTGCAGGGCTGCGGCCTCGATGAGCCGGCCATCTGCAGGCACATTGTCCCCGGCGTCCAGGTAGACTACGTCCCCAGGTACCAGATTCTCGGCTTTAATAACTGTCTGTACGCCGTTTCGCAGCACCTTAGCTTCGGGTATGGTCAGCTTTTTAAGCGCCTCCATGGAGTTCTCAGCCTTATTTTCCTGTACCATCCCAATGACGGCATTGAGGATAACAATAATTAAAATTAAAATGGCATCGCTGATTTCCCCCAGAAAACCGGATATGACCGCGGCAGCCACCAGTACCAGAATCAGAAAATCCTTAAACTGCTCTAAAAACATCCGCAGCAGTGATTTCCGCTTTCCCTCGGCCATTTTGTTCTTTCCATAGGTCTGCTGCCGCACAGCGGCCTGGGCGTCGCTGAGCCCGGTGCGCACGTCGGTATCATAGACCTTCTCGGTCTCCGATACGGATAGTAAGAAAGATTCCCTTGACTTATTGCTTTCTTCGTTTGTCATTCTGTCCTCCTTGAATTATAAATAAAAAGACCCTTATCTCTAAGTTACCCCGCCTGCCCAAAGACAAACGCGAAATTAGAAATAAAGGTCTTACTCTCAAGTATAACGCTTGATGCTTAGCCGGAGCGTTCGCTCGAAATGACGACTAAGCAGCTCCTTAATGGTTGAGTTACTCCCCTTCAGGGTGCTTTTATTTAATTAATTTATTCTATTTTAGCACTTTAACCACAGGAAGTAAAGATAAAATCTAGTCAAAAACGGATTCAGCGTCGCATTTTGCAAAGAAAGCTTTTATCCTTTACTCGGAATGCTTTCTCTGTAAAATGCATCTGCTTCGTTATTCGTATCTCAGCGCCTCAATGGGGTCGAGCTTGGCGGCTTTATTGGCCGGGTAGTACCCGAAGAACACGCCGATGGCCATGGAGAAGCCCACAGCCAGAGCAATGGAGCCAAGAGACGGCACAACCGTAGTTTTGAGCAGCAGGCCGCCGAGGGCGCCAAAGCCCGCACCCAGCAGAATCCCCAAAATACCGCCGATAATGCAGATAATCATAGATTCGACCAGAAACTGTATGCGAATTGCACTGTTGGGGGCTCCCAGAGCCTTGCGCACCCCGATTTCCCGCGTACGCTCGGTAACAGATACCAGCATGATATTCATAACCCCGATACCGCCGACCAGCAGCGATATGCCCGCGATAACCGCGATGGCCATAGATACCTGCGACATGGCAGTGTTCATTTCCTTCATGATGCTTTCCATACTCTGAGCCTCTACCTTGCTGTTGCTGTTTTGAGGATAGAATTTATTGAAATAGGCTGCCGCTTTGGTGGCAAGCTCTGTCGAGCTGACGTCCGGCGAGGCCATGAGCATAATCATGCTGTAGCCCTTGGTCGTATCATTTGTAATATTTTTGGCTGTCGTGTAAGGGATATAAGCGGTCGAACGGCCGCTGCCGCCCATCGCCACCATCATGGCGCTCTGGGTCGCGTCCTCCATGGGATCCTGATAAACCCCTACAACGTAAAAGCTCTCGGTTCCATAGGTGGTTTCCACCTTTATCTCTTTACCGATAGGGTCGCTGCCCTCGCCATACAAATTCTTTTTCATGATACTGGAAATAACAATGACGTTCTTCTCACCATCGGTGTCCCGGTCGCTGATGGCGCGTCCCTGGACAATCTTGATGTTCTCAACCGTAAAGTAATCATGGTTAACGCCAGTAATTTTCATCTCCTGCTGCGGAATCGCGTCGACGGTTTTGGCCGCCCCGACGTTATTGCTGATCTCAAGGCCTTCAATCTCATCGCCGTAGCGTTCTCTGAAGCGTTCGATCATCTCATCGGTGATGTTGTCCTCATCGCTGTTAGAGTAGGTGCCGTCCACATCCTTAGGCATAACGTACAGCTGAATGTTACGGCCACCCACGTTGGAGAGTGTCTCGTTCAGGGTATTGGACATGGCGTCGCCAAGGGAGGTGATGGCAATGACCGAGGCGATCCCGATAATAATACCCAGCATAGTCAGCAGCGCCCGCATTTTGTTGGCGCGCAGCCCTTCCAGGGCCAGTTTAATATTTTCAAGCAAATTCATGGTGCCGCTCCAATCTCACTCCGGTGCCCGCCCGGGTGCCGACGATATTGCCATCGCTCAGGGTGATAATCCGCTCAGTTTCATCGGCCAGCTCCGGATTATGGGTGATCAAAATAATGGTTTTACCCTGCTTTTCATGCAGCTCGTGAAAAATATCCATGACCATGCGGCCGGTTTTACTGTCCAGCGCGCCGGTGGGTTCATCGGCCAGTATAATGGATGGATTATTGGCCATGGCTCGGGCGATGGCGATACGCTGCTTCTGTCCGCCGGAAAGCTCGTTAGGACGGTGCTTGGCACGGTCCGACATATCCACCAGGGCCAGCAGCTCCTCTGCCCGCTCCCGGCGTTCCGCCTTGGGCATGCCCGCGTACAGCATGGGCAGCTCCACATTATTGAGCGCCGTGGAACGCGGAATCAGGTTAAAGGTCTGGAACACAAAGCCGATTTTCTGGTTACGGATCTTTGAGAGCCCGCTGTCCTTAATGGTGCTGACGAGCAGCTTATCCAGATAATACTCGCCTTCTGTGGGCCGGTCAAGAGCGCCGATAATATTCATCAGCGTGGACTTGCCTGAGCCTGATGCCCCGATAATGGATATAAACTCGCCCTCTAAGACTTCCAGATCAAGACCATGAAGGATTTCAAGCTCATTGGGCGAACCCACATAGAAGCGCTTCACAATGCCCTTCATCTCAATGATCTTATTGCGCATTGGTGTCTCCTTGAGCAGTATCTGCCTGGGCTGTGACGCTGTCACCGGTCTGCTGCAGTGTGACAGAATCGCCGGCCTTAACCTTGTCGATGTCGGTGATGATCTGCATGCCGTCTGTCAGCTGGTCGCCTGAAATTTCAATGGCAAAGTCCGTTTCTGTCCCGGTTGTGACAGGCACCTCCTTCACAGTGTAGACGCCGTCCTTGGGGTCGGCGGCTACCAGCACGCAGCTTTCATTGTTCGCATTGGTGGTCAGCACATCAAAGGGAACGCTGTAAACGCCGTTTCTTTCCTCAACGATGATATTAAGGCGCGCTTTCATCCCGATCAACAGGCCGCTGATGTCAGAATCAATGCTGACCCGGGCCTCAAATTCCGGATTCTGGCTGCCTGTAGAGGCGGCGGCTGTCGCCCCGGTGCCGGAAGCACTGGACTGCTTGACAGCCGTAGGTGCAATGCTCTGCACGGTGCCAGTGTATTCCTTGTCCCCGGTCGCATCGGTTTTGATACTTACCTTCATTCCCGGCTGTACGGTTCCCACATCGGCTTCCTTGATGTTCGTGACCACACGCAGGCTGTTGGTATCCTCGATGGTAAAGAGCACACCGTTGGCCGGGGCGCCGTTCTGGGCGTTAATGGCCGTCACCGTACCAGAGGTCGTGGCTTCCACACGTTCCCAGGTATCGCTTTTTTCATCGTACAGGCGGCAGAGACGGTCGCCTTTTTCAACCCATTCGCCCACCGATACGTCGATATCCCACACGGGGATACCAGTCATATTGCTGACCTGCTCTACGTAGGTGCTCTCAACCGTACCATTGGTCGAGACTGTTCTCTGAAGGTTGGTCTTCTCAAGTGTCGTGGTTTTGACAGCGGCTGCCTGCGGCTGGCTGGTGCGCGTACAGGCCCAGACGCCCAGCGCTACGACAACGACTGCCAGTATGACAAGCGTAATAATGATACTTTTTTTCTTATTCATGGTGCCTCCATTATTTGTTTTGTTGTGAATCATTTTAACATAAAAACATGAAGAAATTCGGGATGAATTCTAAAGATTTTATTAATATTTTCCATGTAATCGTGCCTCATATGTTCTTTTTGCGGTGCAAGGTTGAAAAACAACCTCAAGCCGTACAGGGCCGGTATTTCGGCTAATACAAAGGCAAAGTCCAGATCGCCACAAACTCACCCTTCTCAATCCAGCTTTTAAAGGTTCCTTCATGACGTTCCGCAATTTTTTCACAGGTTTTCAGTCCAATGCCAAAGCTCTCGCCGCCGCTGTTTTTTCGCACCTGGTTCGTCTGGATAATCCGCAGGGTATCCGGCTCCAGCATAACATCAAAGCAGATGGGCCGCTTAGGGTCGGCATATTTCAGGGCGTTGGAGCAAAGGTTGTCAAAAACGCGCCGGAACTGCTGAATGTCCACATTGATGGCAAATCCTTCCTCGATGCTGTCTCTCACCTTGACGGTCAGGCCCTTTTCTTCCAGCAAAAAGACGCTCTCCGATAAGACCTGCGCCAGCAGCTCATTACCGTCGATCAGCTCATAATGAAACATAACCTCCTCGTTTTCGGCCACCGAATGGCTGAAGAGAGCTGTGGTGAGGTTTTTGATCTGATAGGCTTTCTCCAGCGCGTTGTTGATATAAACAGCCCCCTCCTCCGGGCTTTTGACCTTGCCGTCTCTGATGAGATCCAGATAACAGATTACAGAGGTAAGCGGCGTCCGGATGTCGTGGGATATGGCTGTGACCATCTCATGATTTTCACGGATTGCTGTCTCACGCTCGTTTATCTGCTTTTGCAGTGTCCGCCGCATATCGTTAAGCTGAATGGCCAGAGCGGTCAGCTCATCATTGCCCTCTACTGGAATGGGGTATTCCAGCCCGCCCCCCTCTATGATCTCAATACCGTGCTCCAGGGTATGAATGTAACGGATTTTTTTATGGAACAGCTTTAAAAACACAACAAAGAGCACCGCGATGGTCACCATGTAAGACAAAAGCTCCACAGTCTCCTCTGAGATACCGTTCTCACGGATAAAGCAGGTCAGCAGCAGCGTGGTAACAACACCTGAAGCCAACGCGATGACAAAGGAAACACCAAAGTATTTCATGACGGTCAGCCCAAGCTTTGACCTGAAAATACTTTCCTCCTGCTTAGTCAACATAATAGCCCTTTCCCCAGGCGGTCTTGATGTACTGGGGCTCCTGAGAGTTATCTTTGAGCTTTTTACGCAGGTTCCGGATATGCACCATGACTGTGTTGTTGGCAGAATAGAAATAGGGCTCATTCCAGATGCTTTCATAAATATTCTGAGCAGAAAAAACCTTTTTCCGGTTGTCCATCATAAGCTCCAGTATCCGGTACTCAATATCGGTCAGGGTGACGATCTCTCCGCCGATCTCGACATTCTGCGCATCCTTGTCCAGCACCAGATCACGGATCACCAGCCTGTTACTCTTTTCTGCCGGCGCGCTGCCCTGGTACACGTAATAACGCCTCAGGAGAGACTTGACCCGGGATACCAGCTCGGTATAGGAGAAGGGCTTGGACAGGTAGTCATCACCGCCCACAGAGAACCCCATCACCTTGTCGGAATCCTGGTCCTTGGCTGTCAAAAACAGAATGGGCACCCGTGTTTTTTCCCTGATTTCTGAACAGGCCTTATAGCCAGATTTCTGGGGCATCATGACGTCCAGTATGATCAGATCAATGGAATCATCCGTCCTGTCCACTGCCTCCTGACCGTTTTTAGCCTGAACGACCTCAAAGCCTTCTGCTGTCAGCAGAATTTCTACCAGCTCGCAAATATCCTGATTGTCGTCTGCAATCAAAATCCGTTTCTTTCCTTCTTCGTTCATGGGAACTCCTTTCATTTAGTCGGCAACAAATACAACTTTACCTTAAAGAAAAGGCGGAAGTCTCCTTCCGCCCTGTTCTGTTTTATTTTCTTACTGATTGTAATAGGCCAGGCGTTCCAGCACCTTATCCAACATTTCCTGGTATTTTCGCTGTTTTTCACGCTCGCCCTCCACGACCTTTTCAGGCGCCTTATCTGTAAAGCCTTTGTTAGACAGCTTTTTGTCCACACGCTCCAGCTCTTTCTCAAGCTTGGCCTTCTCGCCGTTCAGACGCTCAATTTCCTTTTCTTTGTCTACCAGCTCGTCCATAGAAAGGAACAGCTCTGCGTCTTCAACAACGGCGCTCACATAGTTTTCCTGAACCTCCTCCTTGACAATGGCGGAGATACCGGAGACAGAGGCCAGCTTTTCAAAATAAACGGAGGACTTAAGCATCAGCTCCCCACGCGCCGCATTGTCTGTGATGACAAAGAGCTGCGTTTTCTTGGAGTTTGGCACATCCATCTCGGAGCGGATATTCCGAATGCTCTTGATGCATGCCATCAGGAAGCGGACATCCTCCTCATCCTGCTTAAACTGCAGGGCTTCATCGTATTCCGGCCATTCGGACACAATGATGGCTTCGCCGGCGTCTGGCAGGTAGCCGTAAATTTCTTCGGTGATAAACGGGATGACCGGATGCAGCAGCTTAAGGATGTTGGTCAGTACCAGGTTCAGGGTGTACTGCGCAGCTGCCTTGGTAGTCTCATCGTCGCCGTAGAGTCTTGGTTTTACCAGCTCGATGTACCAGTCACAGTATTCGTTCCAGGCAAAATCGTAAACTTTCTGGGCTGCGATTCCCAGCTCGTATTTGTCCATGTTTTGGGTCACATCCCGTACAACATCGTTCATGCGGCTCAGAATCCATTTATCAGTATTTTCCAGATTGGCAAGCGCGACGTCCTGCCGATCCATGATATTTTCATCCAGATTCATCAGCACAAAGCGGGCGGCATTCCAGATTTTGTTTAAAAAGTTTCTGCTGGCTTCCAGCTTTTCGTCCTGCCAGCGGATATCATTCCCCGCTGAATTCCCCGTGATGATTGAAAAGCGCAGCGCGTCTGCGGAGAACTGCTCAATGATTTCCAGCGGGTCAATGCCGTTGCCCAGAGATTTGCTCATCTTGCGGCCCTGAGAATCACGGATCAGGCCGTGGATATAGACATCGGCGAATGGAACCTCACCCATGTTATAAAGCCCCATAAAGATCATGCGGGCAACCCAGAAGAAGATGATATCATAGCCTGTGACCAGCACGTTATTGGGGTAGAATCTGTCAAGATCTGGCGTCTTTTCAGGCCAGCCCAGGGTTGAGAATGGCCAAAGGGCAGAGCTGAACCAGGTATCCAGGGCGTTTTCGTCCTGGGTAAAGTGTTCGCCTCCACACTTCGGGCAAACTTTCGGCATTTCCTTGGCGACAACCATCTCTCCGCAGTCATCACAGTAGTAGGCGGGAATCTGGTGTCCCCACCACAGCTGACGCGAAATGCACCAGTCGCGGATATTTTCCATCCAGTTAAAGTAAATCTTACTGAAGCGGTCGGGCACAAACTGTGTGTCACGGTTTTTGACAGCCTCAATGGCTGGTTTTGCCAGTGGCTCCATCTTTACAAACCACTGCTCAGAGGTCATGGTTTCAACGGTAGTGCCACAGCGGTAGCACTCGCCGACATTGTGGATGTGGTCCTCGATTTTTTCGAGCAGCCCAAGCTCCTTAAGGTCCTCCACAACCGCCTTGCGGCATTCATAACGATCCATGCCCGCATATTTTCCGGCCAGCTCATTCATAGTGCCGTCCTCATTCATGACATTGATCTCTTCAAGGTTATGGCGTTTTCCGACCTCATAGTCATTGGGGTCATGGGCCGGGGTCATCTTGACCACGCCGGTTCCAAATTCCATATCCACATAATCATCGGCAACGACCGGGATTTCCTTGTTAACCAGCGGTAGGATAACCGTTTTGCCTACCAGTTCCTTATAACGTTCATCATTTGGATTGACTGCCACACCGGAATCGCCCAGCATGGTTTCCGGACGGGTCGTGGCGACGGTAACGTAATCGTCACTGCCTGCGATGGGATAACGGATATGCCACAGATGGCCTGCCTGCTCGGCGTACTCCACCTCTGCGTCGGAAAGGGCGGTTTTACAGTCCGGGCACCAGTTTATGATACGGCTCCCCTTGTAGATCAGGCCCTCTTCATACAGACGGACAAAAGTCTCCTTGACAGCCTCGCTGCAGCCCTCATCCATGGTAAAGCGCTCACGATCCCAGTCACAGGAAGCGCCAAGCTTTTTAACCTGCTCACGGATACGGTCTTTATAGGTCAAAGCCCAGTCCCAGGCACGCTTTAGAAACTCCTCACGGCCAAGCTCTTCCTTGGTTTTGCCTTCCTCATTACGGATTTTTTCAACAACCTTTACCTCGGTGGCAATGCTGGCATGGTCCATCCCCGGTACCCACAGCGCCGCATAGCCCTGCATTCTTTTGAACCGGGTGAGTACGTCCTGAAGGGTGTCGTCAAAGGCATGGCCCATGTGCAGCTGTCCGGTAATATTCGGCGGCGGCATCACAATGGTAAAAGATTTTCCGTCGGGATGAACCTCCGGCTTAAAATAGTCCTTTTCCTGCCACCAGACATATATACGGCTTTCTACGTCCTTCGGATCATAGACTTTTGACATTTCTTTTTTCAATCTGCTTACCTCTCTCTATGCTAATGTTTTTAAACCGCGATAAATTTTTTCGATATTTTATTATTATACCAAACCATCGGCTATTTTAAAAGGGCGGACTGAAAATTAGTTGTAAAATCAGGATTTGACAACAACGCTCTCCTGTCGTATATTTAAAACAGACATAACAGACAGCCCAGCGCTGTCATGTCTGAGGATTTGTCTACGGAAAGGAAATTGGAAATGGATAAAGTGATCGCTGTCATGGAAAGCATGGTATCTTCACCCTTAGGGCTTATTTATATGAGTATTCTGTCGGATGGATGGCGTTTTTCAAAAAAGGCTACCCGGTGGCTGGTTCTGCTCTTTATCCTCTTTTTGCTTCTCGCCGATATACTTATCGTATTCAGCGCTGAGACCATCCAGTCCGCCAAATCGTCGATTTCAGTTTTCAATATTATTTTCTGCGGCCTTTTCTATTTTCTGATCTATCGCCGCTTTGACGGCAGAATGCTGTTCAATTTTTTCAGCGCCTGCCTGTTCATCTTTATCAGCGATACCCTGAGCGATACCATTTTTTACTCAACCGCCCAGATTCATATCCTTATCAAACTGCTTGTTTTTCTGTTTACCGCGCTGCTTCTGTACTTATTTTTCAGGAAGCCATTTTTGGAGGTTTTCAGAGATATTCGCAGCGAATGGTGGTGGCTGATGATCGTACCGATATCCTTCAGCTTTGTATTCGCAATGATCATCATGGTTCCGGGTCCGCTGTACCAGCACCCGGAAATGCAGCCGCAGGCACTTCTGATGTGCATTGCTGTCGTCTGCGCTTACATTGCCTTTTATATTGTATTTAAAGGAATAAAGGACCGCTGCCAGATCGAAAAAAGCTATGCCCTCCTCCAGATGCAGACATCTTTTATCAAAAAGCACACCGCCACGCTCCAGGAAATGGACGAGCAGATAAAAATGTACCGCCACGATATGCGTCACTACGCACAGCTGGTCAACACCTGTATCATAAACAAGGACTGGCACTCCATTAAAAAGGTGGCCGATTCAATGGACAGACGCCTCGACACCTCACAGAACAGCGGACAGCTCCAGAGTTATACCGGCGAGCTCATCGTGGACGGCGTACTGTCTTTTTTCGCAGAAAAAATGGAGCGGGAAAAGATCGACTTGACAATCCTTCTGGAGACGCCGTCTGAAGAACAGGTCGATATTACAGAATTCTCCGTCATGCTGTCAAACGCCATTGAAAATGCCTGGAACGCCTGCAAAGCAATGGCGGCAAATACGAAAAAAATCATCCGGATTACCGGCACACACCAGCACTCACAATATTTTCTGGCAATTGACAACACCTGTGGCAACGAGGTAGTCTTTGACGCAGATGGAAAGCCTGTCAGCTCAGAGAAAGGGCATGGCTATGGTGTTCAGAGTATTTCTGATTTCGCTTCGCGGTACCGTGGCTATTTACAATTTTCATGCAAAAACGGCTGGTTTCGCATGCAGATGATTTTACCTGGCCCAGAACCTGAAAAAAGACAAACTTCCTGACCCCAAAAGGGCCATTCCCTGGAATATCCGGGAATGGCCCTTTTTATTACTGCTGAACCGCAAACATCAGCTCACATTTCACAGCTTTTTCACCGTCGACAGTCGCCAGCGCATCCGCGAAGCCGATACCTGCGCGGAACCCTTTAAAGGTGACGTCCAGAGTCAGCTTGTCTCCGGGAATGACCTGGCGATGAATACGGGCCTTGTTGATGCCCGCGAACAGCGCGATTTTGCCCTTGTTTTCCTCTTTTGACAGAAGCAGCACCGCGCCCGCCTGGGCCAGCGCCTCAATCACCAAAACGCCGGGCATGACATGCTGCTGTGGAAAGTGTCCCATAAACTGCATTTCATTGGCTGTGACACATTTGACACCCACGACATGGTCGCCCTCCATCTCAATGATCTGGTCTACCAGTAAAAAGGGATAACGATGTGGTATAATTTCCTGTATCTGATTTGAATTTAAAAGCATTTTTAATCCTCCCATTTCGAAAACGCCAGGGTTGCGTTGTGTCCGCCAAATCCAAAGGAGTTGGAGATCGCACAGCGAATATCTTTTTTTACTCCTTCATTTGGCACCACGTTCAGATCACATTCGGGATCAGGCACCTGATAATTCAGGGTAGCCGGTACAAAGCCATCCTGAAGGGCCTTAACGGTGATAACAGCCTCTACAGCCCCGCTGCCGCCCAGCAGATGCCCGGTCATGGACTTGGTAGATGAAATCATCAGTTCTTTGGCACAGGCCCCGAAAAGCGCCTTTACCGCGGCTGTTTCGCCTTTATCATTCAAAGCTGTACTGGTGCCGTGGGCGTTGATATAGTCCACATCGCTGACCTTCAGCGCCCCATCCTTCAGTGCATTTTCCATTGACTTCACCGCGCCGCTGCCGTCCTCAAGAGGCGCGGTAATGTGATGGGCGTCACAGCTGGCACCATAACCCACGACTTCGGCGTATATTTTTGCGCCTCTGGCCTTTGCGTGCTCCAGCTCCTCCAGCATCAGGATACCGGCGCCCTCGCCCATGACAAAGCCGCTGCGCTCCTTATCGAAAGGGATAGACGCGCGTTTGGGATCATTACCGCTGTAAAGAGCACGCATGGACTGAAAGCCCGCAATGCCGAGAGGCGTGATGGTGGACTCGCTGCCGCCAGCCGCGATAACATCCTCGTAACCGAAACGAATGCGGTGGAAGGCCTCCCCGATGGAATTGGTTCCTGAAGCGCAGGCCGTCACGCTGCTGGAGCAGATACCCTTTGCCTGTAAATCAATGGCAATGTTCCCCGGCGCCAGATTGACAATGGCCATAGGGATAAAAAACGGCGATACCCTTCCCGGTCCCCGGCTGTTTAATGTTTCAGTGGATTCCTCAATCTTGCGCAGTCCGCCGACGCCTGAGCCTACAATGACGCCGAAACGGTCGCGCTCAATATCCGCATCCTCAAGACCTGCGTCCGCATAGGCCTGCTTGGCCGCAATTCGGGCAAACTGCGTAAAGCGTTCGTTAAACTTCATCTCACGTTTGCTGAAATACTGCTCAGTGTCCAGATCCTTGACCTCAGCGGCCAGCTTCACCTTATAGTCGCTGGTATCAAATGCGGTGATCTCGCCCACGCCGCAGCGGTTTGCCTTTACACTTTCCCATGTTTCGTCAAGGGTGTTTCCAATCGGGCAGACAATGCCCAACCCTGTTATCACAACACGTCTCATATGCTCATACCTCCATCAATACTGAATACCTGTCCGGTTATGTAATTGCTCTTATCTCCTGCCAGAAAAGCCGTCAGGTCGGCCACATCCTGAGGCGTGCCGTAGCGCTTAAGCGGAATCTGGCTCATGATCTCTTCCTGTACCTTTTCGGACAAAGCGCCGCTCATATCGCTTTCAATAAAGCCCGGCGCAATGGCATTGGCGGTAATATTTCTGGAGGCGAATTCCTTGGCAGTTGTCTTTGTCAGAGCGATGACCCCCGCCTTGCTGGCCGCATAGTTCGCCTGTCCAGCGTTGCCGCCAATACCGACCACAGAGGCCATGTTGATGATTTTTCCCTTCTTTTTCTTCAGCATTACCTTGGATACATGCTGGGTGCAGTTAAAGCAGCCTTTGAGATTTGTGTCGATGACCCGGTCAAAGGATTCTTCCTTCATGCGCAAAATCAGCGCGTCGTCGGTGATGCCGGCATTGTTGACCAGCACGTCGATGGTCCCAAACTCGGCGGCCACCTGGTCAACCATGGCCTTGACCGCTGCGTTATCTGCCACGTTGCACTGGCAGGTCATGGCGCGGACGCCCAAGGCTTCGCATTCTTCTTTAACGGCTGTGGCCTTTTGGGCGTTTCCGTTGTAATTGATGGCTATATTATAGCCCTCCTTTGCCAGATTCAGAGCGATGGCTCTGCCGATTCCCCGGCTGGCACCGGTGATCAATGCTGTTTTCTTTTCCATTTTCATCTCCTGATTTAACGAAGCGCTTCACAGACTGCTTCAAAAGTTTCCAAATTTTCCACGTTCATCACTTTAACGGACCGGTCGATTTTTTTGACAAAACCACTGCAGGCCTTACCTGGGCCCACCTCGATAAAGGTGTCCACGCCCATCTCGATCATGCGGCGGATGCCTTTTTCAAAATAGACTGAGGAATGGATCTGCTGCACCAGCACATCTCTCACAGGCCTTGTCTCAACATCGCCGCTCACGTTGGAAACCACCGGGACCGACGGCGTTTTGATCTCAACCGTATCCAGTAAATCAGCAAGCTCCTTTGAAGCCTCCAGAAGTAATGAGGAATGAAAAGCGCCGCTGACGTTAAGCGGCATGACACGCCGCACGCCGCGTTCAAGAAGCAGCGCCCTGGCCTTTTCTACTGCTGGGGTCTCCCCGCTGATCACGATCTGTCCCGGGCAGTTATAATTTGCCACCTCGCAGACGCCTAAATCAGAGGCGTCTGTGCAGGCCTGCTGGATGGTTTCAGCGTCAGCTCCAAGCACAGCGGCCATCATGCCAGTCCCCTTCGGCAGAGCGTGGGCCATGAGCTGGCCTCTTTTGCGCACTACCCTCAGAGCGTCCTCCAGCGTAAAAGCGCCGCCGTAGGTCAGCGCTGTGTACTCGCCAAGGCTCAGCCCTGCGGTAATATCAGGGATAACGTCTGCTTTTTTCAGGCAGTGCGCCATCACATAGGATGTGATCAGCAGACAGCTCTGGGCATAGGCGGTATCATTGACCATATCCTCTGGCCCTTCAAAGCAGCACCTGGCCAGGTCAAAATCCAAATCGTTATTTGTATAAAAATCCCGGACCTCTGGAAAGGCATCGTAAAAATCCTTTCCCATGCCCACTTTCTGGGCACCCTGTCCGGCAAATAAAAATGCAGTTTTCATCTTTCCTCCATTAATGCGTTGGCTTCATTCATACAGCTTTCCATGATCTCCCGGACGCTGGTCAGCACCTTCATACGATACGCGTTAGTCCCGCAGAAGAACAGGCCATTGTTTGTATCGCCGGAGACGGCGGATACCAGGGCGCGCTGAATGCAATAGGGCGCCCTGGCTGGATCGCAGGGCTTCAGGCAATCCACACATTTGACTGGCGGAATGCGCCCCTCTCGGGACAGCCGCTCAATCAAAGCTGTCTTTACAGCCCTCCCCGGAAAGCCGACTGGGCTTTTGACAATCTCGATATCCTCTTCTTCTGCGTTCAACAGTACGGCCTTATAGGCGTCGACACCGTCGCATTCATAGGTACCGATAAACCGGGTCGCCATCTGAACCCCGTCTGCACCGAGCTTCAGAAAACGGGCAATATCCGCTCCGTCGTAAACACCGCCTGCTGCAAACACAGGGATTTTCCGGCCGAACTTTTCTTCAAAGGCGGCGGTTTCCCGATTAACATCCGCGAGAATCTCTTCAAGAGAAGGGCATTTGCCCTCAAGCAGATCACTTTCCTTAAATCCAAGATGCCCGCCTGCCAGGGGCCCTTCAATGACAATAAAATCCGCGGTACGCCCGTAGTGCTTGTCCCAGGCTTTTAAAATGAGTCTGGCAGCCCGGCCGCTGGACACGATAGGCGCAATGGCGATGCTGTCATCCTCCACATATTTAGGAAGCTCCAGAGGCAGCCCGGCCCCAACGATGATGGCGTCCACTGCGGCGTCTACCGCAGCCCGCACATAGGTCTCAAAGTTTTTGAGGGCTGCCATGATATTAACGCCTAAAAGCCCTCTGCCGCCCGCGATCTCACGCGCCTTTTTTACCTCTCCCGCAAAGCCACGGATATTGGCGGCCAGATTGTTTCCTAAAAAGTCCGGCTCCCGATAGCCCGGATGAGCCATGGACAAAACACCCATGCCGCCGTTTTTCATCACATTGCCCGCCAGATTCGCAAGCGAAACGCCAACGCCCATACCACCCTGAATAATCGGGATTTCAAGAAGCTTATCTTTAATCTTAACACTCTGTATCATAGATCAGTTCCTGGCTTCTTTTCTCAAAGACTTTCTTTTCCTCTGCCGCTTCTCCCAAAAGCGTGTCGATGATCTGTGAAAAGGGCTTAACCTCTTTACACATGGCTGCAACCTGGCCCATCATCAGGGAGCCGTTTTTCACATCGCCTTCCACGACCGCTTTTCTCAGGGAGCCCAGCGTCAGGCGCTCCATTTCTTCCCGCTCAATCCCTTCACGCTCAATTTTCAGGTACTCTGTGGTCATGGCATTTTTCAGAACACGAACCGGTGCGTTCAAGCTTCTGCCGGTCACAACCGTATCGCGGTCCTTTGCCTTGATCACTGCTTTTTTATAGTTTTCGTGGATCGGGCATTCCTCAGCCAAAAGCAGGCATGTTCCAATCTGAACCCCCTCTGCGCCCAGGCAGAGGGCAGCGTTCAGCTGTCTGCCGGAAGCGATGCCACCGGCTGCGATCACAGGTACGTCCACTGCTGCGGCTACCTGCGGGACGAGGGACATAGTGGTAATATCACCGATATGTCCGCCGGATTCGGTTCCTTCAGCAATGATGGCGTCCGCTCCGTTCTGTGCCAGCCGCTTGGCCAGTGCAACACTTGCCACCACTGGAAAAACTTTAACACCAGCCTCTTTCAGCGCGTCCAGATATTTGCCCGGATTGCCTGCACCGGTGGTTACCGCCGCAACCTTTTCCTCGATTAAAACCGCCATGATATCATCGGAACAGGGGTTCATCAGCATGACATTGACGCCAAAGGGCTTGTCGGTCAGCTCACGGCAGCGGCGGACTGCCGCGCGCGTTTCCTCACCCGTCATGGAACCGCTCGCGATGATGCCAAGACAGCCGGCATTTGAGGCCACTGCCGCAAATTCCGGGGTGGCGATATTCGCCATTGCGCCTTGGATAATGGGATATTTTATATTTAATAATTGATTGATCAAATTTTGTACTCCTTGCTACTTCATATAAGATATAACAATGGAGAATGGAAAATGGAAAATTCAGGAACAAATCGGTTGGCCGATTTGATTATATTCAAATCTGTACCATCATTCTCAATTCTCAATTCTACATTTAAATTTCAATTAAAGCTCCAGCCCAGGTAAAGCCTGCGCCAAAGCCAGCCATGATCACCTTCATGCCGGGCTTCAGCAGACCCTTTTCATTCATCTCCGCGTAGGCGATGGGAATGCTGGCAGAGGAAGTGTTGCCGTAACGGTCAATGTTGACATAAACCTTGCTCCGGTCAATCCTGGCCTTTTTCGCCACATAGTCGATGATGCGGATGTTGGCCTGGTGCGGGATGATCCAGTCAATGTCGGCGATGGTAAGGCCGGATTTTTCCAGGGCCTTGTCCACTGCCTCCGACATGGCTTTTGTTGCAAAGCGAAAAACCGCGTTGCCATCCATGGTTACCGGCATATGCACTGGCAGCGATTTTGTCTCCAGCGCCCCTGAGGAATCCCCTCTGGCCGCTGCGTAAAAACAGGACTGCCTGGCCGGGTTCGCCTTTAACACCATAGCCCCGGCGCCATCTCCGAAAAGCACGCAGGTGCTCCGGTCCTCCCAATCCAGCACGTTGGAGATCACCTCAGTTCCCACCACACAGGCATGGTTTACCTGTCCTGTTTCCAGCAGGGCTGAAGCGACATTCATGGCATAGAGATAACCGGAACAGGCGGCGTTGACATCAAAAGCCATAACGGGCAGCTCTCTTATTCCAAGTTTTTCCTGAATCAGGCAGGCACAGGAAGGCGTGAAATTTTCCGGCGTAAAGGTCGCGGTGACAATGCAGTCGATGTCCTCCGGCTTCAGCCCGGAACGCTCAATGGCTTTGGCAGCCGCCGCACATCCCAGGTCTGAGGTTGTTTCATGTTCTGCGATAAAACGCGCGCCGATTCCGGTACGGCTCCTGATCCACTCGTCACTGGTATCAATTTTTTTAGCCAGATCAACATTGGTCACGCAATTTTCCGGTACGGAAAAAGCGCTTGATAATATTTGTATTCCCATTACTAAGCTCCTATTTTCCGGAACTTTTCATAGCGTTCTGCTGTCAGCTCCATTGTCTTTTTCCGCCCCAACGCCTTGAGGTCACGCTCGATCAGAGCGTCCATCTGTGAGATGACGAAATCCACGCACTGCTCCACACCATCTGCCGGTTCACTGATGATTTCATCTACGATGCCCTTGCGGTGCAGATCCTGGGCGGTAAGCTCCATGACTTCAGCCGCTTCCTGCACGCGGGAATCGTCCTTCCAAAGGATGCTCGCAAAACCTTCAGGAGACAGCACCGAGTATACCGCATGCTCCATCATATAAATCCGGTCTGCCACACTCAGGGCTAAAGCGCCGCCGCTGCCGCCCTCACCGATAACCAGGCACAGCACCGGCACCCTGAGGTCCGAAAAAACCTTAAGGCATTCGGCAATGGCCGAGGCCTGTCCCCGCTCCTCTGCTCCTCTGCCCGGATAAGCACCCGAGGTGTCCACAAAGGTGATGACCGGCCGTTTAAATTTTTCCGCCTGCCGCGCAAGCCGCAGCGCCTTTCGGTATCCCTCCGGGTTCATCATTCCAAAGTTGCGGTCAAGGTTTTCCTGAAGGTTGGTTCCTTTATTCTGAGCCAGAATGGTAACTGGCTGGCCATGAAAAAAGCCGACGCCCGCCAGAAGAGCCTGATCGTCGCCATACAGCCGGTCGCCGTGCAGCTCCATAAAGCCGTCAAACAGCGCGTCTACATAGGCCTGAGCGCGGGTGCGTTCCGGCCGTCTGGCCATCATCACCTTATCCCATGCAGTCAGTTGTTGTTTTTCCTCTGTCATCAGCCTCTCCTCTCATGTAAGTCCAGCAGCTTTTCGATGGTTGATTTCATCTGGCTGCGATGCACAATGGCGTCAATGGCGCCCTTTTCCAGTAAAAACTCTGCCTTCTGGAAATTCTCTGGAAGCTTTTCCTTGATGGTATTCTCAATCACACGCTTGCCAGCAAAGCCGATAAGGCTGTCCGGCTCAGCGATGAGAATATCCCCGAGCGTCGCAAAGCTGGCGCTGACGCCTCCGGTGGTCGGATTGGTCAGAACACTCAGGTAAAAACCGCCGGCTTCCGCAAATCGCTCAAGGGCGGCGCTGGTTTTAACCATCTGCATAAGGGAGATGATTCCCTCCTGCATCCTCGCGCCGCCAGAGGCGCAGAAGATCACAAGGGGCAGCCTCTTTTTGGTGGCCAGCTCGATCAAGCGCGTGATCCGCTCACCCACGGCGCTGCCCATGCTGGCCATCATAAAGCGGCTGTCCATTACAGCTACAGCTGTTTTTCTGCCCCCGATTTTTCCAATGCCGGTCAGCACCGCTTCGGACATACCCGTCTGGCGCTGGCAGGAATCAATTTTTTCTGTATAGCCTGGAAAAGCGTCGGTATCTGGGTTGACCAGATTTTTATCAATGGTTGAAAAGCTCCCTTTGTCACAGACCTGGCGCACTCTTTCTCTGGCGCTGAGCTTGTAGTGGTAGCCGCATTCGGGACAGACATACAGGTCGTGCATCAGCGATTCTGAGGGGGTGCTTGCTTTGCACTTCGGGCAGGTAATAAACACGTTGTCCGGTATGTCACGTCCCTGCTTGTCTTTGATGGCGTGGCGCAGTGTCTTGAACAGCGTCAGCTTGTTTTTTCTTTCCTTAAACGATTGTTCCATTATCCTTCAGCTCCTGTACAAAGGTATCGACATAGCCGGTGTCAAAGCGACCCTTGATAAATTCCGGCTCATGCATCAGCACATATAAAAATTCCACATTGTTGGGAACACCTTCAACGATCAGTTCTTCCAGAGCGATCCGCATTTTTTTAATGGCCTCCAGACGGGATTCACCGTTTGTGATGCATTTTAAAATCATGGAATCGTAATAGGGCGGGATGTCATAGCCGTTGTAGATGGCTGTATCCACACGCACCCCCCTGCCTCCTGGAAGGTTCAGAAAGCTGATATGTCCTGGTCTTGGGGCAAAATCGGCGCTCACATCCTCGGCGTTGATCCGGCATTCGATGGCGTGGCCCAGACAGCGGATATCCTCCTGCTTCAGGTTACACTTCTTCTTATCCGCAATGCGGATCTGCTGCTTGATCAGGTCGATGCCTGTGATCATTTCGCTGATGGTGTGCTCAACCTGTATGCGGGTGTTCATTTCCATAAAGTAATAACGCTCTGCGCCGTCCCACAGAAATTCAATGGTTCCAACGCTGTTGTAGCCCACGTACCGGCTGGCCTTGACCGCATCGGCGGTCATAGCCTCCCGTATCTTTTCTGGAAGACAGCAGCAGGGTGCTTCCTCAACAATTTTCTGGTTGCGGCGCTGCAGCGAGCAGTCCCGCTCAAAAAGATGCAGGACATTGCCATAATGGTCGGCCAGAAGCTGTACCTCGATATGCTTGGCACTCTGCACGACTTTCTCAACATAAACACCGTCGTCGCCAAAGGCGGTCCTCGCCTCTGCCCTGGCGGTGGTGTAGGCATCAATAAATTCTTCCTCAGCTTCCGCGACGCGCATACCGCGTCCGCCGCCGCCGCTTCTGGCTTTAATGAGCACAGGAAACCCAATGTCCCTGGCAACCTGAAAGGCCTCGTCCAGCTCTACCACACCTCTGGAACCGGGAATAACAGGCACCCCTGCCTCGATCATGGTCTCCTTGGCTCTTGCCTTGTTGCCCATCATCTCGATGACATCGGCGTCCGGGCCAATAAAAATAAGCCCGCATTGTTCAACCAGACGCGCAAAGGCTGGATTTTCAGATAGAAACCCAAAACCCGGATGGATCGCATCGCAGCCGGTGAGACAGGCGGCGCTTAAAATACGCTGCATATTCAGATAGCTTTCATCAGATTTCGGGCCGCCGATGCACACCGCCTTGGTAGCGTACTGCACATGGAGCGCGTCCTTGTCTGCTGTCGAATAAATCGCCACTGTTTCGATGCCCATTTCCTTGCAGGTCCGGATAATACGGACGGCAATCTCTCCGCGGTTAGCGATTAAAATACGTTCAATCATTGGGCCTCTCCAATACAAATGATTTTTTCGTCATATTCCACCATGGTTTCATTTTCAACGTTGATGGCTGTAATGACGCCGTCGCGGTCGCTGCGGATTTCATTCATCATCTTCATGGCCTCAATAATGCACAGAAGGTCTCCCTTCCTGACGGTATCCCCTACCTTTACCAGCGGTTCTCCGTCTTTGATGTTGGAGCGGTAAAAGGTGCCAACCAGCGGCGATTTTACCCAATGTCCCTTGGCCTCCTCGCCAGCCTCATCCACACTGGCTTCAGGCACCGCAGCCGCGGCCACTGGCTCCTTGACAGCCAGCGCAGCAGACGCCGCGGCACACTCTGTTCCTTTTTCTAATTTTATGGTAACGTCCCCGCTCTGCAGCTCCATTTTTGAAAGGGCAGAGCTGTCAAAGATCTGGACTATTTTTTCAAGTTCGTTAATGTTCATCCGTTTACCTGCCTGTGGGTGCCGGGGAGTTTGCTCCCCGGCTCCTTATTTATTTTCAACGATGTTCAGGATATCCTGAACCGTTTTTAAATTTGCCAATGCGTCGTCTTCGATACGGATATCAAATGCGTTTTCAAGTTCCATGGCCAGTTCTACGGCAGATAAAGAGTCAATGCCGAGGTCTTCCTGCAGTTTTGCTTCAGGCACGATTAAGTCCTCATCTACATTGATCGCTTCTACAATAATTTCTTTAACCTGTTCTAACACAATTACGTCCTCCTTAAAATTACTTACAGGTTAAAAGTATATCCGAAATGTTTTCAATTGTAAATAGTTTTATATTAAAATATTTTGAGGTTACGATTTCATTCTGAATTCTTAAATATTTTTAAGGCAGATTACAGTGCCACCACCTTTGTCGCCACATTTTCCATAAACATGCGATCATGCTCCACAAAAAGCATTGTCGGCTCATAACGGCAGATCAAATGCTCGATCTGTATGCGGGACAGCACGTCAATGAAGTTTAACGGCTCGTCCCAGATATGGAGATGGGCTGGTTTGCACAGGCTTGCTGCCAGCAGCACCTTCTTTTTCTGCCCGCTGCTGTAGGCCTCAAGGCCTTTGTCAAACTGCTCTCTGGAAAAGCCCAGCTTTCTGAGAACCGCTTTAAACAGGCTCTCGTCAAGACCGTTTTCACGGATATAGGTTCTCAGGCTACCTGCCAGAAAGGAGGTGTCCTGAGAAACATAGGAATATTTGAGGTGGGTTCCGACAATGAGTTCACCATTGTGGGGGATTTCTTCGCCCAGAACGGCTTTCAGAATACTGGATTTTCCGCATCCGTTTTTACCGCACAGGGCCACCCGGTCGCCCCGGTTCACCTCAAAGCTGACATTCTCAAAAACCGCTGTTCCATCATAGGTGATGGACAGCCCTCTGGCCTCGACCAGCCTGTTTTTAGGATAGCTCAGGGTTTTGATGGCAAGCTCATCGGCCCAGTCAATGTTTTTCAGCAGCTTTGACTTTTCCGCGATGGCTTTCTCCTTTCTGGCCTCTGTGACCTTCGAGCGCTTCATCATTTTAGCGGCCTTATGGCCAACGTAGCCACGGTCTGGCTTCAGACCTGCCACCAGTTTACGGCTTGCGCCTTTCTTTGTGTTCTCCACAGCGTCCGACCATCCGGCGGTCCGTCTGGCTGCCGTGGTCATTTTCTTTATTTCTTTTTTTAACTTTTCATTTTCGCCCATCTCATACTGATCCTGGCGCTCCTTATTTTCCACCCATGAGGAGTAGTTTCCACGCTGCACCTCAATGTTCGTATTGTTAATGGAAAGAATATGGTCCACACACTGATCTAAAAAATAACGGTCATGCGAGACCAGGATAAACCCGCGCTTGGTGTTCAGATACTGTCCAACCAGCTCCCTGGACGCCATATCCAGATGGTTGGTGGGCTCATCAATGAGCAGAAACTGGTTTTCCCTCATAAAGAGAACCGACAGCAGCACCTTGGTCTGCTCTCCCTGGCTTAATGTGCTGAAAGGACGGTACAGGACATCATAGTCCACCTCCAGCATGGAAAGCTCCCTCTGAAGTTCCCAGAATTCATAATTCCCACTCAGTGAGTCTACCACGTCGATGGTATTGCGCGTGCTCTGCCCAACCTTAAAGGGAAAATAAGAAAAATCAACCGAAGCGGCAATAGTACCGCTGTATTCATACTGGCCCATCAAAAGCTTTAAAAAAGTAGTTTTTCCTTTACCATTGCGCCCGGTAAAGCCCAGCTTCCAGTTGGTATCAAGTTGAAAGGATACTTTTTCAAAAATCGTATCGTAGCTTCCATCGTAGCCAAAAGTCAGGTTTGATACATTTATTAAAGACATACTTAACCTCCTGATAAAAATGATCACATGATGCAGTAAAAGCCTCTCTTCGCATCATCTGTTCGTTTCATCCGCTAATGCTTCTTGTTCGCTGCCGGATTTGCTCTGGCAAATTTGGATGAAACATCAAACGTCAAAAAACCGCAAGAAAGTATAATAACCTTCTTGCGGTTCAAAAAATGCGCAGACATCATCAGGAAAGTATCCTGACATATCGAGACGGGCAGAATTTGTCTGTCTCCTCTGTCTATATTTTATGAGCGATCAGATCGTTATCTTTCTTGCTGAAGCACACCAAAAAACCCCGGCAAAGCGGACTGGCACACTTCCATATTAAAATACTTAGCAAGAAAAATTGCGCATCTTCACATCTCCTGTTCTTTTTTAGATTTCGAAGCCATTATAACAGCATTTTGGGCTGCTGTCAACACGGTCTGTCAAATTCCAATGAGCCTTTCGGCGTTTTCGTGGCAGATCATCTCCTTTTCATCCCGGGTCAGACCCACTGCCTCAAGAAATACCAAATCCTTGGCCGCGTCTCCCCAGGGGTTGTCCGTGGCAAAAATAAAGCGTTCGGCGCCGTAGATGTCGATCAGACGTCTGTAAACTGTAGGCTCAAAGGTATAGGAGGCAATGGCTGTATCAAAGGTTACGTTGGGTGTATCAAGGTAAATATCCTGTGAAGGATTACCAAAATACAGGCCGCCGGTGTGGGCGGCGATAATGGTCAGCTCTGGAAATTCCCGGGCCATTTCCACCACGGCCTCTGGCGTGGCATGGATGCAGCCGGGTGAGATGGGGTCATACCCGGTATGAAAGACCACCGGCAGCTTTCGGTCGCTGATGGCCTGGTACATCGGGTACAGCCGCTTTTCATTGATAAAAAATCCCTGGTAATCGGGGTGGAGCTTGATCCCGTAAAATCCCATTTCCACAATGCGGTCGAGCTCCTGGGCATAGTCCGGCGCGTCGGGATGGATGGTGCCAAAGCTGATAAAGGCACCGCTGTGATTCTGGACATAGGCCGCAAAATCGTTGACACTTTTCTGCTGGTGCGGGTTGGTAGCGATGGGCAGCATAACGCCCAGATCAACGCCCCATTCCTTCATATTTTTTTCTGCACAGTCCAGGCTCCCGTCGCCATAATAGGTCAGATGATGATTGGGGTCGGTCTTTGCCAGCTTTTCAATGGTTTTCGGGCAAAGCTTGTCCGGAAACAGATGGACATGTGTATCTATTAACATAACTTTCACCTCGGTTAATCTTTTCTACCTATTATAACCTTGATTTTTCCTTGCCGCAATCCCAATATTTTTAACTGTTTTTTAATTCTCCTTGACCCGCACTCTTTTAGCGTTTAAAATGAGACTATAACAAAGTGAAGGAGTGAATCTTATGAACCTGATGACGATTCCGTACCGGACATCGCATATTATGATGAAAGGTGTATTAAACGTACTCAAGCTCCCCATTCCACCAAGCCTGGTGGGCCCTGGAATGGTCAAACGTTTCCCGGAAATTATTTCGCTCTGTGATGTGCACAAAGCGCTCGTTATTACTGATAAACCTTTAATGGAGATGGGACTGCTCGACGGCTTTCTTGAAGCCCTGAAAAAGGCCGGCATCGACTACGCTGTATTTGATGGCGTTCAGCCTAACCCCACCTTCGAAAATATTTATGACGGTCTGGAAGCCTACTATACCGAAGGCTGCGACGGCGTTATTGCCTTTGGCGGCGGCTCCTCCATGGACTGCGCTAAAATCGTGGCTGCCAAGGTCACCAATGACAAGCCGATTCCAAAAATGAAGGGTCTGTTTAAGCTGACCCATCGTCTGCCGCCGTTTTTTGCCGTTCCCACCACGGCAGGCACCGGCTCTGAAGCCACCGTCTGTGCGGTTATTACGGATACCTCAAATCATGAAAAATTTGCGATCAACGATCCTAAGCTCGTCCCGCTGGCAACGGTGCTGGACCCTGAGCTCATGGTCGGCCTGCCGCCGGCTCTCACTGCCAGCACCGGCATGGACGCGCTCACCCATGCGGTCGAAGCTTACATCGGCCACTATGACGCGCCCTTTGTCAAGGAAAAGGCTCTGGCTGCTACCGAGGTGATCATGCGCGATCTGGAAGCTGTCTACAAAGATGGCTCTAACCTGAAGTTTCGCCAGAATATGTCTGTCGCCTCCTTTGACGCAGGCCTTGCCTTTACCAGGGCTTATGTGGGCTATGTCCACGCCATCGCGCACAATTTAGGCGGCTTTTACGGCGTGGCCCACGGCTTTGCCAACGCGGTTATCCTGCCGCATATCCTGGAATTTTCCAGAGAGGCTGCCCAGAAAAAGCTTTCAGAGCTTGCCCTGTGCGCCGGCCTTGGCGAACCCTGGGACAGCGAGGAGATTCTGTCCTATCGCTTTATCGACCGGATTAAGGAAATGAACGCCAATATGGGGATTCCTGAAACCATTGATGCGCTTCGCATTGAGGATATTCCTGAGCTCGCCAGGCGTGTGCTCAAGGAAGCCAACCCGACCTACCCTGTCCCCAAAATCATGGATTATGACGAATGTGTCGCCATGCTTGAAGAACTGGTTACTCCTGAGCAGCCGGACTAAAGAAACAAATGTGAGCAGGCATATAAATTGCCTGCTTTTTTATTGATTTTTTCTGAAGCGTTAAATAAATTACAGTTTTTTACAAGTATTCAGGCGTAAACTAAACCATAAAAGGGAGGAGGCGCGGCATGACCAAGCTTAAAGCATTTTTCAGAGACACCGATGGTTTTTATCTTCTGTTGATAGCAGCCTGTTCACTGCTGTCTGTCACACTGCTCCTTTCGTGGTGCAACAGCGTGTCCCCTGCCCCTGCTCCCAGCTTCTGGGAATTTCTTGTAAAATATCGTGTAGCCCTGATCCAGCTGCTGGCTGTGGCAGCAGGCCTCTCCTGCGCTCTGATCATAAGCCGTATTGATTATCACCGGATGACACCGCTCTGGATAAGCTACACAGCTGTGATCTGGCTGCTGGTGCTGCTGACCTTTCTGCGTGCCGGCCCTTTTGGCATAAGCCCCGGCGATACCGGCGCCTATTGCTGGATACGCCTGCCCTTCGGCCTGGCCCTTCAACCCACCGAGCTGGCAAAATCAAGCTTTATCCTGACCTTTTCCCTTCATCTGTACGCAGTACGCCATACCGACAGCCCCCTGGCGGTCGGCGGCCTTATCGCCCATCTGCTGGCACCCGTTATTCTGATTCACTTTCAGGGTGACGACGGCACTGCGCTGGTCTTTTTTGTCACGGGCCTGGTCATGTTCTTGTCGGTTAAGCACAAGCTGCGCTATTTTATCGGCACTGCGGCTGCGGCATTGGCTGCTGCTCCTCTGGTCTGGCATCTGATGGCTGGTTACCAGAGGGCGCGCATACTGGCTGTTTTTGCCCCCGGAAGGCTGGACAGTCTGACTTTGGAGTCCATTCTATACCAGCAAAACCAGGGACTGGCCGCCATTAAGGCAGGCGGGCTCTTTGGTCTGGGCCTTTTTAAACCCGATACGACTTATATTCCCGCCGCCAATAATGATTTTATCTTTTCCCATCTGGCTGAGGTCATGGGCCTTGCGGGTTGTGCGGTTCTGATTTTACTGCTGGCTGCCATTCTGTATAAAACCCTGTCCATCGGCGTAAGAAGCCATGATTTCAGGGGGCGTACCATTGCCATTGGTGTCTTTACCCTTTTTCTTGCTGAAACGGTGATCAATATTGGCATGAACCTTGAGCTGATGCCGGTCATTGGGCTGCCTCTCCCATTCTTCAGCAGCGGCGGCTCCTCACTTATGGGTGCTTTTCTCTGTGCAGGCTTTATTCTGAGCGTAAAAAGAAACAGCTTCTCTGAAAAACTCTGAGAAGCTGTTTCTTTTTTATTGTAAACATTCAAGGTAGTAAAGGACTGTCTTGTCGGGCATCGCTGTCTTTAACGCCGCATAGGCATAGGGCTCAAAGACGACAATCTGCTCTGCTCCGGCTTTTTCAATATCCGCGAGGGCATCTTTCTGGATACGGTCTGCCATCTCAGCGTCAAAGCCGGTCAGATGATACTCCGCGCCAAGTGGTTTCTGCCAGATATTTAAAACATTGACGCGCTTGTCTGCCTTTAACAGCGGTAAAAATTCCATACTGGCAGCGATTGGCGTCTCGTCATTGTTGATGGCAAGCGCATTGAGGGCCTGGCCGTTTCTCAGGAAACGGCAGTTGAAGCTGCCGCCATAAAAGTAAGAGGGTGCCTCGATTTTCAACAGCTTCAGCTCGTTGGGAAGGTAAACGACCTGGAAAGGCACGCTGATCCCCAGCTTTTCTGCAAACTGTGTCAGCAGATAGGTTGTCTGGCCCGAAAGGGTATAAACTACCTCTATTCCTTTTTCCTGAAGCCCGCTGATCAGGCCTTCCAGGTATTTAATCCCTTCTTCTACCATGCCGTAAGCAAAGTATTCCCAGCCTGCAAAAACCGGGGCGATTTCAGGCTCAAAAGCAATCCCTCTTGACCTGAACCATTGCCCCAGTCTTGATGCGCTTTCAGCGGCGAGGGCGGCTGTAGCGTCGTCCAGAAAGAGAAAGTTACTGCTGCCTTCAAGCACCGGAACAGCCTCCTGCCACTGTCTGAGCGCCGCCGCGTCGGTTTTCAGGATATGTCCACCGCCTGCCTTCAGGGTATCTTTAAGCGAATCGGCAGTTTGGGTTCCAAAGCCTTTTTCCAGCATCAGCTCGCGGCAGAGGATCATGACGTCTGTCAAATCCTCAGGGCTTTCGCCAAAGTTCTGCCAGCGCTCTCCCTGGCGTGACAGAATGCTTTGGAATACCAGCTCTGCAATGTAATCGTTGGGGACTATTTCGTTCTTGAAGACCGCCCGGGCCAGCTGCAGCTTACGGGAGGGATAGTCGTGGAGCATGTGGCTCGCCCGGAATTCCGGACAATAGCACACGGCCTGATCCATATGGATCACCTGATGGTTCAGCTTGTCTTCGTAATGTTCTAATGTAAATTCTCTCATAATCCCAGTACTCCTTTGTTCACTAATCCCTTGGGGTCAAGGGCGTCCTTGATTTTTTGCATGACCTCGATCCCTGCTTCGCCGTGCTCAAGCGGTAGGTATTCAGCCTTGGCTTTGCCGCTGCCGTGGTGATGGGAGACATTGCCGCCGTATTTCAGGCTGGTCCGGATAGCGGTATCCAGGCATTCCATGTAGCGCTTTTCACCGTCAAAGTCATCACCGCCGGTCTGGGCGTGGAAAATGACATAAACACTGGCGCCGGTATGGTATACGTGTGAAAAATGGCAGTCAACGCTTTTGCACATTGGCTCAAGGGCTTTGCGCATCTCACGCCACACATCGGCGATGCAGTCCCAGGGGGCTGCCACCTCGATGGCGTCGGCTGTGCCGCCCTTCATGGCGTCGTGGTCCAGCATTTTTTTCGTGGAAAAACGTGAGTGGAACCAGTCATAGCCTGGCTTCGCTCCCTTAGGTACACCACCATTCAAAGCGCAGTAATGGTGAACGTATTCCCGCTCAAGATCCACCTGCTTTTCCAGGCCTTCATAGCCAATGACCAGAAAAACGTGGCCTTTTTCAAAGCCGTATTTTTCCATTTTAGGAATGCTTTCCTCTTCGTCGTAAAGGCGGACCACTGCCGGGTGCACATTGTTCTGGACAAACTGGCGGATGGCCTCAAGGCCGTCCTCGGTACGGTTAAAGGTAAAGGCTTCAAAATAGCGCTTTTCGGCTACTGGATAAATTTTCATTTCCACCTTGGTGACAACCCCGTATACACCCTCGCTGCCAAGGAACAACTGATCCAGTTCTGGTCCGGTTGATGCCTTAGGTGTTTTGTGCGTTTTCAGCACATGGCCATTTGGCAGCACCACCTCAAGGGAGTTGACCATATCATCCATTTTACCGTATTTGGTTGAAAAGGTCCCGATCGCGCGTGTGGCGACCATACCGCCCAGCACTGCGCTCTGGAAGGACTGCGGATACTGGCCGCAGGTATAGCCCGCTTCGTTCAGCATATTCTCAAAATCTGCACCGGTCAGGCCTGCGCCTCCCACGGCAGTACAATTGACAGGATTGATTTCAAATTCCTTGAGATTTTTAATATCCAGCATGACTTCATGGTTTTCGGCGATACTGCCGCCCACGATGCCAGAGCCGCCGCCGAAGGGAATAATCCCGACACTGTACTCCTGAGAAAGCGCCATGATCCGGCTGACCTCATCGGTGTTTTCAGGCATAAGAATGGCTTCTGGCAGAACCTTGTAAGGCCCCTGAAGCAGCCATTTATATTCTCTGGGATAACAGCCGTGGGCATAGATAAGGCGTTCCTCCTCACGGCGGAGTACTGTAACCTCTGGCAGCTCTTCCTGAACCGCTTTCAAAAAACCTTCAATATTTTCTTTCATTAATATTCTCCTTACTTTGCTTTAATGTCACGTGCCGCTATAATGTCAACACCCGTGTCCAAAATATTCGAAACGACCACGTCTCCAGCTCTGACCGGTGCTTTGACCGTAATGCTGTAAAGGGTATGGATGCAGTCTCTGAGCCTTTTTTTGCTGACCTCTTCACTGCTGACCACAGGCAGAAGGTTAAAAATGCCATTTTCTATTTTAACGGTTGTGGTCAGCATGCGTTTGGGGTCGGTATACTCATTGACCGCGTATTTTTTCCCATTATTGCAGTCAAAGCCTGTGGTTTCAAAGGTCCCGTCATTTTTGACTGTTAGCTCTCCCTTACAGCTTTTTGGGCAGACAATACAGGTATAATTTCTTTTTTCCATTTTCCATCACTCCTTTGCCACGCTGATACAGATGGGGCCGTCTGTTGTTTTGCCAAGATCAATGACCTCACAGACCATCTCCGGCGGCTTAACCACGGCGTGCTTTTTCAGCTTCTGAGACTGCTTGTCCTGGCTGAACACCAGCCTTACCTTTTCGTCGGGCTTTCTGACCCGCATAAACACCGGCACCTCTCCAGCTGTCCCGCTTATTTTCTGGGGAACCACAAAGCTGATGTTATCCCCGGCTTCCACGGCCCGGCAGCTGCCCGTCTCAAGCTCACCCTTCAGATAGCGGACTGCGCCGCGGGCCGCCATCTCTCCAGTTTGGGATACATAGTCCACCAAATCAAATACCGTGACCACATTGCCTGCCGCAAAGACACCGGGAACAGAGGTCATCATCTGCTCATCCACCACCGGACCGCGTGTTCTCGGGTCCATTTCAATATTCAACTGTTCACTGAGCTCATTTTCAGGGATAAGGCCAACAGACAGCACCAGAAGATCGCAGTCAATCGTTTCTTCGGTTCCTGCGATGGGCTTGAGGTGTTCATCCACCTTTGCCACGGTAACACCCTCGATCCGGTCCCTGCCGTGAATCTTGGTCACGGTAGTGCCCAGATGCAGGGGAATGTTATAATCCTCAAGGCACTGGACGATGTTTCGGGTCAGGCCGCCCTCGGTATGCATGATCTCATAGACGCCTTTTACCTCTATATCCTCAAGGGTCATGCGCCTTGCCATGATGAGGCCAATGTCGCCAGAGCCTAAAATCACAGCCTTTTTACCTGGCAGATAGCCCTCCATATTAATATAGCGCTGGACCGCTCCGGCAGTCAGCACCCCGGCGGGGCGCGTGCCATAGATCATGACCTGCGAGCGCGTGCGTTCACGGCAGCCCATGGCCAGAATAATCGACCCTGCCTTGATCTCGAGCAGGCCATCCTTTTCGTTGACCGCGTAAATGGTTTTATCCGGACGGATCTCCAGCACCATTGTATCCAGTTTAACCCCGATCCCACTGGTCTCGACCTCGTCGATAAAAGCCTGGGCGTACTGGCCTCCTGTCATGCGGCGTTTAAACCGCAGCAGGCCGAAGCCGTCGTGGATACACTGCTGCAGAATACCGCCAAGGGAAAGGTCCCGTTCAATAATTAAAGTGTCAAGTCCTGCCTTATGGGCTTCCACGGCTGCTGCCAGTCCTGCGGGACCGCCGCCGATAATGGCGCAGTCTGTCTTTATCTGCTTCATTCTTCCTCCCCCTTTCTGGACGCTGTGGTCAGCATTTCTGATCCTGCGCCGCGCTTGGTTACTTCCTCAGGCGCGACCCCCAGTTCTCTGGCAATGATCTCAACAACCCTCGGGCCGCAGAAGCCGCCCTGGCAGCGCCCCATGCCTGCTCTGGTGCGGCGCTTCACCGCGTCCACAGTTGTGGCTGGTATTTTACCGTGTATGGCGTCAACGATCTCGGCCTCTGTGATGGTCTCACATCGGCAGATCACATGTCCGTACAGCGGATTTTTGGCGATAAGCGCTTCTTTTTCTTCCAGGCTGCAATCCCTGAAGGCCTTGTGCTCTGGACGGATAGGGTCATAATCCTCACGCACGGTGGCTTCTGGGTGAAGCGTTTTGTAAATTCCCTCGACCCGTTCGGCGATGGCTGGTGAAGATGCCAGCCCGGGGGACTGAATGCCAGCGACATGGATGAAATTATCAAGTACCTCAGACGCTTCGATGATAAAGTCCTCAATATAATTCGATGCACGGCAGCCGCTGAAATAGGTGATAATGTCTTTTTCAGAGGCGCCTTCGGTCAGGTGCTTACCCTTTTCCATGACAAAGCGCACATCCTCTTCGTCCACTGCCAAATCATCTTTTTCCGGCACCTCGATGGCTGAGGGGCCCCACAGCGGGTTTCCCTCAGGTGTCTGGGTCGGGCCGCCGCCCTTGGTAAAGTTTTTAGGCGGTGTGCCGATAAAGCATTTGTTGGTGGTTTTGCCGATTTTTTTATCCAGAATCACCAGGGTGCCCCGGCGCGGATGAATGGTGTAAAACCGGTCGCCTGCCAGCTCTGCGATTTCGTCGGCATACAGGCCTGCGGCGTTGATGACACAGGCTGCTTCGATGATCCCCTTGTCGGTAACCACGCCGCTTATCCGACCGCCCTGTCTGGTAAAGCCCAGCACCTCTGTGTTCAGCATAAGCTCTGTCCCGTTGTCAATGGCGTTTTCCATGAGGGCTTCAACCACCTCGTAGGGCTCAACATAGGCTGCCGAGGGGGTCCACAGGGCCTTAATGACATCGTGGTTGACTGCCGGGTCAATGGCTCTGGCCTCGTCACCGCTTAAAATGGCAATGCCAGGCACACCGTTCTTTTTTCCCAGCTCATAGTACTGCTCCAGATAGGCGTCGTCTGATTCGTCAAAGCCTACGACAAAGGAGCCGCAGCGGTTCATTTTGAAGTGAAGTTCTTCCTGCCATTTAGTGTACATGGCATTGCCCTTTACATTGAGCAGGGCCTTCAGGGAGCCTGCCTTTGAGTCGTAACCTGAGTGGATCATCCCATTGTTTGATTTGGAGGTTCCCTCGGACACATCTGAGGCTTTTTCCACCACGATAATGCGCTTGTTATATTTAGACAGGGTTCTGGCGATGCCGCTGCCGGTTACCCCCGCGCCAATGACCACAATATCGGCCTGACCGATCACACCGGTGGTCTCAGCCTTCTTTACAGCCTCTGTCCGGTCTCTCGGAGCAGTTTTTGCCCCCTTAACGGTCAGCTTATTGACAACCCCTTTTACGCCGCTCTTTCCAGCCGCGTGGCCAATATCAACAACATGCTGCCAGACATCCACCTCGCCAGTCAGGGTAATGACCCCGCGCGCGTCGGCGCTGGCTTCAATTTTATAATGCTTTAATGACGGATCGTCCTCTAGTTTCTGATAAAATTGTGCAACACAATCGGACACGATTGTCTCTCCTTTCATCTCTTAAAATCATTATTCCAAGGTATCGGCAAAATTGACTGAATGGTGAACTTTTGAGTTGACAGTTGATCATGGATAGTGGATAGTTAGCGTTCCGTAACTATCCACTGTCAACTAACCATTATCCACTAAAACTTAAACAGTCCACCTTTTCCCCTTCACCTCTACCTTTTTTGCTTATTCCTTTACTCGTCCCTATGCCTGCTTGCGCCAGCCGATGGAGCGCTCGATGGCTTCACGCCAGCCTGCGTACAGCTCTTCGCGTTTTTCCGGTGTGATGGCCGGCTCAAAGGACTTGTCGATTTCAAGAGACTTGTCGAAATCGGCTTCGGTCCAGAGGCCTGCTGCCAGGCCGGCCATTTCGGCTGCGCCAAGACTGGTGGCTTCGACGGATAACGGCCGGTCGACACGGGCGTCAAGCATATCTGCCATGAGCTGTGCCAGCAAATCGTTCATGGAGGCGCCGCCGTCAATACGGATATCGGTCATCTTTACGCCGGATTCTTTTTCGACGACATCCAGAATGTCCTTTAAGCGGTAAGCGACCCCTTCCAGCGTTGCCCGTACAATGTGGGCCTTGGTGGTGCCGCGGCTGATGCCGAAAATGGTGCCTCTGGCATAGGGATCGTGATAAGGTGCGCTGAGCCCTGCCAGCGCGGGAACAAAGTAAACCCCGTTAGAGTCCTCAACGGACCGCGCCAGAGGCTCAGATTCACTGGATTTGCCGATGACCTGAAGGCCGTCGCGCAGCCACTGAACCGCTGAGCCTGTGACGGCTTCAAAGCCTTCCAGCGCATAGCTCACCTCATCCCCGATCTTCCAGGCGATAACTGTGTTTAAGCCCTGGTCTGAGACGACACATTCGCCGCCGATGTTGATGTCTAAGAATGAGCCTGTACCGTTGGTGATCTTGCAGGTCCCCTTGGAACGGCAGCCCTGGGCGTAAAGCGCGGCATGCTGGTCAGCAATGGCGCCGCAGATGGGAATCCCGGCTCCGAAAATATCTGGATCTGTGGCGCCGTAATTACCGGAGTCGTTAACGATCTCTGGATAAATGTCGGTTGAGATGCCCAGATAGTCTAAAAATTCGGTGTACCACTTACCTGTCTGGAGATCCAGGCTCCCCATAACAGATGCGTTGGAATAGCTGACCACATGGCTTTTTCCGCCGGTCAGCTTCCAGATCAGCCAGGTGTCAATGGTGCCGAAAAGCGCTTCGCCGGATTCGATCTTTTCTTTGATCTCCGGTACATTTTCAAGATACCAGTGCAGCATGAGAGAGGAATAAACCGGCGCTACTGTCCAGCCTGTGGCTTTGCGGGCTTTTTCTCCCCATTCACTGTCGTTGATTTCCTGACACAGGGCCGCGGTGCGGTTATCCTGCCAGACAATGGCGTTGTATAACGGCACGCCGGTGTTTTTATCCCATACCAGGCAGGTGGCCCGCTGGTTGGTAATGCCGATGGCGGCGATCTCTTCTGGCGCCACGCCGCCTGACAGCATGGCTTCCTTACACATCCGAACACTCTTGTCGTAAATTTCCATGGCGTCGTGTTCAACCTTGTCTTCGCTCGGTGTGTACTGTGTGAATTCTTCATAGCACTGGGACACAATATTAAATTCCCTGTCAAAAATCAGCGCTCTGGTACCAGTTGTTCCTTCGTCAATGACTAAAACATAGTTTTTCATTTTTTACTCCTTTACTCCTCAAAAAATGATTATTCAGTTGTCTTCCTTATGCTCAGCTACGGTGTCAGAAACCTCCTTTCCTCTTTCGCTTGTAAATGCTTTACATATTCACTTTTTATGTATTTTGTATTGACTTTATGTTAATATTATATGCTTTTTGGTTGTTTGTCAACTCATTTTTAAATTTTGCAAATTTTACAATTAAAAAAGCACACTGGTCTCCAACAGCGTGCTCAGAGTATAGTCAAACTTTAATATTAGGAGACAAAACGTTAATAAAGAGGCTTTTTAAGTTGAAAGTGGATAGTTGAAGGTTGAAAGTTCAGGTTCAAATCAGCCTTTGGCCGATTTGATTGAATGCGGCCAAAGGCCGCTGTTTAAATCGCTTGAGCCAAAGAGAAAACGTTCCATAACCTTCCACTTTCCACCTTCAATTTTCAACTCTCAAAGCTTCATGCTTCTCTTTGCAGCTCATGAACGACTTTGCCAACCGTATCCGCACACTGGTCTCCACAGTGTGCTTAAATTCTGTTAATGACTACAGATCTGTACGGCTGTCTCGGCGGCGCTTCCCGCGTCCTTGGCAAAGGCGTCACAGCCTGTTTTATCGCAGAAATCCTGCGTAATGGGCGCTCCGCCAATCATAATCTTAAACTGCTCCCGAACGCCCGCATCCTCAAAAGCCTTAACGATTTTAGGAATTTCGGGCATGGTGGTGGTCAACAGCGCAGAACAGGCCACGATGTCCGCTCTTTCCTGTACAGCGGCCTCCACAAAGCGCTCCTCAGGCACGTCGATGCCGATATCCACTACCTTAAAGCCGCGGCCCTCAAACATCATTTTTACCAGGTTTTTACCAATATCGTGCATATCTCCCTTTACACTTCCCAGCACAATGGTTCCGGCGGCTGTCTGCTGGTTTTCAGTGAGCAGCGGCTTCAGCACCTCTGACCCATTCTGCATGGCGTAGCACGAGCACAGCACCTCCGGTATGTATATCTCTTCGTTTTTAAACTCCTCTCCCACCATCTCCATGGCTGCCATCATGGTATCCAGAACAGCCTGTGGACTGGCTCCCTCGTCCACTGCAGCCTGCACCAGGGACGGCGTATCGTCCTCTAAACCTTCATAAACTGCATTCTTAATCTGATCCAATATATTCATTCTTGTCTCCTCTGTTTTCTCATTTTAATGCCAGTTTCACCAGGCGTTCGTAGACGTCTGCCTTTCTCAGCGCCTGGTAGGCATCCTTGTATATTTCAAAATATTCATTATACAGCGCGTGCCGCTGCATATCGGGCTCACAAACCGCCACAATCTTCACCATATGGGCAACGGCTTCACGCACGTTTGCGTAGAGCTCTGCTCCCACGGCCGCCAGAATTGCTGCGCCCAGCGCTGTGGCTTCTTCTACGGCCAGAATACTGCAGGACTTGCCGTAAATGTCTGCCTGGATATGGTTCCAGACGTCGGATTTTGCGGCGCCGCCGCTCAGCACAATCTCATCAACCTCGACACCGTTTGTAATCATTTGGTCGATGATCTCGCGAGTTTCGTAGGTAACGCCTTCCATAATGGCCCGCGCCATGGCCTGCCGGCTGTGGCCCAGGGTCAGGCCGATAAAGGTTCCGCGGGCAAAGGGGTCCCAGTTCGGCGCTGCCGAGCTGGCAAAGTACGGGATACAGATCAGCCCGTCGCTGCCGGGGCGTATCCCCTCTACCTGTTCATTGATCAGATCGTAAGGGTCAACTCCCAGCGCTTTTGCTTTTTCTATCTCTGGTACGGCAAATTCGTTCCGGTACCATTTCAGGGAGCTTCCGGCCGCGTTCTGCAGGCCTTCTGTTTCCCACTTGCCCGCAACCGTATGGGCTGAGCACGGCAGGCGCATGCTGCCGTCGTAGATGGGCTCGTCCATATAAGCAAGGGTGACACCTGCGGTGCCAATGGTTACCTCAATGGTACCTTTTTTCACCGCACCTGCGCCAATACCGGCACACTGCTGGTCGCCGCCGCCTGAAACCAGAAGCGTTCCCTCGGCAAAGCCTGTGAGCACACTGCTCTCTTTTGATATTTTTCCAACGACCTTGCCCGACGGCACCAGGGTCGGCAGCTTAGATTTGTCAAGCTCCAGAGCCTCGATCAGCTCATCGCTCCACTCAAAGGCTTTGATGTCCATCAGCCCCTGCAGGGACCCATTGGACCAGTCCTCAAAGTAACCCTCTGCGCCGAGCTTGTTTAAAATACGCTCCTGATCCATGGCAAACTTATAAGTTTTCGCATAAATCTCCGGCTGGTGTTTCCTGATCCACATGATCTTGCTGACTGACCAGGTCGTGCCTACCGGCAGGCCGGTGATCTCATAATAACGCTCCGCGCCCACCAGGCGGCTGATCTCTTCACATTCCTCAAAGGAACGGCTGTCCTGCCAGGAGATGGCAGACCGCAGAGGCATGCCGGCTTCATCCACCGGGGTAAAGGTACAGCGCTGGGTGGAAAGGCCGATGGCGCGGATTTCCGCAGGATCAATGCCTGCCTTGGCGATGGCTTCCCGGGTGGCCTCGCAAGTCTGCTGCCAGGTCATTTCCCCGTCCTGTTCTACCCATCCCGACTGCGGAAAGGTACAGGGATACTCACGGTAAGCGCTGCTGACAGTGGCGCCCTCCATGTCAAAAATAATCACTTTTACGCCGGTTGTTCCGATATCGATTCCACTAATATAATTTTTCATCTCTACTCTCTCCAAAAATTATTTTTTATTCGCTTACAATTGAATGGGATAAACGCCGAATTCGTGGGCACATTCGATCATATGCACCAGATTTTCCGCGCTCACATCGCTCTGAACATTGTGGGCCGGTGACAGCAGAAAGCCGCCGCCTGGCGCCAGTGCCTTAATGGCGTCGCGCACTTCCTGGGTGATCTCGTCCTTTGTGCCAAAGGGCAGTACTTTCTGAATATCGATGTTGCCGTGAAAGACGATTTTATCACCGAATTCCTGTTTCAGCTCGTAACGGTTCATGTGGTTGGCGCCCGGCTGTACCGGGTCCAGAATGTCGATGCCACAGTCGATGAGATCCGGGATAAAGGGGCGGATCGAGCCGCAGCTGTGAAGCATGACCTTGCCGTTGGGATTCTTCTTCCGCAGCTCTGTCTTCGCGCTCACCCAGAGCTCCTCGAGATGGGGTTTTACCACCTTCCGGAAGGTTCTCGGTGAAATGAGCGGGCTGTCCTGTGTGCCCAGATCCTCGCCGCTCAGGCGCAGAATATCCACGTATTCACCCACCGCGTCGATGCAGACACGGTCGATTTCCTTCTGTATCTGACAGACTTTATCCAGCAGCGCGTGGGCAAATTCCTGATTGTTGATGAGGTCACGGTACCAGCGCTCGTGACCGCGCATATAGGTGGCCACCTCGAAGACAGCGCCGGCAAATTTTGCCAGAATCGCCAGGTCGCTTTTGTCCCGGACCATCTGCATCTCCTCGCGCAGGCCCTGGTAGCGCGCCGGATCGGTGGGGTCGGGCCAGTCGTAGCTTTCCAGATCCTCGATAGTGGCGTCGGCCAGAGGCGGGTTCTGCAGCTCAAAGTAAAAATGTCCGCCGTCGATCATGGTCTTTTTCCAATAACAGCCCCATTCATCGGTAAAGCTGCCATCGTCAAACTGTCTGGAATGGGCTGATTTGGCCGATCTTGGCGAAATGTAGTACATGTCCAGATCCAGCGCCTGGATCATCTCCAGCGGCATCTGGACATCGGTCCAGTGGCCCATTCTGGGTGTGTCTGGAAGATGGTCCATCTTCAGCAGTCTTTTCATATCTCTGTATACATCAATGGTCAGGACCATATCCACCGGCACCCGGTCGGGCTCCTGGTGGCTGGCCGCTGCCATCACACGTTCTCTCGAATTCATTCTTTTCTCTCCTTTTTACAAATTCCAAAGCGCCTCGCAGCTGCACACAATGTTCATGGCGCCTGCCTGTATCATTGTTTTAACGTCGCTCGGCTTTGAAACCAGCCCGCTTGTGATCACAGGCTGATCAAATTCATTGCTTACCTTGCGCACGATCCGCGGGATCAGCCCTGGCGTCAGCTCGATAATATCCGGCTTCGACGCCTTAAACAGGTTAATGCCGCTTTCCAGCGCCTGGTTGTCCATGAGGAAAATCCGGTGCACGGTGATCAGGTTTTCCTTAGCCGCCAGCTTCAGAATATGGCTTTTGGTCGAGATGACGCCATCAATTCCGGTGTGCTCCACCGCGTATCGAATGCCGCCGATGTCCCGTCCAATGCCTTCAATCAGGTCCATGTGCAGGAATACCAGTCCATTTCGTTCTTTAAATTCCTTAATCAGCTTTTCTGCTTTAAAATAATCGCCTCCTACCATAAACAGCACCCGCACTTTTGACTCGAGGGCCTGCCTGAAATTCTCTGGCGTCCGCACAGCGGCAATAACCGGGTATGCTTTAAAAGTCTTCATTTGTTCCTTAGTGATCATTGGAGTGGCCTCTTTCCAATGATTTAAGATAGAAAAAAACCGCGATAAACAAACAGGAAAGCACTCCCATTTATTTATTGCGGTTTCTACAATCTCAAACCAATACGTATTAATTTATTCAATAATAGCATGTTTATAAATCGATGTCAATAGCTAATTCTGATATTAAAGATATTTTTACGATTTCACAGGATGTCAATCCCGTTATTACGGGCGTATTCCCTGTAAATTTCCGGCTCTTTACCATCGACGATGAAGGCCTCGAAAATATTAAGGTCGAACATCTTGGCCAGAGATATCTTGTCAAACTTGGTGTAGTCGGCCATGAGATAGCATTTCTGGCTGATCTCGGCCAGGGTCTGGTTAACCTCGATCTCTTCCAGCGAGCTGTGGGTCACGCCCTTGGGGATGGAAACAGCCAAAACACCCATAAAGGCCTTGTCAATGTTAAACTTCCTGAGGAAATCGTCCGCATCCTTTCCATAAAAAGCACCGGAAATACTGCGCAGCCGCCCGCCAGGCATAAAGACATTCACACCCTTTACTGTGGAGGCCTTGAGGGCCACATTCAGCGACAGGGTTATGACGTTCAGGCTTTTCATATCCTCCAGGTAATCGAGAACCAGCTCAACCGTACTGCCTGAGTTCAGCGCGATGGTATCCCCATCCTTGATCAGCTTTGCCGCCTTTTGCGCGATGATCCGTTTTTCATCCAGGTTTTGCAGCTTCTTCTGGGCAATGTTCATCTCCACAGTGGTCTGGCTGGCCAGGCTTTCCTTGGCATAGGCGCCCCCGTAGGTCAGCTCAATGCCGTACTCCTCTGCCAGGTATTTTAAATCCCTCCTGATGGTCGGCACGCCTACTTCGTATTTTTTTGCCAGCGCGTCAGCCTTTACGGAACCCTCTTTCAGGATTTTATTGAGTATTTCTTTTCTGCGTTCTACATGCAGCATTCACTTCACCGCCCTTTTCTACCAACACTATACCATTTCTTTCATGGCTCTGCAAGGGTTCAGCCCGCTGCTTTCTGCCATTCGCGGCGCAAAATGCTGTAAATCACGGCGTCGCAGAGGCCATGGTTGTTCACATTGTATTCCCGGAGCACCCCTTCTTTTGTCATGCCGCACTTCTGCATGACGCTCCCGGACGCCGGGTTTTCAACAGCGTGCAGAGCCTCAACGCGGTTCACGCCCACTTCCTCAAAGAAAAAGCCAATCACCGCTGACAGGGCCTCTGTGGTGAGCCCCTGGTTCCAGTATTTACGGCCGATACAGTAGCCCACATGCACAGCCTCTGCCGCCTCATCGATCCGGACAACGCCGAGGCTTCCAATGGGCTCGCCGGTTTCTCTGCAGGTGATACACCAGTTATAATCGTCCAGCAGGATGGCGTTATTCTGCCACTCCTCAATGACCGCACGGGAGGCTTTCACGCTCTCATGTGTGGGCCAGCTTAAAAAACGGGTGACTTCCGGGTCTCCCGCCCAATTCAGGTACATGGCATCTGCGTCGTCAATGGAAAACTGACGCAGCACCAGTCGCCCGGTTTCAATTTTGCGCGTTCCCTGATGGTTCATATGAATCCCTCACTTTCTTTTAGCTTATTATAACAGGATTCCCTTAAAGTGAAAAGTGCCAGGTTGAAGATGGCGCTTCAGACTTTGCCTCTCCCTGGCAATATGGTATAATACTCCCAAATTCATTTACATCAGGAGGTTTTTACACATGCTTACATCCACCACGCGCGCATTTGGCTCCCCCAGCCGCTACATTCAGGGCTACGGCGAGCTTGAGCGCCTTCATGACTATACAGCCGACTACGGAAAAAAGGTGCTTGCCATCATTGACCCGTTTTTTTACGATACCCTTTCGCCTGCCTTAAAGGACCAGTTTGAAACGGCCGGCGCTGTCATCGAATCGGTCAAATTCGGCGGTGAAACTACTATCACAGAGCTTGAACGCCTGGCCGCCATCGCCTCAGGCTACAGCAGCGATGTTGTCGTGGGAATCGGAGGGGGCAAGACCATCGACGCCGCCAAATACACAGGGATCAAGGCTTCGGCAGCCATTGTCATCGCTCCGACCTCAGCCGCCACAGACGCGCCCACCTCGGCCCTCTCAGTTACCTACACCGAGGAGGGTGTCCACGCTGAGACCATCTACTTCAAACGCAATCCCGACCTCATTCTGGTCGACAGCAAAATCGTCTCTAAGGCGCCTGTCCGTTTGCTGGTATCCGGCATGGGCGACGCCCTGTCCACTTATTTTGAGGCCAGGGCGCATCAGGAATCCAATACCGCCAACCGCATCGGCAAGGGCTACCGCACCACCCTGGCCGGCATGGCAGTGTCTGAGCTGTGCTACCAGGTGCTGCTTGAGGACGGCCTGAAGGCTAAGCAGGCTGCCGAAGCCGGCGCCTGTACCGAGGCCCTGGAAAATATCATCGAGGCCAACACCCTGCTCAGCGGACTGGGCGTGGAATGTGTGGGCTGCGCAGGGGCGCACTCACTGAACAGCGGCTTTTCTGCCGTGGAGGCCTGCCGGAATTACACCCATGGTGAGATCGTAGCCTTTGGCACCCTGTGCCAGCTGGTGCTCGAAAACCGCCCGAAAGCGGAGATCGAGGAGGTCCTGGCCTTTTCCACCAGTGTGGGACTGCCCGTCACCCTTGCCGAAATCGGCCTGGAGGCCAGTATGGAGACCGATCTTCGCCGGGTAGCCGAGCGCGCCGCAAAGGCCAGGCACATTGTCGCCGAGCCTGTCACCGTCAACTCCGAAATCATCTACCATGCCATCCTGGCCGCTGACGCAATGGGCCGGGGATGGAAGGCTGAGCGCTTGAGTACGGGTGTGTGAAAAATCGAGCGCGTGATTCAAGGTTAAATCCAGAGGCTGTTTCAATGGAGAATTGAGAATGCAGAATGGAGAATTAGAGGAAAAAAATGCTGCGCATTTTGATTGGATTTGCGGCCAAAGGCCGCTGTTTCAATCGCTTTTTCGACAGAAAAAGGGTTCAATCATTTTCCATTCTCAATTTTCCATTCTCCATTAAACACCCCTCTTTTTAACGCTTTATGTTCTCATGATAAAGTTTTTCGACAGTCTGCGACCGCTCTACGCGGTCTTTTTTTTATTATATCCAGTTTTTTCTTTTTTTGAACAAAATCCGGTAAAATCCGCCTCCTTTTTTCCATTGTATGAATAGAGGCTTCTACACGTGAAATAAGGGTAAAGGAATTATTTCTTAAAGGTGTCGCCCAATTTCAGAAAATTCGGTATGTTCATAGTAGGAACTGCATTTGCCCCTATGTATACAAGAATAAACCGAACAAAAAAGTTGCCCATTTGGCATTAAATCATTTTTATTCTTTTATTACGATTGAAAATTTCATTTTATTTGAAATTCCGTTAAACAAACCGTTGATATTTTTGTCAAAAAAAGTATGTATGTAGTAGAAGCATCTCCAAAGGAGGAAAAACATGGATTATCTCAAACAGCTCAACGCCTACCGAAGAAAGCGACTGGCCAGCCCGCTTTCATCAAACGCCATTGCCCTTTATGCCATTCTTCTGGAATACGCTAACGACCTGTATTTCCCAGACCGCTTTACCGCGGCCAATTCCGTAATCTGCGGGCTCAGCGGCCTCAGCCTGACACGGATGCAGGTTGCACGGAAGGAGCTCTGTGAAGGCGGTTTTCTGGCTTATTCAAAAGGGGGCAAAAACCAATGCGGGATTTATCACCTTGTGGATCTGGTTAAAGCCGGAGGCAACGGCAAAAAAACGTCAAAACCGGACACGGTTCCGGATACAGTTCCGGACATGGTTCCGGACACAGTTCTGGATACGGTTCCGGACACATTAAATAAACCAAACCAAAGCAAACCAGACCAACTCAAAGAGTGCTATGGCGACTTCGTCACCCTCACTCCCAACGAGCGCGCAAGGCTCACCGAACGTCTGGGAGAACCCGACACCCTGCGCTACATCGACCGGCTTAACGAGTACATTGGCCAGATTGGCCCAAAAACCGCCAGCAAGCGCTACAAAAGCCATTACCATACCATTCTCAGCTTTTACCGCCGAGACGCGGAAAAGCACAAAAATCAGCCAGACAGCCCCATTCCAGATTACACCGCAAGCAAAGGAGAAAGCCTGTGAATTTTGAAGCCACAATTCCCAATCCCAACGCCGGCAGCCAGGAGTTCTATGAAGTGGACGGACTTAAGCACTGTTCCCTCTGCCACACCCCCATGGAGACATGGGTGGTTTTTGGTCACGTCAGAAAAAAGGTGTCCTGCCTGTGCCAGTGCAAAACCGAAGCCCGCGACCAGCGCGACCAGGCCTTTAAGGCCCGTCAGCAGGCCGAACGGAAAAAACAACGGAAGGCCTCCCATATTCAGGACCCTGCCCTGCGCAGAATGACCTTTGAGGCCGACAATGGCGCCTGCCCCGGCGCCATCGAAAAAGCAAAGCGATACGTCGCCCAGTTTGATACAAGCCGCAGTGAAAATATCGGCCTGCTGTTTTACGGCGATGTGGGCACCGGAAAGACCTTTACGGCCGGCTGCATCGTCAACGTCCTGAACGACAAAGGCTACAATGTCCTGGGCACCAGCCTCACCCGCCTGAGAGACGACCTGCCCGGCGAGTTTGAAAGCGACCGGAGCCGGAGCCAGTACTACGACCGCCTGGCCGCCTATGACCTGGTGCTGATTGACGACTTTGGCATCGAGCGCCAGAGTGAGTTTACCCTGGAGCAGATTTACAACCTTATCGACGCCCGCTACAAAAGCGGAAAGCCCACCATCATCACCACCAACCTGACGCCCGAGCAGCTCAAAAATCCCAAAAACATGGCCCAGCGCCGCATTTAAGACCGTATCAATGAAATGTGCAGCCCCATGCTTTTCGAGGGGCAAAGCCAGCGCCCCGCCCGTCAGAAGCAAAAGACCGAACTGGCGCGTAAACTGCTTTCTCCGGAAAGCAGGGGCTGAGCACGCAGCAAAATTTTTCTTGACAAGTCCTTCAAGCGAGTATATACTGTATATATCGTATATATACAGTATAACTTTTGAAAGGATCATCCATGGATATTATCATCAGCAACAGCAGTGGAAAGCCGATCTATGAACAGATCACCACGCAGATTAAAAATAAGATCATTACAGGCGAGCTAAGGCCCGGCGACGCCCTGCCCTCCATGCGGGTTCTGGCAAAGGAGCTGCGCATCAGCGTCATCACCACCAAGCGGGCCTACGCCGATCTGGAGCAGGACGGGTTTATTGAGACCGCTCCGGGCAAGGGCAGCTTTGTCGCCCAGAAAAACACCGAGTTCATCCGCGAAGAAAACTACCGCCAGATACAAGAACTCCTGGAACAGGCCGTTGAACTCTCGCAGGGCTGTGGCCTCACCCTTTCCGAGCTCACCGAACTTATCACATTACTCTACAAAGGAGACAGCTAATGGACACTCAAAACGCCATCGAAATTAAAAACCTCAGCAAACACTACAGCGGCTTTTCCCTGAAGGATGTCAGCTTTAATCTGCCCTCAGGCAGCATCATGGGCTTTATCGGAGAAAACGGCGCCGGCAAAACCACCACCATCAAGGCACTGCTGGGCCTGATCCACCCCGACAGCGGCGACATGCAGATTCTGGGCATGGACGCCGCGCAGAATGAAAAAGACATCAAGAAAGAGCTGGGCGTCGTTTTTGCCGACCAGAACTTTCCCGACGACCTTCGCCCGCCCGAGATCACGAAAATTATGGGCAATATCTACAAAACCTGGGATAAGGCCTTGTTCGAGGATTTCCTCTCCCGCTTCAGGCTTCCTGCAGACAAGCGGCTTAAGGACCTCTCCAAGGGGATGAAAATGAAGCTTTCCATCGCCGCCGCCCTGTCCCACAGGCCCAGGCTCCTGATTCTGGACGAGGCCACCAGCGGGCTGGACCCGGTCGTGCGCAACGAAATTCTGGACATCTTCCAGGAATTCATCGAGGATGAGAATCACGCTATTCTCATGTCCTCCCACATCACCAGCGACCTGGAGCGGGTGGCAGACTACATCACCTTTATCCACGACGGGCAGATTCTGTTCAGCGAGGCCAAGGATACGCTCATCGAAAGCTACGGCATCCTCAAGTGCAGCCCAAGCCAGTTCGAGTCCCTCACACTCACCGACGTGGTGGGCGTCCAGCGCTCAAGCTTTGACGTTCAGGCTCTGATCAAAAACCCCGTGGCCGTGAGAAACCGCTTTCGGGATATGATTGTCGATACCCCCAGTCTTGAGGATATCATGGTGTTTTATACAAAAGGAGACCAAAAATGAAAGGCTTAATCATCAAAGAATTTCTCGGCATGCGCCGGTATTTCAGGATACTGGCTGTGCTCATGGTGCTGTATATCTTTATGGCCTTTGGCATGGCCTCGACCAGTATTTTCTCAGGCGTCAACGCCATTCTGGTCATGATCTGCGCCCTCAGCAGCTTCAACTATGACAGCTACAACCACTGGGACGAATTCGCCATGACCCTGCCCCTGAGCCGGGCCGACCTGGTAAAAAGCAAATACCTTTTCATCCTTCTGCTGTGCGCCTTTGGCACGGTCATCACACTGGCTCTCAGCCTTGTTATCGGCCAGATGATCCATGTATCCATTGAGGAAATCCTCATCGGCACCCTGTGCTCGGCCCTGGTGGCGCTGTTTCTCGGCGCGCTCGCCACGCCAATCATCTACAAATTCGGTGTCGAAAAAGCCCGGTATGTCCTGATGATCGTGGTACTGATTCCTACTCTTATTTTTATAAGCTTCAGCAGCTATCTGCCTGCGCTAAGGCCCCTCTCAGCTCAGACTCTCACCCTTCTGGCCTGGTGCTCCCCGGTGTTCGTGCTGGCGTTTGGCCTCCTGTCCTATGTGGTCTCCAGGCGCATTTTTATGAATAAGGACCTGTAGAGCACGCTGTCCTGAGAAAGGCGTTCCGATTCTTAAATAAACATTTGATCATTCATTGCCGGTAGGTTATAATAAAGTGCAAACAGGATGTCCAAACATCCTACTAGATGACCTTAGGAGATTTGAATTTATGCCAAGCGACAGAAAAAAACCGGCAAATGCCCTTTCACCCATTGATAACTCCTCTATTGTTGACAAGATTATCGACCGGATCGTCAAAGCCATTTCTACCGGACAGTTTAAAGTAGGGGAAAAACTCCCCAGTGAATTTGAGCTCATGGAAGAGCTGAACGTGGGACGGAACTCCCTGCGTGAGGCCATGAAAATTTTATCCGCCCTGGGCGTGGTGGACATCCGCCGCGGCGACGGCACCTATGTGTGCGACCATATTGCCCCCACGGTGTTCAACCCCATTATCTACAGCATCATCTTCCAGGCCGAAAGCGACCCGGATATGGTGGAATTCAGGGAGTGCATGGAGGAAATGGTCCTGCGCACAGCCATGAAAAAAGCCACCGACGGCGATATCGTCCACCTCAGCCAGATCATCAAGGATATCCGTAAGGCCTATGAGAGCGGCGACAAGGAAAAAGCTGCCTACCTGGATTACAAGTTTCACGTTGCCATTGCGGATATCTGCGGCAACCCCTATATTTCCAAGCTGGTCAACGGCATCTATGAAATCTTTTCCCTGTCCATTGAGGATACCATCAATACCCAGGAGCTTTTTGACAAGGCTGAGGGCTATCACAAGGAAATCCTCCGCTGTATTCAGGAAAAGGATGTGAAAAGCATCGACGCCGCTGTGGAAAAGAGCATGACCTTCTGGCACAGCAAAGAGATTGAAAGTTGAAGGTCCAAAACCTTCCACCTTCCACTTTCAACCTTCCACCAAAAAAAGAGCCCGGAGGCTCTTTTTTAGTCTAAATCTGCAATAACACTGACCTGGCTGCTGTCTACGCCCACAATGCGCAGCGGAGCGGCAACGACAAAATTGATTTTGCCCTTTAATTCGGACAGGTTCATGTCTTCGATTGCAGTGATGAATTTTTCAGTGTTCAGTCCTAACAGATTCTGGTGCGCCGGCGCTGCCAGATCATTGCAGGGAGAGCCGATTGCCAGGAAGTCAAAGCCCACGCATCTCAGGTTCTTGTAGGTGTTGACCATATACAGGCAGGTTTCCGGTGTCAGGAATGGGCCTTCCATCTGGTATTTCTTGGGATCTGTTTTTCTTACTTCACCAAAGCCGGTACGGATCAGCAGCAGATCTGCCTGCTGAATTTCTTCCTCATGCTTCTGTAAATCCTCGATGGTTACACCTTCGCAGGCATTTTTCGGAATATCTAAAAGCAGTACCTTCTTAAACACAAAGTAGTCAATGGGCAACTCGTTGATTCTCAGCCCGTCAGGATTAAAATGCTTCGGCGCATCATAATGGGTGCCGCAGTGGTTTGGCAGCTCGGACATAAAGCTGTTGAACGGGGTTTCATCACCGATTTCAGTACACTGTCTTACTTTAATGACCGGTTCGCCTGGCCATGCTAAATCGTTCGGGTCCAATGGATAGGATAAGAAAATGTTCATAAAGTTCACCTCATATAAATTTTATTTTATCAAACGGCAGCGTTGGCCGTTAATAATCCTAAAATAGTTGATAGTTTAGGTGCAAATCTGCCCTGCAGATTTGATTAAGATTTGATTATATGCGACCGCAGGGCGAAAGCATTCCTCAACTATCCACTATTCACTGCTCTTTCAGTCCCCCATCAGGGTCTCAACTGCTTCTCTCAGCGTGGTATTGGTGCCGACATTGCCTGGGAAGATCACATAGGGCAGTCCCGGGAATTTGCTCTCTTCTCCGGTCATCCATACTGGAATCCCCGGCTTGATCTGGCCCATGACATTCGCTTTCTGCACCCGCAGCGCCTTGGTGCCAATGTCACTGGAGGTGATCCCCCCCTTAGCTACAATAAAGTTAGGCCGCACGGACAGGTTTGTGATAATGCTGGTCACCGCATCGGATATTTTGACAGACACCTTAAGCTGTTCATCCTTATCATCGGTATCCAGGTCGAAGCGGTCCCTGCGGGTATAAACGGCGACGGTCTTGCCAGCCTTAATATCCGCTTCCACAATGTCTACCACCCGCTCTACTTCCTGTTCCAGCCCGTTTTCTTCCAGCACACGGTGCTGGTTAAACTCGATAAATTCAATGCGCTTGTCCGAGTTTTTAAGCTCCTCAAGCTGGGCGGTTGTCTTGTTGACATGGGAGCCGACAACGATGATACCGCCGTTTTTGTTCTCTGCTAAAATCAGTTCGTCATGGCTGAGAATGGGCTTATCCGGCACGCCGCCAAGCACCTTTGTGATGGCTGCGGCTGAGCGGAATATAAAGTTTTTACCCTGATTCATGGCTTTTACCAGTGCGATGGCAAAAACCTTAACATCGGCGTAGTCGATGGAATTGACCACAATTTTATTGAAATCCTTCACCTGCATGAGCTGGTCTGTAATCTTGTCGATTTCCAGGTTTCGCAGATCCTCCAGCGCGATAAAGGTCACGTCCTCAGCCTTGTATTTGCCGCCGGATTTTTCTTCGCACCACTCGCCCAGATGAGACGCCTTGTAGCCAAAGGATTTATCCTTCGCGAACTCGGTTTCACCCGCAGGCACCAGCTCATCGCCTTCCTGCACATAGTGCACGTTGTCAATGGTAAAGCGGCCGCCTTCTTTAAAGAACGGATAGATAATTTCACCGTCAATTTTCTGGTCTGAACCCGCCTCAATAACGTCCTTTAAAATTTCCGGTTCCAGTGGATAATGCCCGCGCAGGGTCGAGTCGCTCCGGCTGATCACGACAAATTTTTTGCCGGTTTCCCTGGCGACCTGTAAAATGTTCTTAGCCATTTCCCGGTGAGCCTTTGTGGTCTCAGGGGCTGTCAACCCTCTGGAGTTGGTCAGGATGAAAAACATACTGTTTTCTTCGTCAAAGCCCTTGCGCATGCTGTCAACCGACCAGTCTGTATAGACGGAAATGTCGTGAACAGTCTGTACCCCAGTGGGGTCGTCGTCCAGAACCACAATTTTACGGTCAAAGCCCTTTAGGGCTTCATTCAGCTGTGCAGTAACCTCTTTTTCCGGAATGGGCTTGAAGGTTGTTAAAATGGATGCGTCTAATCTTTCTGCCATGTCACTCACCTATTTTTCCTTGCGTTTTACTTCTACACCGGCCAGCTTTTCAAAATACTGTACAATGCCGCCGTGGTCGTCTTCCAGATGGCCGTCTACCTTCAGGGCCTGCATGATTTCCAGGAGCTGGCTGCTCATGGGCAGCGGCACATCGATATCGTGGGCGGTTGCCATGACGTTTTTAATATCCTTCAGGTTAATGGAAATCTTGCCGCCGGGTACAAAGTTGCGGTCGATCATCAGCGGCGCCTTGGCGTCGAGAACGGTGCTTCCCGCGAGACCGCCGCGGATGGCCTTGTAAACCAGCTCCGGATCGGCTCCGGCCTTTGTCGCCAGTACCAGCGCCTCCGATACAGCTGCGATGTTCAGGTTTACGATAACCTGATTGGCCAGCTTTGTCACAGAGCCGCTGCCAGTTTCACCGACCAGCAGCGCCGATGCGCCCATGATGTCAAAGTAGGGTGTCATCTTGTCAAAGGCTTCCTGCTTGCCGCCGACCATAAAGGCCAGCGTCCCGTCAATGGCCTTGGGTTCTCCGCCGCTTACTGGCGCATCCAGGAAATCGACACCAAGAGGCGCCAGTTTTTCGGCGCAGACTTTCGATTCTGTAGGCGTCACAGAGCTCATATCCACAACAATGCTGCCTTCTCTGATCCCCTCGGCCACGCCGTCAGCACCAAACAATACCGACTGAACAATTCCGCCGTTGGGAAGAATGGTGAAAATAACCGGACATCTTTCACCAATCTCTTTCAGGGTTGCCGCCTGGGCGCCCATATCTGTCAGTTCCTTTACTGCCTCCCCATTCAAATCGTTTACCAAAAGGCTGCATCCACCTTTAACCAGGTTCTTAGCCATTGGTTTTCCCATAATACCGAGTCCGATAAAACCAACCATACGATCCATTTCAGTACCTCTTTTCTGCTTTCTTAGTAGGTCATCCTACCTTTATGCCTAAAATTTTTAATAGAACGCTATTTGTTAAATGTGTAACGAAGAACGTCCTATGTATTGCTTTTCATAAATCAATGATAAAGCCACCTCCCCTTTTTGTCAAGTCTTTTTTGGAAATCTTAAACAAAAAAAGAACACCCCGAATTGTAAAATTAATTGACCGCATAATTATACAACAAATTTTAAAGAA